>SYHW01000065.1 GCA_005799065.1 Bacteroidota bacterium
AAAGGTATTGCCCGGGAATACCTCATAAGCAACAGGGAAGCCCTCTTTGCTTACCATCAGGGCTATAAGTATTTGGGGTTGCTGGGATTTGTTGTCTTTCGAAAAACCATTCTTGCGCAACGAGTCTTCTTCAAAAGTCTCAAAATAAAGTGTGGTCACATCGTAAAACAGGATGTCGAAGCTGAACGAGTAATGGGCTCCGGCAAAGCGGGTAACCTTTTCCTCCACAATCTTCTTCAGCCTGATACAATCGGGGGCAATCTTATAGTACGTTTTGCGGCTATGACTGATCCCGAAATACTGTTCCATCAGCTCCAGGGAACGAAGTTTCGATGCGGGTTCAAATATCCTTATGGCTGCCAAATCGTTTAGCAACACAGGCAAATCGTCCAATTTGATTAATTCCTGTATGGCACGTACCTGAAGATAAAAATAACGGTATTTAACGCCAATAAAAGCGCAGTGGCTCTGGTGCAGTAACCTGTTGGGGTTTTCATCAGGGAAAATTGAAAGCTGGCCGGTGTAATTTTTTATCCATTCTTCGGCCAAGATCATCAAATCACTTAGTGCTTCGGATGTATGGGCCGAACCGATGTGCTGCATTACGATCCGTTTGTTATCCTGATACCTCACCACCTGTACCGCCTTCGCCTTTGAGGCGGTTTTGACTACCCTGATTCTCATGCTGAAAACTTACCTTAGTGCGGTAAATTAACTGCTTTTTCAATAACTTTTGTTGATTATCAACGACTTATGACCGCACTAATTTTGAAGGGGACAAGCCAGAAGAAAATGGGCCTGAACAGCGATGATGAACTAAATAAGGTGCTGTTTGGCTTATAAACCAGCACGGTTTCGATATAATTCTCCCTGAACGCAACTCGCCATGCGCTCCTGAATGCCCTCGAGATCTTCTTGATGCTCAAAAAGCAGCCCAAATATTTTTGATACTTCAATTAATGGCTGCTCGACGAGTAAATTATAGTCTATTGTGATCCAATCAATATTGTCCTGAAGATTCATCCACAACTGTGTTCGTTCCAAATCCTGCATGAGCGATAGAGCCAACTGACTACCCGATAGCAACCCCCCTTTGCGACCCAATGACTCCAACATGCGTGCTTGGCTTGCAACCACTTCTTCGATGTTGCGGGTCATGAAAATAACCTTATAATGTTCATTCGATGGCAGATAAGGAATTAGCGCGTGGATTACCTTCACCACATGACCTTTTACTTGTGGAACCCACGACTGATCGACGGGAAGCGTTAGCACTTGTGCATGTTCAAAGTATCCCCTTGGATTATGAAAATCAGGCTGTCGCTTTTGATCGGTATAGACTGGTAGGCCAGCCGATTCGAGCATTTGCATGGCTAGGCTGGTGCCAGAGCGTGGGAGACCGCTAACTACCACAATAGATTCATTCATTGGATACATAATGCCGCTATTCATTATCAAAGGGGCATACAAATCCTGCAGCACAAGTTTCAAAGGTGGCTGGATTGATGAAAACCACCGAACCTGTATTTCTATTCATATTGTATGGATCAAAAGCCATTTCGCGTTCCAAATTCACAAGAACATTAAAGATCTCGTTCTCTGTACCAAAAATATCCCCATTCGACTTTGTCGGCTTAATTCTTGACTCCTTAATCTGTATTCCTTCCGTTTTTGGCTCCCCTCCTGAATTGGTGTCCCTGATGGAGTCCTTTTGTATCCGCACATTGTATAGATTATGACCATGTTTGAGCAGATATGACGCTTCGAAATCACACTTTTGTTCGGATAACCAACATACGGTAACCCTCAGTTGTCGACTCTTCAAAAGCTCTATCTTGGGATCACAGAGATACATTCCACGCGATAAATGACAGGAGCTGCTGAATTGCAGAGTCACCGACATGCCTTCTGTGGCACAAAAGACTTCGCGCGATCCAACAAAAATCCGGCTTACCCGTAATTGTTCATTCCCAGGCCATACGGCCACATCATCCCCAGGGTATACGCACCCTCCTGCAACCCTACCCAATGCAAAGTTGCATGTACTTGTTGCTACTTCCGAGGCGGAATAGAAACACTGGACTGAAAACCGCAGCGGTTTATCGTGTTCGTTCTCGTTGCTTTCTGCTTGCTCAATTAACTCCAGCAACGTCGGACCCCCGTACCATGTCATCGAAGCTGAAGGTTCAACAACTTGGTCGCCATGTAAAGCAGATACGGGTATGATGCTGATGTTTATTCGATTATTAACCGCAGATGCATACTGTTGAATTTCTTGCGATACCCTTTCAAAAGCATTCATTTGGTAATCGACTCGATCCATTTTATTAACACAAACAATCCAGTGTTTGATGCCCAATCGATTAGCGATTTCCATGTGCAGTTTTGTCTGTTCTATCATACCCTGTTGAACATCAACCAACAACACAATCAAATTTGCATTGGATGCAGCTGTGATCATATTGCGGGTGAAGTGAAAGTGCCCTGGGGTATCTGCAACGATGTACTGTCGGTTTTTTGTGCGAAAATACCTGTAGGCTACATCGATCGTAATCCCTTTTGTCCGTTCCTCACGAAGTCCGTCGGTGAACAGACTGAAATCCGGTAAATTATTTTCATTCAATGTTCTATACTGGGCAATTTGATCGATTTGATCGGCTGGCAGTGCGCCGGCATCATAGAATAAACGACCCATTAGGGTACTTTTACCGTCGTCGACACTGCCCGCAAAGATCATCCTAAGTATAGACAAATTATGGTTTTTCGACATGACGTCAACATTCGGTTAAAAATAGCCCTCTCTTTTGCGGTCTTCCATCGCGGTTTCGCTCCTTTGGTCATCGGCTCGACTACCGCGTTCGGATGTCCGCATCAGTTTGAGCTCTTCCATTACCTCCTCTGTCGTTTGTGCATTCGATTCAATTGCACCAGTAATGGGCATATCTCCGCAGGTTCTAAATCGAATCGTAAGACGCTCCGTCTGTTCTCCATTCCTTGGTTTGAGGTATGGTCCAACACTCAATATGCTGCCATTTCGGCGAATGATCTCTCGTTCATGAGCAAAATAGAGTGACGGAAGTTGGATATTTTCACGCTGAATATAGGACCAAATATCCAATTCTGTCCAATTCGAAAGGGGGAATATCCTAAAGTGCTCGCCCTTTAATGCCAATCCGTTGTAGTGGTGCCACAATTCAGGTCGCTGTCTGTCGGGCCTCCATTGTCCGCTTACATCGCGGTGCGAAAAAACACGCTCCTTAGCACGGGCCTTTTCCTCATCTCTTCGGCCCCCTCCGATGCAGGCATCCAAACCCAATTTGCAAATGGTGTCTCGTAGGGTGATGGTCTGCAGACTATTCCTGCTTGCCTCTGGCCCTGTCTCTTCGGTGGCTTTTCCTTGATCGATCGACTCCTGCACCGATCCAATGATGAGCTCGAAGTGCCGTGAGCGCACCAGTTCATCTCTAAATGCTAAAGTCTCCGGAAAGTTATGCCCAGTATCGATGTGCAGCAGGGGAAATGGCATTTTCTGGGGATAAAATGCCTGAACGGCTAAATGAGTGAGAACGATGCTGTCCTTTCCCCCCGAAAAAAGGATGACCGGCCTTTTGAATTGAGCCTGTACTTCGCGCAGAATATAGATGGCTTCTGCCTCTAATTCATCAATCGGGTTCATGAATCTTACTCTTTATTAACGTTATGATCCACTCATGAAGCACCTCTATAGAATATTTGAGGCTCCAATTGTCCGTACGAATATGCAGATCAGGGGCATCGGGCACCTCATAGGGCGAGTCGAGTCCAGTAAATCCCTGAATTTCTCCTTCTAATGCGCGCTGGTATAGCCCTTTTACATCTCTGCGAAGGCACAAATCGAACGGTGCATCCACAAAGACTTCTCTGAAAAAGGCAGTCCCGATTAAAGAGCGTGCCATTTCTCGGTGTATTTTTCTCGGAGAAATAAGTGCTACCAAGACGATTATTTGTTGTTCAACCAGCATTTTTGCCATTTCAGCGGCCCGACGGTTGTTTTCGGCACGATCCGCCTCTTGAAATCCCAAATCAGAACAAAGTCCAGACCGTAATCGATCGCCATCTATGACCGCCACTGCGTATCCTTTCTGGCTAAGAAGCGCGTACACTGCCTCTGACAATGTGGATTTGCCCGCTCCACTCAACCCAGTCATCCAGAACACCATGCCCATTCGAATTTAATTTCCTACAAATTTAATAGATATCTCCTATTTTTGTTGGATGCTCACCAAAAAGGCCCGGTATGCTCTTCATGCACTGGTGCACCTCGCGGCCCAACCTGTCGGTCTACCCGTCGAATCCAAACGCTTATCGACCGACACCCGCCTGCCCAGGAAATTTTTGGAGTCGATTCTTAACGAATTAACCAAAGCGGGCATTGTTTGCAGCAAGCGTGGAAAGGGTGGTGGCTACACCCTTCAGCGCTTACCCGCAGACATCCCACTGGTAGAAGTGGTGCGTCTATTCGATGGTGCCATCGGAATAATTCCTTGTGTGACCTTTAAGTTTTACAAACCTTGCGCGGAATGCGAAAGGCCAGAGGAATGTCAAATTCGATCAGTATTCAAGGAGCAACGCGATATGAACGTAACATTTTTACGCAATAAACGGTTGTCGGATCTCATTCCGCGTGAATAACCGATAAACAAGTATGACCAAAAAACGAGTATGACCAAGCAAGGAAAAAAACTGCTGGTGATTGGATGGGATGCCGCAGATTGGGGTATCATCGATGATTTGATGGCCAAAGGACGAATGCCCCATCTTCAGCGTCTCATCGGAAGAGGTGTTCGGTGCAACCTAAAAACACTTGAGCCTCGGTTATCCCCTTTGCTGTGGTCGACCATTGCGACCGGCAAAGGAGCCGATCAACACGGCATTTTAAATTTTGTAGAGCCCAAACCCGACGGTCAAGGACTGCGCCTGGTTCAATCCACCACACGTCGTACTAAAGCGCTTTGGAATATGTTCTCGCAATCGGGGCTGCGAACGCATGTGGTGGGTTGGTATGCATCACATCCAGCCGAACCCATTCGAGGCGTCGTAGTAAGCAACTCGCTCCCGGAAGAGTCTGAAGCTGATTTTGACCCCGATATTATTCACCCTCAAAACATTGCTTTAGATTTCAAGAATTTGGTTCGGTCGAAACCTGTCCTCGGATCAAAACAAATTAGCACATGGCTACCGCGCTTCCGTGAGGTTGCACCCCAAGACGATCATTTTTTGAAGGGACTCATTCAGAAAATGACTCACGCCCACCACATTGCTCAAATCAGTGAATGGCTCTTGACCAATGACCCATGGGATGTGTCGATGGTCTTTTTT
Organism: Bacteroidota bacterium; assembly: GCA_005799065.1. Taxonomy (GTDB): domain Bacteria; phylum Bacteroidota; class Bacteroidia; order UBA7662; family UBA7662; genus F1-60-MAGs140. The sequence goes on from SYHW01000065.1 coordinate 5,359, forward strand.
GATACCATTGATACGATGGGTCACGAATTTATGGCATTTCGACAACCGAAACTATCCTACGTTTCTGATAAGCACTTCAGACTGTTTTCCGGGGTTATGGACGCCGTGTATGAATGGCATGACCAAGTGTTAGGGCGTATGTTGGCACATACCAACGAGAAGACAAATGTTGTGATTTTATCCGACCACGGCTTTCAACATGGGCCTGGTCGACCAGCCACTCAACAATTATCGCCCGACAAGAGAATGGAAATGGAAGCTTCATGGCACCGAACATTTGGGATTTGGGCTTCCGCAGGGCCTCAATTTCGTCAAATGAACGACCAACTTTCCATGAGCCTCATGGATGTTGCCCCAACCCTCTTGGCCATCTGTGGATTGCCCGCTGGCCAAGACATGCCGGGAAGAGTCATTGAAGATTGGCTAATGCCCAAATCATTCCCTGGCCGCGTTCAATCATGGGATCTACCCGCACAAAACGATGGGATGCATCCACCAAACCGGATTTCGAATCCTCTGGAACAAGTTGCAACCCTCAAGCAATTGATTGACCTTGGCTACCTCGCCGCTCTTCCGGACGATGTGGCGCAACAAATCGATTTAGTAGAACGAGAGAGTCGTTATAACCTTGCGGGCTACTTGACCTTTGCCCGTGAATATGAAAGAGCTGCCTCTGAATATGAATTGTTGTGGATGAAACATCCAACTATAGCACGATATGCAACAGGCTGGGTGCAGAACCTACTTTCCGCCAAACAATATGTTCGCGCACAGTCGGCGGTTCAAGACTTACTCCATCAGCATCCTACATTAGTCGAGGGATATTTGCTGCAATCAAATGCATTTCTGTCGAATGGAATGCGCACGGAAGCGGAGCACAGTGTGGAGCAGGCTGCTCGCCTGAATGGACAAAACCGAGAACACTATGCCAACGTGGCTAATGCATGGCTCAATATTGGAAAAATTGATAAAGCACTGCAATACACCCGTCAACTATTGAGTTTGTCAGGTGGAGAGCCCAAAATAGACATCCTGGTAGCCAAAATTTTTCTAGCAGCCGGACAGATAGAACGCGCTGCTGAAAAGGCTCTTGATGCTTTAGACATAAGCCAGGCAATACCTGAGGCACATTTTGTATTGGGAGCCTGTCTCGCATGGATGCAACAACCCGCCGACGCCATGCTATGCCTGGATTTGGCACTGAAACTTCAACCCGATCATGTAGAAGCGCAACGTTTTACCAAAATGTTGAAGGGGGAAGAGATTGATGATGAATTCGATTCTATTTTGGATCGTTGCAACGCGTTAATACCCTATGGATCAATTGCTTTCAAAGAAAAGTACCACAAACGATAGTCATACTATAATCAAAGCAGCACCATTTTCCCTAAAAATATTTAAGCCCGTGGGGAAACGCTTAGGCGTTTTCCCACGGGCTTAATGTTGGTTATTAACCGAGCCTGATTAGCGCGTTTGCAATACGGTGATGCTGCGCTGATGGGTCTTGCTTTCGGCCGTTGCACCCAGTACCTGTACCTGGTAGCTGCCCACTGGCCAGCCTTCCATGTTCAGCTCCATAAGGTGCGTGCCTGAGGCCAGTGTGCCCGCCGTATGTGTATACACCGTGCGACCCAATGCGTCGGTAACCCGTACCGCTACACCCATCCCTTCCGATAGCTCCAACGACAAAGTACGCAAGCCTCGGCCTGGATTCGGATATACCGAGGCTTCCATCGCTCCAAGTGATGCACTCAGTTTCGGCATGCGCAATTCAACACCCGATTGTACTTCACCCAATACGTTGGCCAGCTCTACTTCCGTGCTGCTGCGCCATACCCCCTCGACCGCTCCCTCTACCTGTACATAGCATAATACATCGCCTGCCTTCAATTCGGCACCCGACTCATCGAGCCAAGCCATACGTACCCGATTGCCCTCTTGATGATAGACCACCTGATTGGCCCTCAGACCTTCCGATGCCCGCACACCCAGTACACGCAGCCCTTCTGGCAATTCAAGCTCTAAGCTCACACCCGCTGGTTGTACGCCTCGGCTTACAAAAAAAGGCACCTCATAGCTGCCGCTCGTGATGCGCGCCACCCCTTGGGTCGACAAATCCTTCCAACTCGTGCGCACGAAACCACCATTCGGCTGGTAGCTCGCATTCACATCACCATAACACAACATCGATACATTGAGACTGCCCGTTCCCGCGCCACTGGCTGTGTAACTGCTCGTGCTCGCCGCGTAATTGCCTACACTGAAGGTCAGTAATGCTCCCGTGAAGCGATTTAATGCATTCAATGCATCCGTTGAATTAACCGAAGCGCTTCCGTTCACATCCGCTGCTGTTAAGCGAATGCCATTCAGAGGGGCTGATCCCGAAAAGCTACGAAGAATTAGAACAGCATCTGTTGCATTCACACCGCCCCATGGCGTGTTGGACGTCACCACCACATCATAGGTTCCGGGTGCAACCAATGGCAACAAGAAAGCGCCCGTTGCATCGGTGGTGTCGCGCACCACTTCGGCGTTGCCTTGCTTCAATACCACAACAGCGTTGCGCATCGGTGACGAGGCTGAATTGCCATAAACCACCGTTCCACCTACAGGGGCGCCGGAAATAGCAGAAGGATCTGGGATTGTTATTGCAGTACCCGCAACACTTTCGTATGCGAGCTCAGCAATCATCCGATCGGTGCCAGATATCGAAGCGCCGATTACAAACCGACCCCAACCATAATGCGTTAAACCATCGGAGGCCACAAATCTGAATCCAAAATAATTACTGGCGTTCAACTGCCAATTCCCCGGTGCGGAGCCCACTACGACAGGACCCGAACCGTAAGATCTTGTTGCGTTTATTTCCGTGCCTTGTGCAAGATTACCCGCCGACCCGCTAGTCACCCCCGGGAAACGCATCATTCCCGTTCCAGTCGCATTCCACCAAGTCAGCCCAAAGGCAGTAGAAGTATAGGGGTTTATGTCCCAGCCCGCTGTTACGTTTCCAGCAGATCCGGTGGCTTGTGTTTCCACATTGATATACAAACCATCAACCGTGTTGGGAATGAGCAAGTTGGCGTTTTGCCAATGTACAACCGCAGCATCTGCATCTACCAAACCACCAACAGCCAATAAGGCAGCGGCAGAGCAAGCCTTCAATTGGCTCGATAACCTCGAATGAAGTCCGCTTTGAGCGTGAGAGGCATCCTGAGGTTCACTGCCCATATGCAGCGACCTCACTACTGAATGCACAAACGAAAAGAGTGTGTTAAATTTTTTGACCATAATAATTGTTTTAAACGGTAAATGTAGGAGTATTTTTTGAATTTACCATAAACTTTATGCACGTTACAAAATTTATTTCGACCACCCCATAACTTTGTAATCAATATGAACCCTGCCGTTCTCCACCTTCCTTTCTTCACCAACCTGCTCATTTTGCTGGTGACGGCGCGCATTTTTGGTGAAATCATGGAGCGCTTTCGACAACCTTCAATGATCGGAGAGATCTTAGCAGGAATCGTTTTGGGCCCGAGTGTACTGGGGATCATGGAGCGCACAGAAGAGATTAAGGTAATTTCTGAGCTCGGCATTTTTCTGCTTGTAATCCTGGCCGGCCTGGAAATCGATATCGATGACATCATCAAATCGCTCAAAGGACGCAACCTCCTGACTTCCCTGTTTGCTATGCTTCTTCCCATGTGCGGGGGCTACATGGCTGGGAGTTTGTTTGAACAGGATATCATGACCAATTTATTTATTGGGTTGTGTATGGCCATCACCGCTCTTCCCGTTGGCATCCGTATGCTTCAAGATATGGGGCAGCTGAACAGTAAAATCGGTCAGCGCATTATTTCGGTCGCCATTTTTGATGACGTGATAGCACTTTCTCTGCTGGGTGTGCTGTTGAGTGTTAATGGAACTGATTTGTCTCTCCCCACCATCAGCATGGCCGCTGTCGTATCTTTGATGAAATTGCTTTTGCTCGTTGGCCTGTTGGGAGGAGCCTATTTCCTCATTCGACGTGTGGTGAACCTAGGGAATTACCTGGAAGACTACTTAAACCGTCTGCTCTTGTTGTTGCGTGGTAAGGAACCTCTCTTTGCCCTCTTTTTTGCTTTTGTTCTGCTCTTTTCGACAGTAACCGAAGGTTTGGGCCTCCATTTTATTGTGGGGACCTTTTTTGCCTCGCTTCTCATTAGTGAGGCTGTTATCGGAAGGGTTCACTTGAAGTCGATTGAACGCACCACGGGCAACATGGCCATGGGGTTTTTGGCGCCGGTTTTTTTCGCTGGAATTGGCTTGGTTTTCGAACGAACATCCATCCAGAATATTGGACTCCTCTTGGCTGTTTTGGGGGCCTCTTACCTGACCAAAACATTGGGTGGATACCTGGGCGGACGGGCAGCGCGCCTGTCGCACCGTGAATCGGTGACACTAGGGGTTGGATTAAACGCAAGGGGAATTATGGAAATCGTGATCGCAAACACAGCTTATGTCGGTGGTCTCATTTCGGTAGAGGTTTTTTCCATTCTCCTCGTGATGAGCTTATTGGCCACCCTCACTACCCCACTTTTTTTGAAACGCGCCTTCCGTTATATGGATGAACCGCGCGCGCGTTGGATTTGATCCCATGCCTGGCTGAGCTGCTGGAATTTCTCATTGGCGGCCTTTTGCGCTTCGGGCCCCAAGTGAGCCACTTTATCAGGGTGATGTTTGGTGGCCATTCGACGGTATGCTTTTTTCAATTCTTCATCGGTAGCCGAAGGTGAAACCTCCAGTACTGTATAGGCATCCTCAGTGGTCTGACCGTACATCGCCCGAATGGAATCGAAATCGGACTGAGGAATGCGCAGCAAACGTGCCAGTCCTTTGAGACAATCCAACTCTGCTGCGCCCATTGTTCCGTCGGCCAAAGCAATTCCGAAAAGCAAATGCAGCAATTCGCGCCGCCCGGCTACATTCATGTTGTCGGCAATTTGGCGACATACCCCCTGTGGGTCGATGTCTTTGTTGATGACTTCGCGCAACATGAGGGTGAGCTGTCGCGCTTTTTCGAGCCCGAAACTCTTTTTGAGCACGTCCTTCACATAATCCAGCTCAGATTTTAGGACCTTGCCGTCGGCCTTCATGACCACCGCGGTGAGCACCAATAGGGCCAAACCAAAATCGCCCACACCCTCGGCTGTTGTTCGTGAAGAATCGGAGGGCCCTCTTCCAAATTGCGACTCCACCGAACCTGAACGGTCGTCGAGTACCGATCCGATAGCAAAACCAATCAATGCTCCAATGGGTCCGCCCATGGCCCATCCTAGTCCGCCCCCCAACCAACGCGCAAATGCTGCGGTCATACTATTCTTGTTGTGTAAAGATTGGCGAAAATACGGAACGGACGGGCCGAACCCGCCATGTCCTATTTTTGTGGAATGGCAAATACCCTTAATCTTCCGCGAAGGCGCGCTTTCTTGCCCTCTAACTGGCGTTTGCAGCACTGGGATGACGTTGTAGTTTGGTACGAACAGCTTGACTCCCGTGATTTAGGGACTGTTCAGGCTTTTGAGGCGTTTTTGCTCGACCGATCGGCCTTGGAGTCGGCTCTCGATGAGGATCTGGCCTGGCGCTACATTCGGATGACCTGCAATACGGAAGATGATCGACTGAAGGCCGATTATGAGTTTTTCATTGGCTCGATCTACCCCGAAATGGCGCCCTGGACTGATCGGTTAAACCGCAAGATGCTGGCGGCCCTACCCGATGGATTTGCATCGGATCCCGCCCTCGCCCTTTGGGTGCGGCGTGTAGAAACCGAAATTCGGTTGTACCGTGTGGAGAATATTCCCCTCATTACCGAACTCAAACAATTGGAAAGCCGCTATGGGGCCATTGCTGGAGCGATGTCGGTGCTATTCGACGGACAAGAGCTGACTATGCCGCAGGCGGGGGTCCTGCTGAAATCGCCCGACCGCATGATTCGCGAGCGGATTTGGCACTTGATAGCCGAAAGAAGGGCACAGGATGCTGAGGTGCTCGACGAACTGATGGATCGTTTGATTGACCTCCGCCACCGCATTGCGCTGGGCGCTGGTTTCGATTCATACATCCCTTATCGATTCCTGGAATTGGGCCGATTCGATTACGAGCACGCGGATTGTTTGGCCTTTCACAACGCTATTGAGGAGGTGGTGCTCCCCGTTTGCCATCGATTCCATACGGACCGCGCGCGTCGCTTGGGTTTGCCCATCCTTCGGCCTTGGGATACCCGTGCCGAACCAGCCGACCTAAAAGCCCTAACTCCTTTCGACAGCGAAGATCAATTGGTGGAGCGCAGCATTCGTGCCTTTGGTGCCATCGATCCCTATTTCGGGGATTGCCTGCATACCATGCGGGAAATGGGGCACTTCGATCTCTACAGCCGAAAAGGCAAAGCCCCTGGTGGCTATAATTATCCCTTATTGGATACGGGCGCTCCTTTCATATTCATGAATGCGGCGGGAACGATGGAGGACCTGGAAACAATGATGCACGAAGGTGGGCATGCCGTGCACTCTTTCCTCACAAGCGCGCTTCCCCTGGGAGCCTACCGTCAACTGCCTTCGGAAACAGCTGAATTGGCTTCCATGAGCATGGAACTATTGGCCATGGAACATTTCTCGGTTTTTTTTGATGACGATGAATTGGTGCGCAGGGCACGCTACGAACAGCTGCAGCGGTCTTTGTCGGTTCTTCCCTGGATCGCCGCCATTGATGCTTTTCAACACTGGACCTATGCGAATCCGGGTCATTCTCGTGCCGAAAGAACGGCGCAATGGATGGAAATAGCTACCCGATTTGGCGGCAAGGGCGTTGATTGGTCGCAACTCGAGGCGCATTTGGGTCGGCAATGGCAAGCGCAATTGCATCTGTTTGAGGTGCCTTTCTATTACATCGAATATGGTTTCGCGCAATTGGGGGCATTGGGTGTTTGGAAACGCAGCATGGAAGCAGGATCGAATGCGCTGGCTGATTACAAGGCGGCTTTGGCGCTCGGTCAAACAAGATCGGTGCGGGAGGTGTATGCGCGCGCCGGGGTGGAGTTTGGAGCCGACCCTGAGGCCATTCGCTCACTTTTGCACTTTACGGAAGCCTATCTTGAGGGATTGGGGTATTCCGGCTAGTTCCTCACCCTCCGCTTTTAGCTGAACCGCTGCTTTCTACTCACCCCAAACATTCCACTCATCCCCAGCGTTCAACAGCCCTTCAAGGATCCACTGACACCCAGCGTTCCACTGACACCCAGCGTTCCACTGACACCCAGCGTTCCACTGACACCCAGTGTTCCACTGACACCCAGCGTTCCACTTACACCCAAGTTCAGCAGCCCCTCAAGGATCCACTCACCGCCAGTGTTCCACTCACCCCCAGAGTTCCACTCACCCCCAGAGTTCCACTCACCCCCAG
>SYHW01000066.1 GCA_005799065.1 Bacteroidota bacterium
ATTCGGGCTACCAACCCCGCGGTCGCCGCGACGGTGACTCCGATTACCGACCACGTCCGCCGCGCGACGGCGATTCCGGCTTTGCCCCACGCGGTCGCCGCGACGGTGATTCCGATTACCGACCACGCCCGCCGCGCGACGCTAACTCAGGCTTTGCCCCACGCGGTCGACGCGATGGTGATTCGGGCTACCAACCCCGCGGTCGCCGCGACAACGATGCCCCCTATGGTACCCGACGGGAATACAGCGAAAAGCCAAAACGTGCCACTGACAAAATCAGGATCCCAAAAACTTCAGAGCATCCCATACGCGGCAAAGCCCCTAAAAGCATTGCCTTCGACACGCCCATGCGCCTTAATCGCTTTGTAGCCAATACAGGTCTATGCAGCAGGCGACGAGCAGATGAACTGATCGAAGGTGGACACATCATGGTAGATGGAGTGGTGATTAACGTACTGGGTTCACGTGTTTCACCCGGTTCGGTAGTGACCTACCAAGGCACAACATTGAGGTTGCAAAACCTTGTGTATGTTTTGTTGAATAAGCCTAAAGATTACATCACCACAACCGAAGATCCAGAAGACCGAAAGACGGTGATGTCGCTCGTAGAAGAAGCCAGTCAGGAACGAATCCTGCCAGTCGGTCGACTCGATCGAAACACTACAGGTTTGTTGCTCATGACCAACGATGGTGAATTGGCACAAAAACTCACGCACCCCAGCTTTCAGATATCGAAGGTCTATGATGTAGGCCTAGACAAGCCGCTTACGCGTTCAGATTTTGAGAAAATCGCTGCAGGGATTACCCTCGAAGATGGTTTAGCCGAGATCGACACCATCGCCTACCCCAACCCCGATGACCTCACTCAAGTGGGCATCGAATTGCACATTGGTCGCAACCGAATCGTGCGTAGAATATTTGAATCGCTCGGCTATGATGTAATTCGTCTCGACCGAGTGGTTTATGCGGGCCTCACCAAAAAGGACCTTCCTCGGGGCCAATGGCGTTATCTAACACCAAGAGAGGTGTCGCGATTGCTCAAGAATTGAAGAGCGGAAATGTTGATCAGAAAAGCCAACGGAGAAACCCAAGAATTCGACGAAGGCAAGGTGCGGGCCTCGCTAATCAACAGCGGTGCATCAGTAGCCTTGGCCGAGCGTGTTTTGCATAGGCTTCTGCCGCTGGTGGGATCGGGCACGACCACGAAACAAATCTATTCAAACGCTTTTTCCATACTTCTTAGCGAGCGAACTAAAGTGGCCTACCACTACAAGCTCAAACAGGCTGTTCTCCAGTTGGGTGATACAGGCTATCCATTCGAACGACTGATTGCTGAGGTATTTGCCCAACAGGATTTTGATGCAGCAGTCGGACAATTTGTGGGTGGACGCTGTATTCAGCATGAAATAGATGTTATAGCGCGGCGCACAGGCGATGTCCGCTATATGGAATGTAAGTACAGTACAAATCGTCTCAAGGTACTGAGCATTCAAACACCCTTGTACGTCCATGCACGCATGTTAGATGTCATTTCGAAGTATGATCCCTCGGGTGTGGAATCTTCCGGGTGGTTGGTCACGAACATGAGGTTCTCCTCCGATAGCATTCAATATGCAAAATGTGTCGGATTGAAGCTATTAGGATGGGAATATCCTGAGGGAGGTGGACTCAGAACCGAAATGGATCGACTGGGTATCTACCCGATCACACTCTTACATCACCTAAATAAGCATCAGAAAACACTATTGATCGAAAGAGAAATTGTAACCTGCCGCCAATTGGCTGAACACGTTTCAGCCTTAGAACAACTTCACTTGTCAGACTCCTCACGAAAAGAAGTGGAGCGCGAATTATCGATTATTTTAGGATAACCGGGGAATCTATTGCACGAAAAAATGACTTATGCTTATTGGGCACTGATTGGCGAGTGCTCAAATTTGAAGAGCAGAAAAAGAAAAGCGGGTTAGCGAACCAAGAGTTTTTGGGTGCTTCTCGATTTACCGGCCTCAATCTGAACAAAATAGAGTCCTGGGGCAAACGAATGCCGCGTTTCTACAACAAATTGCTGTTGTCCGGGTTCCATTAACTCCTGACAAACTTCACGAATTTTACGCCCTGTGATGTCAAAAATCCCGATTTGTACCCACTCGCGACGCTCCAATTGAAACGAAATTTGAAATTTATCGCCGAGAACCGGGTTGGGGTAGACCCTGAATTGGCGTATCCGGTTGTTGTCTTGAACGGATGCGCTCGACCCTTCGGTGAGGGTGATTTGCTGCAAACGAAGACCTGAGTTACGCCCATTCACGAAAGCGCCATACAAGGTAACAGGCCCGCTTCCCGCTGCGGGTGCAATCCACTTGAAGGACCATGAACTGGGATTGGCCGTCGGGCCCTGTATGTGGGTCATGTATTTGCCACTGCCAACAATTTGTGTGCCTGATGCCCCTGATGTTGATGTATTCACTAAAGTGCCCATCAATGCACCAGTTGCGGCGTTTTGGGGGGAAATTTGAAAGCCTTTTCGTCCCGAGCCATCAATACTCACCGACACCACATATTCCCGACCTGGAACATATTGATTGTTGGTGGTATTGAGTGAAAATAGCCCATTCGAACCCACTTGAGCCGATGCCCCATGGCAACCCGATACCGCGCATGAATTACCGTCGGTGGGAGAGCCCGTAAAACCGGCGGGTGCCCCTGTTGGATTGGTGATGGCTACATTGTAGTGGATTTCCCAGCTCAGAATCAGAAGAAAAGTCAAAAAACCGGCAGAAAGTAACTTAAGGCGCATAGCGATGGGTTTAAAAGAGCGATGGGATTAGAATAGCGATGGGTTTAAAAGAGCAGTATCTTAAAATGAGTGAAGGTTTGCTTAAAAATGGAAAGGGTTCGCTTAATAGTGGGATTAACCTTAATCGAAATACAAATAGCGTGCCAAAATATTTTGCCGAATAGCTTGCAACGAATAGCTTTCAAAATAAGGAATGAATCCTACAAAGAGTAGAACATTTTCTGATCACCAGCCCCCAACGGGTGCAGGCATCTTCGGGGCGCGTAGCGTGAACACCCGCGACAGGTTAAAGCCGAAAAATAAATCACCTTGATCCCACTGACCATTCGTGCCCGTGATAAACTGCCGTTCATTCAGTCCCCTGCTGTTGGAAATGTGCAGCTGGAAGACATGACCTCCTGTTTCAATGTCGATGCCAAGTGATAGGCTGTTGTTGTGCTCGACCAGCTGCTGCCCAGGAACCATGAAGTAGTCGAATGTCAGGGCCATTCGGGCGTTGGTTTTGATCCGGCCACCCAGACCGAGTGCAAAAATGTCATTGGGCTCAGTGCGCGTTGCCACCAAGTTTCGGTGCACCAGGCTTGGGGTTAGCTGCAGGCTCAAGCGTTCGTTTAGCTTCTTGCCCATCAGCAATTGGTGGTAATAAGCGATCCTCGACGAGAAGAAATTGCCCCGTTCAGGTTCTGGCCATGCTAAGGTGGATAAGGTGGATCCCGCCGCGTATGTCAAGGTTACAGGCGAACCCGATCCCTCCGCCACCTGCCGAAGCAGACGTAATTTTAGCACACCATCGAGTTCCTTGCCCGTCGAGCTGCGACCAATTCCTACTTGCATCCAGGGGGTAATTCCATAATCGAGACTCATCCGCATACTGGCCTGATCGAGACCAAACAACTGATAAGCTCCGCCCGAAATACTCCCAAATCGATGCAAAATACGCATATCCATTACGCCAGCGGGGGTTTGTTCGACCGAATGGGCGTTGATGATTCGGGTCGACTTGAAGGTATACGATACAAAATCCTTGCTTTGCTCAGCTTCTGGATCCGCCAGCAGGGCGTCGAGATCGTTCTCCTTTTGTGCAGAAACAATAGGCTGATTCACCAGAAATAGACAGCTGGCGATGAGGGCAGTGCGGATGATGTTCATCAGATTTAGTTGTTGGGGGCGCCTTGATTGTACCATAATTCCAGTTGACGGATCTGACAACTGGGCAATTTTCCCGATGTAGGCATCAATAGGGGGTCGCCGGATGGTCGGTTTATTCGGTCGCGTACTTTCAGCTCTGCCTCCTTAATCTGAGCGTGGGTCATCAGACTTAAATTGCCACTGGGCGACACGGAACCGTGGCACGACTGGCATTTACTGCTCATGATGGGTAGGATATGGGTTTGATAACTGAGGTTCAGGGTATCACATCCGCCATTTCCTCCACCGGCAGGATATAAATCCTGTTCATTATCATAATAGCAAGCCTGCACGAGGAGCACCAATGATGCAAACAAGAAATACCGCATATTCTAAATTTTGAACCAAAAATACGGATATTTAGGCCGACCTTTCATCTATGAACAATCTCCAAAAGGTGCCTTCTGTCGCCCTCATTATTGGCTCATCGGGCCAATTGGGGTCGGAGCTGGCATCAGCGCTGTTGAAGGAACGACCCGATCAAACCCTGATTTGTAGCGACCTCCACCAAGGAACGGCCCCTGATGGCGCCCTCTTTGAAACCCTCGATGTGCTCGATAAACAAAGGCTCGAGGACATGATCCAGCGCCATGGTGTTCAGGAAATCTACCACCTGGCGGCTATGTTGTCGGCCAAGGGTGAGCAAAACCCCGAAATGGCGTGGCGTCTCAATATGGAGGGCCTGCTGAACGTGCTCGATCTGTCGGTCAAACACGGGGTTGGGCGCGTATTTTGGCCCAGTTCTATCGCGGCCTTTGGTCCGGGCACCCCACGCGATTTGGTGCCTCAATGGCCCGTCATGGATCCCCGAACAGTTTATGGGATCAGTAAACTATCGGGTGAATTGTGGTGCCAATATTACTTTCAGCGTTTTGGTTTGGATGTTCGTTCGCTTCGCTACCCGGGCATCATCAGCTGGCGCACCCCACCAGGAGGTGGCACCACCGATTATGCAGTTGAAATTTTTCATGAAGCACTCCGCACGGGTGCCTATACTTCCTTCCTGCAGGCGCATACACGCCTTCCAATGATGTTTATTGACGACGCTGTGCGGGCTACCCTCGAGTTGATGCGAGCCGACGGGGAACGATTGAGTGTTCGTACGTCCTACAACATCACCGCCATGAGCTTCACGCCTTTGGAATTAGCCGAGGCCATTCAATCACGTCTTCCCGATTTTCAAATCGATTACCGCGCCGACTTTCGCCAGGCCATCGCTGATACCTGGCCAGCGGTCATCGATGACCAGGTTGCGCGTCATGATTGGGGATGGAACCACCGCTACGACCTCAACGCCTTGGTGGATGAGATGCTCACGAACCTGGCCGCAAACAGCGTTAACCCTTGACCGTAAAACCCCTCAATGGAGGGAAATTGCGCTAAAGGGCGATTCCTGGCGACATCCGGTGGTTACCAGGAATAGCGCTTAATTGCCCTGTTCGCTTAAAAATTTGATGTGCACAAGCCTGATTTCATCCTCCGAATAGACATCCCCCATATCTCGGATGGCTTGGGCCAAATCATCGTTATGCATCCCCAAGAAGTAATCGTATAATTCCTGAATCGACTCTTCATCCATGGTTTCACGCAGCTGGTAGTCGATATTCAGCCGGGTACCCGAGTCGATGATGCTGCGTATTTCCAACAAGACCTCTTCGAAGCTTAAGTTTTTGCTTTTGCCCAAATCCTTAAGCGGGATTTTTCGGTCAATTCCGGAAATGAGAAACACCTTTACCGCTGATTTACTGGTTGTGGATTTTATGGCGTAGTCGCTTGGGCGTTCAATTTCATTTTCTTCCACATATCGGGCAATCAACTCTACGAAGGGTGTTCCGAATTTATTGGCCTTCCCGGCCCCAACACCACTAATCAGCTGCAACTCCTGTAGGTTGATGGGGTAGAGTGTCGACATCTCCTCCAGAGATGGATCCTGAAAAATGACGTACGGGGGGAGGTTTTTCTGACCTGCCATTTTTTTGCGCAAGTCGCGCAACATATCAAACAAACGACTGTCGAGTACACTCGTTCCTTGAGCCTCTGCATCCGATTCGGCCATGATTTTGCTGAAATCGTGGTCGGGTCGGACACGAATGGGGTAGGGTTTCTGAAGAAATGCTTCACCGGCTGCTCCCATCCGTATGGTGCCGAATTGCTCGAATTCTTTGATGAGCAAGTGACTCACGAGAGCCTCCCGAAGCAAAGCCCCCCAGAATCCACGGGCTTCATCACTTCCAACCCCCCAAAGGGGATGGCGATCATGGCCATAGGCCTCGATATCGGGGCTCATGGTGCCGGTGACCAGGTTGAGCAAATGATCTGAGTCGAACTTTCGTGCTAAGCCTGCCACCAATTTCAATAGGGTCTGCATGGCCTCCGTACCATCCACCAACGCCACCGGATGCCTGCATGAGTCACACATTTGGTTGCAGTCGGCCTCATTAAATCCTTCACCGAAATAATGCAGGATTTGCTTGCGTCTGCAGGTGGCCGAGTGGGCGAAAGAAACCACTTCATCGATGAGCAGATTCCCGATTTCTTTCTCAGCTACCGGCTTGTCCTTCATAAACTTCTGAAGTTTCACCACATCCTGATCGGCATAAAAAGCGATACACACGCCCTCCAAGCCATCACGACCGGCACGGCCTGTTTCCTGATAATAGCTTTCGATCGATTTTGGGATGTCGTAGTGGATCACGAAACGAACATCGGGCTTATCAATGCCCATGCCAAAGGCGATGGTGGCCACAATCACATGGATATCCTCCATAATAAAAGCATCCTGATTGGCCACTCGTACCGGCGAATCAAGGCCGGCATGATAGGGGGCAGCCTTAATGCCGTTGGCCACGAGGAGCTCCGCTAATTCTTCGGTCTTTTTGCGGCTTAGGGTATAAACAATACCCGATTTGTTGGGGTTTTCGTGGATGTACTTAATGATGCTCTTGATCGCGTTGACCTTTGGGCGAATTTCGTAGTAGAGGTTTGGTCGGTTAAAACTCGACAGGAAAACATCGGCCTCAGGCATCTGCAGGTTTTTGATGATGTCTGATTGCACTTTTGGGGTCGCAGTAGCTGTGAGGGCAATGATGGGAACCTGGCCAAGCATATCCACCATTTGACGGATTTTGCGGTATTCCGGACGAAAGTCGTGGCCCCATTCGGAAATACAGTGTGCCTCATCGACCGCAACAAAACTGATGTTAACTTTCTTCAAAAATTCGATATTCTCCAGTTTGGCCAAGGACTCGGGGGCCACATAGAGCATTTTGGTGACACCCTGCATGACGTTGTCATGAACTTTCCGGATTTCATTGCGGTTGAGCGAAGAATTCAGGAATTCGGCCACCCCACTAACGCCAGAAAAGGCGCGCACAGCATCGACCTGGTTTTTCATCAAGGCGATGAGGGGTGATACCACAATGGCTGTGCCCTCACTGGCTATGGCGGGGAGTTGGTAGCAGAGCGACTTCCCTGCGCCGGTGGGCATGATCACCAATGTGTTCTTCCCCGCGTATATATTGTCGATGACTTCCTCCTGTCGCCCTTTAAAAGAAGAAAATCCAAAAAATGATTGTAGTAAATCGCGCAATTTAGTGCGCGCATCAACGAAATCGGTGACCTGGTCTCGCAAAGTAGTAGATTTGTAGCCGAATATACGACATAAAATTGAATCCACACACGCATATCTTGGAGTCGGCCCGCCGGGCACTCACAGCCGAAGGGGAGGCTATTCTGGCCCTAAGGGATGGAATTGACGAAGAATTCGTGGCGACCGTTCGTGCGATGCTGAATTGCCCAGGTAGGATTGTGCTTACGGGCGTGGGCAAAAGTGCCCTAATTGCTGCGAAAATCAGCGCTACTTTTAACTCGACAGGCACACCGGCCTTGTTCATGCATGCTGCCGATGCCGTACATGGTGACCTCGGTATGATTCGCTCGGGTGATGTTGTTTTGTGTATTTCTCAGAGCGGAAACACACCTGAAATCAAGCTGCTCGTACCCCTTTTGAAGTCGGCTGGCCACCTGCTGATCGGGTTATGCGGGCAGAAAAATAGTTTTCTCGGCACGCATGCCGACCATTTTTTGAGTTCCGCGGTGGCGTCTGAGGCCTGTCCACTTCATTTGGCGCCCACCACTTCCACCACTGCCCAATTGGCTATGGGTGATGCCCTCGCGATCTGTTTGATTGAGGAACGGGGTTTCACACGAGACGATTTTGCACGCTTTCACCCGGGAGGGGCCCTGGGCAAGAAACTCTATTTGCGCGTTGATGACCTCATCACCAACAATGCTCTACCCCAGGTGGATGTTGGCGCATCGCTGCGCGAGGTGCTCATCAGCATCACCTCAAGTCGTCTTGGCCTAACCGCCGTTATGGAGTCGGGGAGGCTCGTTGGGGTCATCACCGATGGCGACATCCGCCGCATGCTGGAACGGTATGACCAGCCGGAAGTGCAAACCGCTTCCGATATGATGACGCCCAATCCCATAACTTTACTGAAAGGCAGTTATGCAGTCGATGCGCTTGAGTTAATGAAAAAAAATAATATAACTCAAATCGTTGTTTTGGATTCGGATGACGTGTTTTGTGGGATTGTTCACCTGCACGACTTGCTCAGGGAAGGTATATTGTAGGCGAATTGCATCAGCTTGCTCTATCTTTGTGGAGGAAAGTCATCTATGTACGACCTACACGCTGTGATTTTGGCCGGTGGTTCCGGTTCGCGCCTGTGGCCGCTGAGTTCGCCTGATCTACCCAAACAATTCTTGGATGTGGCTGGAACGGGGATGAGTTTGGTGCAATCGGCCTACCAAAATGCCCGCATGCTCACCGAAGTCGATCGAATTCATTTGGTGACGCTCGATGGGTGGACAAACCTCGCCCGACAACAATTGCCTGAGCTTCCCCGGTCGTCGATCATTTCTGAACCCATTCGCAAGAATACCGCTGTTGCCACACTGCATGCCGCCATACGAATCGCGCGTACGAACCCGGATGCTCTGCTGCTGATCCTGCCTTCCGATCATTTCGTGGTCGATTCAGAGCAATTCGTGCAAAATCTTCAGCCAGCGCTTCGGTATGCGGCCGAACATAATGAGCTGGTGGTGGCAGGGGTACGCGCTCATCAACCCGATATTCACTACGGCTACATTCAATACTTTCCCAACGCAGACAACAACCCCATTTGCGCGGTCAAGACCTTCACCGAAAATCCAACACAGGAGATTGCGAATGCGTTTTTCCGCTCCGGTGATTTCCTGTGGTATTCGGGCATTAAGGTGGTTCGCGCTTCCGTATTGTTCGATTTATACCGTCAAAATTTGCCTGAGCTGGTGCAGTTGTTTGGTGAAATGGAAGGGATCTGGGGTACTACAAAAGAACGGGATGGTATTTTGAGGCTCTATCAACAGAGTACGCCTGTTTCATTTCGACAGGGGATTCTCTATAACAACCCAAGGGTGAAAGTGCTTGTGGGTAACTTTGCTTGGTCCGACATCACCCTGTGGGAGGAGGTATACAGGGTCAGGGAGCACGACTATTTAGATAATGCCGTTTCGGGTCGAAATATCGCTACCTTCGATTCGGCACAGTGTTTGGTAATGAGCAGCAGCGACAAGCCCATGCTTTTGGTTGGATTGGAAGGTTTCATTGTCATTGATTCGGAAAATGGTTTATTGGTGTGTCCACGCAACCGACAAAGCGAAATCCGACAAATGCTGGTGGATCTGAAGCGCAGCAAGAAGGATTGACATAATATTGAACAGGATGAACAAGAATATGAGGACAAGAGCGTTGTTTACCGGTATCTGTTTTTTGGGGTGGCTGTTGGCCACCAATGCCCAAGCTAACCAGGGTTTTCAACCGGTTGCCCTTCATTTGGCCCCCGGAAATTTGTCTGTTTTGGAATTCGTGGGCACACCCAGCGCAAAGGGTGCAGCGGTCATAGAATTGCCCATGGGCTTGATCCCGGAGCGGGTCTTTTGGACGCATAAAGCCTCCAAGACCTCGAAATCGACTCTGTCTGCACAACAAGGCCACGCGTCGACTGTTTTCATCCATACCCTTCGCGATTCTGTGCGCAGTATGCGCCCGGCAGCTGATTTCGGTTCCTTAATTGCAATGAATATAGGCCGACAGGTATCGGTGGAGACTTTCGATGGCAGCGAAAACGTGGGGTACAGCGGTACCATACTCGGTATCGACCAAAAGGCTGAGGTGTTGATTTTGTCGGCCGGACAAGAAATTCACAACATCCCGGTTCGACAGATCATGTATTGGTCTACCAACCCCGAATGGAAGCACGCATTTGAACATAAAGAGCCCTCTCGCTATCGGATTCATCTGCTGGCGCCCGGTGGTTGGGATGCTGGTCCCATTCAGGTTTGGGTAGAAACTAAAAGTCTGGATTGCGGATATACATACCGTCTAAAGCCTTCTGCCAAGGCCCGCCTTGCCTTGGATGTGCGACTTCAAGCGTCATTTTCTTTCGATGAATTTCAATTGGTGGGTCACCCAAGCCTCAACAGTCTTTTTTTGGACGCGAACAATGCCCCACTTTTTCGGATGACTGCCTCTGGGATTATTGAACCCGGCGTTTGGTCGACCACAGCTCGGGAAGATGAAGTGTCCCTGCTGGTGAAAGAGGATTGGAACTTCAGCGCCGTTTCAGTTTCCGATAGCCAATTTTTTCAATGGCCGTCGACGCGCTCAACGCTCATCATCAGACCTGTAAGTGATTCCGTCGACTTCTTGAAAATACCCCTGCTGATCGAGTCGGAACATCAACCGCCTACCCCCACGATATTGAATGATCCTTCGCCTTTCGCATACGACCGGGCGTTGCAGGTGGAGTTGGCTAAGCCCGTGCTGAGCGGAGCCGATAGCGGAGAAATTCGTTGGGGCAGGCAATTGAATGATGGCCAAAAGACGGGGGGGGCGGAAGGCTGGTGGGTGAACGGACGGATAGAAGCCACTTATTCAGGAACAATTCCGGTCGAGTGGACGGTTCGTCGTTCTTATTTACCTGCCTTATCCGATCAATTCAAACAGAATATGCTGGTCGTGGATCAAAAGAATAGGAA
Organism: Bacteroidota bacterium; assembly: GCA_005799065.1. GTDB lineage: Bacteria > Bacteroidota > Bacteroidia > UBA7662 > UBA7662 > F1-60-MAGs140. The sequence continues at coordinate 11,069 of SYHW01000066.1, forward strand.
GGTTGGGTCGGGCTCTTTCCAACGGTCCCTTCAAATTACGGCCGAAAATCGGTACGCTTTTTCATATGCTTATTTTTTGACCCCAATGAAAAAGGTTAAGAAATTGGGTGTGGCGCAATGAGAGAGAGGGGTGTAATGTTTAGAAAGCCACCTGCAATCCGAATAGGATGTTGCGTGTCGCTTGAGGAAAGTAATAATTATCGCGTACCAAGTTGCCATCCAGCCAATAGGGATAGGTGTAGCCGTTGGCGCTGTAGCGTCGACTTAAGATATTTCCGATCTGTAGATTGATGCGCCATTCCGGACGGTGGTTGCTTGTCTTGATCCTATGATCGATGCGGAGGTCGTGCACCGTCCAGGCTTCAAGCGCTCGTGCAGGATCACCGCTGTTATCGAGAAACTGACGACCAATGTGTCGGCTCAACAGGTTGATGGCCAAGTCTTTCAGGGGATTCCAACATAGGGTAGAACCCGAAGTGATTCCGGGCGAAAAAGAAATGGGTGCTACCGCCTGCGTTTGTCCACGCACATTACCCAAATAATTGAACTGGGCATCGTAGAGATCAAAGTACTCGGTATAGTCGCGTACCCGATTTTGTGAAAGGCAAAGATTGGCTGTCCATGCCAGTTTTGGGTGTAATTGGGTCGACCACGACATTTCCACCCCCAATCGATAGCTTTCGGGCACATTCACCCGAACATAAGCACCCACATCGTTGATTTGTCCATTCAATACCAATTGATCGCGATACACCATATAATAGGATTGAACGTCCCAGCGCGTATTTCGTCCCCTCCAGCTGATGCCCATCTCCCAGTCGGTGAGTTTTTCGGCGCCCGGACGACTTTCTGGGGTTGAAGCAGTCAGGTCGTCGCGAACGGGCTCTCGGTGACCCACGGCCACCGAAGCAAACCACCGAAGGTGTGGAGTGGGTTGCCAGTTGACGCCCGCCTTGGGGTTGAAAAACCGAAACGGAGCCGTTTGGTTGACCGCCTGGTTCTGGTTGTTTAGTCCTTCAAATCGATAATCAACAGATCTGTATTGGAGGTCACCAAAAAGATGCCCATTCGATCGGAACGCCCATTCTGCACGGGTATACAGATGATATTCTGTCTTGAGGCCATCGTTTTCATAGTAGCGGCTGGGCAGGGGTTGCGCGGGAGACATTCGGGCCCAAACCACTTCACCAAAATGGGCACCTTTATACCCATACCAACCACCGCCTGATTGGATGTTCCACGGTCCATCTTTCCACTCCGTTTGTAATATTCCCCCATAAAAATGATTATCGAGCCAGCGACGCCTGATCATATCGGTGCTCAAAAGGGTATCGCCGCCCACAACACTGGGCATCAACCCATAGCGTTCGTAGGTTTCATCGACGCGATATTGTTCGTAGTAGCCCTTTCCCCGGGTGTAGAAAGCGGTGCCTTTGAGGGCCCAATGGGGTCGTGCCTGCCATTCATAAATACCTTGATAGTGATCTTGACGGTAGTTGTCGACCTCATCGGGGTGGTAGGTTGGGTTGCCTTGCGCATCAACATATGCCCCGGCTGGATTATAGGTCCGTCGTGCCGCCAACGAATCCTGCGGCACCCCATACCAAGCCTGATTGGTTCGTTCTTGTCCTTGAATCGCATTCAATTCAAGCCGGCTGCGCTGTCCCTTACGCCGCGCACCTACGGCCAAACTGCTCAATTCCGCATCCGAGCGTTCAATGTAACCATTGCTCCGGATTCTGCTCAATCGTCCGCCGAACTGCCAGCCCCCTTCTAGGGCCCCGCTGCTTATGGCGAGCGACTGGCGAAGCGTGCTAAAGGAACCCCCACTCAGACTCATCCGCATCCCTGCCGTATCGCTTGAAAGTTGGGTGTTTATGTGAACGCTGCCTCCAAAAGCACCGGTACCGCTGGTACTCGTGCCAACGCCCCTTTGGATCTGAATTTCGTCGATTGAGCCCGCTAAATCGGGCATGTTCACCCAGAAAACGCCTTGAGACTCTGCATCATTCACCGGCACGCCGTTGAGGGTGACGTTGATCCGGGTGCCATCTGAACCCCTGATGCGCATCCCCGTATAACCGACACCTGCACCTGCGTCGGAATGCGAAACCACCCCGATCGATTGCTGCAACAGGATGGGCAGATCTTGCCCTAGATTTCCTGGCTGAATGTCTTTGGCTGTGATGCGGGTGAAGGCGATGGGTGTGCGCTCCTGGGCTGGGAAGGGCATCACCGATACTTCCATTAGCTCCTGAATGCGGGGAACCATATAGAATACAATCGGGGTTGATGCCGCCTCGTCTAGGGTGATGATGGTGTCGATGGGTTGATAGGCGAGGTGTCTGATGCGCAGATGCATGCGAAGGCCGAGACCGGGGTTTAATAGGGTGAAATGGCCCAAACTGTCGGTGAGAACAAACGACTGGCGGGGTTCGAGTACCACCGTTGCCGCGGATATGGGTTTTCCTTGCCGCTGGTCGATGAGTATTCCGGTAACAGGGGTTTTAGCGTGCAAAACGGTGATGCAGCTGCATAAAAAGACCAACCAATGGGGTAGACTGGCGAATTGAAAGGATAGAATGCGCATGGCCATAGGGCATTTGTGGGTTGAACAAATGCTTGGCAGGGGCCGACAAGCAACAATGGATAACATCTTCCCTTCGCAGGCATGACCCTGATCAGGTTCAATGGGTATAATCTCAGCCCCGAAGGGCACCCCTAAGACGCGGCAAATATAAGGCCGGGGAGCCTTCTTATGTGTAACTTTGCGCACTATTAAATTGGTGAATCTTATGGCGGGTTTTCTGCAGCAAATCATTACCGCATTGTTTGGTAAGAAATCGGATCGGGATGTTAAGGACTTGCTGCCTCGGGTGGCTGAAATTAACCGTTGGTTTGAGGAGTATAAGCAACTCGATCACGACGCACTGAGGGCCAAAACGATCGAGTTCCGTTCGAGGATCAAAGAAGCGCTCAAGGACATGGAGGAGGAAATTGAGAAACTTCGGACTGAGGCGGATTCCTTTCCACCCGAGCAGACTGCAGAGAAAACCGAGGCCTATGAGCATTTGGATGCGCTTGTGAAGTCGCGCGATAAGCAGCTCGAGGAGGTCTTGAATGATTTGTTGCCCGAGGCATTTGCTGTGGTGAAGGAAACGGCCCGTCGCTTTACAACGCATGAGGAGATCCACGTGCGGGCCACCGAGATGGATCGTGACTTAGCAGTTTCGAAAGATTTTGTGCGGATTGAGGGCGATACCGCGGTTTACCGTAACCGTTGGAGTGCCGCGGGCAATGAGGTGGTGTGGAACATGGTTCATTATGACGTGCAGTTGATCGGGGGCATGGTGCTGCATTCCGGTAAAATATCCGAGATGGCTACGGGTGAGGGTAAAACGCTGGTTTCAACGCTGCCTGCCTATCTGAATGCGCTTTCGGGGATGGGCTTGCATATTGTGACCGTCAATGATTACCTAGCCCGGCGCGATGCGGCTTGGAATGGACCTATTTTTCAGTTTCATGGTATAACGGTCGATTGCATCGATCTGCATACCCCCAATTCGGCTGAACGAAAAAAGGCGTATCGGGCCGACATCACCTCCGGAACGAACAATGAGTTTGGTTTCGATTACCTGCGCGATAATATGGTGCGGTTTGCGGATGAACTTGTTCAGCGTAAACACCATTTTGCTATGGTGGATGAGGTAGATTCCGTGCTCATCGATGATGCCCGTACCCCGCTCATCATTTCGGGTCCCACCCCGCGCGGAGAGATTCATGAGTTTCAGGAACTGAAGCCCCGGATCGAACGGCTAGTCGACGCCCAAAAGCGTTTCGTGAACACAGCCCTCAGCGATGCCCGCAGGCTGTTGTCGGCCGGTCAAACCGATGAAGGGGGATTGGCTTTGTTCCGTGCCTACCGCGGGTTGCCCAAAAATAAGGCGTTGATTAAGTTTTTGAGCGAACAAGGCATTCGGGCCCAGCTGCAAAAGACTGAGGCTTTTTATATGCAGGACCAGCAAAAGGAAATGCACAAGGCCGATGAACCCCTGTTTTTTACGATCGATGAGAAGAACAACACCATAGAACTCACCGAAAAAGGCATCGAACTGATTACCGCAAGTGGAGAAGATCCTCAATTCTTCATTATGCCTGATGTGGGCAGTGAAGTGGCGGAGATCGAAAAGTCTGCGTTGGATGCCCGCGAAAAAGCCGAGCAAAAATCACGCTTACTGTCCGATTTTCAGGTAAAATCGGAGCGAATTCATACACTCAATCAGCTTCTGAAGGCCTATTGTCTGTTTGAACGCGATGTGGAGTATATAGTCGACCAAAACAAAGTGAAGATAGTGGATGAGCAAACGGGGCGTGTGCTCGATGGTCGTCGCTATTCGGATGGTTTGCATCAGGCAATTGAAGCTAAGGAAAATGTTCGCGTGGAAGCGGCTACACAAACTTTTGCGACCATCACCCTGCAAAACTATTTCCGGATGTATCATAAGCTGGCGGGTATGACGGGTACGGCGGAAACGGAAGCGGGTGAGTTGTGGGAGATTTATAAGTTGGATGTGGTCGTGATCCCCACGAATCGCCCAATCATCCGGCGCGATGAAGAGGATCGGGTCTATAAAACCGTTCGGGAAAAGTATCAGGCTATCATAACACAAGTGGAGGAATTGGTGGCAGCCGGACGCCCTGTGCTGGTGGGTACCACCTCCGTAGAGATTTCTGAATTGCTGAGCCGAATGCTGAGTATGCGCAAAATCAAACACAACGTACTCAATGCCAAGCAGCATCAGCGGGAAGCTGAAATCGTGGCGGAAGCGGGATTGGCGGGAAATGTGACCATTGCAACCAACATGGCGGGGCGGGGTACCGACATCAAGCTGGGCCCGGGCGTTCGGGAGGCGGGTGGATTGGCCATCGTGGGCACCGAGCGTCATGAATCGAGACGGGTCGACCGGCAGTTGCGGGGGCGTGCAGGCCGGCAAGGCGATCCCGGGAGTTCGCAGTTTTTTGTTTCGCTTGAGGATAACCTGATGCGCTTGTTCGGGTCCGACCGGATTTCAAAAATCATGGACCGATTTGGGTATCAGGAAGGAGAGGTTATTCAACACGCTATGATTACCCGCTCCATCGAACGGGCACAGAAAAAGGTAGAGGAAAATAATTTCGGCATTCGCAAGCGCTTGCTCGAATACGATGATGTCATGAACGCACAAAGGGAGGTGATCTACAAGAAAAGGCGGCATGCCTTATACGGTGAGCGCATCGGCATGGATGTGCGCCATATGATGGAAGATGTTGCCGGAGAATTGGCAAGCCGCTACAGCAAATCGTCCGATTTTGAGGCCTTATACCTCGATACCATTCGTGTTTTTGGGCAGGAACCTCCATTCAGCAGCACTGAATTTGCCCGTATGAAGGAGGAAGAAGCGGTGGCGCGCATGGCAGAGGGTGTGCTGACGCATTATGAAGAACGAAACCGCAAGCTCAAGGAGATCGCTATGCCTGTTTTGGAGTCGGTACACCGCGAACAAGGGGAGCGTATCGAGTACATCGGTGTTCCCATACAGATGGGCAATCGTGGGGTTCAAATTGGTGTTCAATTGAAGCGGGCAATGGGCAACCACGGACAGGAAATCATCACGGAGCTGGAGAAATCAGTCGTTCTTCAGCTCATCGATGAGATTTGGAAGAACCATCTCCGCGATATGGACGAGCTCAAGCAGTCTGTGCAAAATGCTGTATATGAACAAAAGGATCCCTTGGTCATTTATAAGATGGAATCGTTCAATTTGTTTGAGACCATGCTGAGTGAACTCAATTCGGAGGCGGTTAGTTTGTTGTTCCAGGCCGGTATACCGGTTCAGGATGCGGAGCAGATTCAGGAGCACCGACCAGCTGCACGACCTGCACGGCCGGCACTTCAGGCGAGTCATCCCTCCTACACCAGTACATCGACCTCTACCGCACCTTCAATAGCGAGCACTTCATCGACATCGAGGGCCGGACAAGCAGGTCCACAAACCCATATGCCCGAGGAACCACGCGTGCAATCGCCCATTATCGCGGGCCCGAAAGTGGGCAGAAATGATCAGTGCCCCTGTGGCAGTGGCAAAAAATTTAAGCAGTGCCACGGTCGTGAGGAGTAGGCACGGAATGAGTATTGTGGAGATTTCTGGTCTATCGCTTTATATGATGGAAATTTAATTCCAATGATCTAAAACACAAGATATAAAACAAAAAAACACAAGATATGAACCAAAAAACACCGCATAGACGAGCCATAATGGGGCTGGTTTTTTTGTTTCTCTTGCTTGGTACGGCACCGGCCGAAGCACAGCTTTTTCGTAAGATTTTCGGGAAATCGGGTGGACGTGACCGAAACAAAGAGCTGAAGGAGGAGCCCGTTGCGCCACCTGTTCCCCCCCCTGTTGTGGAGGAACCTGCACCCGCACCCAAACCAACACCGGCCACGCGCGATACCATATCGCCGGAAAAGCCGAGCTATCGTGCTCCAGCCTCCGGAACAGGCAAGCGTGAAACTACTTCAGGATACAGGATCCAAATCTACAATGGCCCAAACCGTACCGAGGCCATGCGATTGAAACAGGAAATGGAGGGTGCATACCCCAATATGAGCATACATCTGGTCTATCGTCAACCCAACTTTAGGGTGCGAATAGGCGATTTCCGCAGCCAGAGAGAA
>SYHW01000067.1 GCA_005799065.1 Bacteroidota bacterium
AGGACTCGAACCTGTGACCTTTGGGTTATGAGCCCAACGAGCTACCGCTGCTCTACCCCGCAATGGAACTGCAAAGAAACGATAAAATGCAGACATTTGCAAACCAAAATAAAATGAACAAACATAAAGCTGGATTTATAAGTCTGCTTGGCCTACCAAACGCCGGCAAATCAACCCTGATGAATGCCTTGGTGGGGGAGCGGCTTTCGATCATAACCCCCAAAGCCCAAACCACCCGACACAGGATCATCGGAATCCTAAGTGGGGATGGCTTTCAACTCGTTTTTAGTGACACCCCGGGCTACCTCGAAAGCGCACACGGATTGCACCAAATGATGATGCGTTATGTCGATTCCGCCCTTAAAGATGCCGATATCGTTTTGCTGCTGGTAGATGTTTCCAGGCCACCTGTAAAAGAAGTCGACCCATACCGAAAGCAAATTATCGATGCAGCGGAGTCGCTCATCGTGTTGTTCAACAAGACCGATCTGCTCAATTCGGAGGAGCGTGAGGTAAGACTGAGAGAATGGCGTGATCAGTTTCCCGATCAGGAAATCATGGAACTCTCTGCGGTCACCGGCAGCGGGAAGGAAGAATTGATGCAGGCTTTGATCAGCCGAATTCCGGAATGTCCGGCCTATTACGATCCAGACGAACTCACCGACAAAAGCGAGCGATTCATAGCCGCTGAGATCATCCGAGAGAAGATATTCTTGAACTACCGACAAGAAGTGCCCTATTCCACGGAGGTAATGATCGAGCGCTTTAAGGACGACGACGGTTTGTTGCGCATTGAGGCCATGGTGTATGTAGAGCGTGAATCACAGAAAGGCATCATCATAGGGGCAGGAGGATCAGGGCTCAAAACGGTGGGGATAGAAGCGCGCAAGGACATGGAAGCCTTCTGGCAACAAAAAATATTTCTCACCATTCGGGTAAAAGTTCGCCCCAATTGGCGCAACGACCCGCGACAACTCCGTTATTTCGGGTATAGCGTCAAATCATGAGCAGAATCGTAGCGATCCTTGGACGGCCCAATGTGGGCAAATCAACTTTATTCAATCGACTCGTTGGCCGGCGCGAAGCCATCGTTGATGACTTCTCAGGTGTCACACGCGATCGGCATTACGGCACATCCGAGTGGTGCGATGAGGCATTTACCGTTATCGATACGGGTGGATATGTCACCCAATCGGAGGATCAGTTCGAAGCGGCCATTCGCAAGCAAGTACACCTGGCCATCGAAGAGGCTGATATATTGTTGTTCGTGGTAGACGTCACCACAGGCATCACCGACCTCGATCAATCCCTGGCCAACATGCTGAGGCGCCATAATAAGCCCCTGCTGGTGGTGGCCAACAAAGTCGATCATGGCGAGCGTCTGCCCGCCAGTAGCGAGTTTTACGCGTTTGGACTAGGCGAGGTCTACCCCATATCTTCCCAAACCGGATCAGGCACAGGTGAATTGCTCGATGAGCTCATCAAACACCTGCCTCCCGCAACAGAGCCTGCCCCCGATTTGCCCAAAATAGCCCTGGTGGGTCGTCCCAACGTGGGGAAATCCACCCTGCTCAATGCTTTATTGGGTTATGAACGCACCATTGTAACCCCCATTGCAGGCACCACACGAGATGCGGTGCATACCGAATACAAGGGCTTTGGCCATCACTTCGTGCTCACCGATACCGCCGGACTACGGAAAAAGGCAAAAGTTCATGAGGATATCGAATTCTACTCGGTGCTTCGCACACTTCGGGTAATAGAAGAATCGGACGTGATCCTTTTGCTCCTCGACGCCACTCAGGGTATTGAGGCCCAGGATTTGCAGATCTTTCACCTGGCTTCGAAACACCGAAGAGGTATTGTAATCCTCGTTAATAAGTGGGATTTGGTGGAGAAAGACCACAAAACCATGAAAGAATTCGAGAAGACCATTAAAGAGCGGCTGGCGCCCTTTCGCGATGTGCCCATTATTTTTATTTCGGCGACCGACAAGCAGCGCATTTTCCAGGCGGTAGAAACCGCCATGAACGTACATCAAGCGAGACAGGCCCATATTCCCACCCGACAACTGAATGAAGTGATGGGTAAGGTGATCGAAGATTATCCCCCGCCAGCCTGGAAAGGAAAGTATATTCGCATCAAATACATCACGCAATTGCGACAAGTGCCACCAACGTTTGTTTTCTTTTGCAATTTACCCCAGTACATACGAGATCCCTATAAAAGATATTTAGAGAATAAGTTACGAGACCACTACAAACTCACAGGTGTGCCCATTATCCTTTTGTTCAGAGAGAAATAGGGAGTATGTACGATAATTTTTTTTTTGAATAAGGTTGCGGGTGGGTTTTTTATTTATACCTTTGCCTCGTTAAAACACAAAATTATGAAAAATGTATTTTCCGTGCTGATGGCTGGTGTGATGTTGTTCTCAGTTGCTTGTGGTGGTGGCGAAGAAGCTGCAACAGAAGAAACTGCGGTTACAGAAGAAGTAGTGGCTGAAGAGCCAGCTCCTGCTTCTGTTGACACAGCTGCTGCTGTAGACACTAATGCTGCTCCTGCTCAGTAATCAGCAACCCAATCAGAAGAAGCCCATCGAACGATGGGCTTTTTTTTTGACCCAACAGTTCTTACCCAACAGTTCTTACCCAACAGTTCTTACCCAACAGTTCTTACCCATAGAATTGGGCCAAAAGTGGGTGCGCAAATAAGCGATTTGCATCTGGAATGCCTTATCGCACGTCGCCCATCAGCCTGCGCATGAGAGGCGACAAGAGCAGTAGAACTACACCAGCAATCACGGCATAACCCCCAAAGAGCTTATACCCATCGGTGTAAGCCATCAATTTGTCAAGTGCCGTAGCGTTGGCTTGTTCAGAAACGATGCTGGCACCAAATAAGCCCGCCACATATTGTCCGTAGGCACTGGCCAAAAACCACATGCCCATCATTAGCCCTTGAAGGCGTGTAGGCGAAAGTTTAGTCATGATCGACAAGCCAATCGGCGATAAACAGAGCTCCCCGAGGGTCACCACAAAATAAGCGACCGTAAAAACATCGAGTGAAGCAATGCCCTGTGCAGTGGCAAAAAAACGGGTGGCATAGAAGGTGTAGAAAGCGAATCCCAGGAATATGAAACCAAGGCCGAATTTGACCACCGTATTGGGCTCGAGTTTTTTGCGGCTCATGGCCACCCAGAGCAAGCCCAATAAAGGCGCAAAAAGGATAACAAACAGCGAATTGGCGGCATTGTTTACCCCATTCGGGTCGAGGGTAACGCTACCCAACAAGCGATTGTCGAGGTTGTTGGCCGCAAATAGACTCAATGAGCCGCCAGCCTGCTCAAAAATAGCCCAAAAAATCACCGAGAACAAGATGAACATGAGGGCAGCAACGAGCTTTCGAACCTCTTCGGCTGTGTGACGCGACATCTCATAGGCCAGGTAGAGCAAACTGAAGGGTCCAATGGCGTACATAAAATAATCGGTATAGACCGTATTCGCCACCATTTTCATGATGAGCGGCACCGACAACAAGGCACCGATAAATACGGCCCATTCCTGCCACAAAAAGCCCGCGATTCGGCGTCCAGACTGAGCGTTTGCCTCCGCTTGTGGAGCGAGAGCGTCAGGTGAATCCGTGGGTGCAGGGGAGAGTGGACTAACCCCAATCGGGCCCATGCTGCGGCGCGTGAAGACAAAAGTGAGGAGGCTGATGCTCATCACCACGGCCACGAGTCCGAATGCCACATTCCAACGCAGTGCCTCCGGTACCCATCCCCCAAAAAGGCTGCCCTTTCCTATGGCAATACAAGCGTACCCTCCTAAAAGGGCACCTATGTTGATGCCCGAATAAAACAAGGAAAATCCCGCATCGCGACGCGAATCGTCTTGCTTGTATAAGGCCCCAACCATCGTGGAGATATTCGGTTTGAAAAATCCTGTACCGATCACATTAAAAGAAATGCCTAAAAAGAAATAAGCCTTTGGGTCGGTGGCCAAAATGAGGCTGCCGCAGATCATCAGGAGACCACCCCAAAAAAGTGATTTCTGAAAGCCCAATATGCGGTCGGCAAACAATCCACCAATAAAAGTGACTGCATAAACAAAAGCCTGAGTGGCACCATATTGTAGGTTAGCCGATTTTTCATCCATAAAGAGCTGATTCACCATAAAATAGGTGAGCATACCTCGAATGCCGTAGAAACTAAAGCGCTCCCACATCTCGGAAAAAAACAAATACCACAATTGGCGCGGGTATTTCCCTTCAAAATTTTGAATAGAACTTAGGCTTGGCTGCATATAAAATCGGTTCGGGAGATTTGAATTATTCAGATCAGGGTATCAAGATTCTTCCCCCATAGAGCGGTTCAGCCAGCGCAACATGAGAAACATGCCCGCCGCCGCTACACCCAGGAGTGCAAAATTCACCAGGAAGAAATCGCTTTTGTGGGCGTAGCCGTCCCAAAGTGTTGCCAGAATACCACTTAACTTATTGCCAATGCTTGTGCTGAGAAACCATCCCCCCATCATCAATGCGGTGAGCCGCCGTGGACTTACCTTACTCACCAAGCTGAGGCCCATAGGGCTCAAAAACAATTCTCCGATGGTGATCACCCCATAGCAGGCCACCAGCCACCAGCCGCTGGCCTTTACTTCGCCGTTTTGGCAGACATAGACAGCGGCCACCATTACGAGTGTGCTCAGGGCACTGATGAGGAGTCCCCAAGCGATTTTCGTGGCCGTACGCGGTTCCTTCCCCCGCCTGCGCAATAAGGCAAAAAAGCCCACCACCACCGGCGTCAGCAGAATCACCCAAAGAGGGTTGATGCTTTGAAACAATTCGGTATTGAAGAGATAGAGCGACGCCCCTTCGGCCGGCATTCGTTCGGCCTGTAGATTTTTGAAATAGACCGGTTTCCCCCATTCCTTCACCTCCTTGCCATCCACCTTAACCACTTTGAAATTGGCGTCGTAGGCGGTCACCGAATCGACTTGATTGGGGGCCGACTCGGCGAGGTAAAGTGATTCAGCGGCCGGACGAACCAACTCGGGAACCTCACGGTCGGTGTAGAACTGAGCCCAGGTGGTGAGGGCGGTGCCATTTTGCTTAAAAACTGCCCAAAACATGATGCTCACGGCAAAAATGCTGAGCAGTGCGGCGAGTTGACGCTTATCTTCGGCCGCCGCCCGAATCCATAAACCCACATAAAAAACCACCACCGGAATGGTAGCAAAAATGAAGGCATCCGTACTGTCGCTGCCCAAGAGATTGCCAGGAATCATCCAGGCGGCGATGCCCACCACAACAGCCGGCAGGAAAACGGTGCCGAAAACTTTGGCCAGCGACATATCCTCTTTTTGAGCAGGCTTGCGCACATCCGCGTGTCGGTAATGCCGAAGCCCAATGGCAAAGACAATGAGGCCAATGAACATCCCTACGCCAGCGGTCATAAACGCCTCGCCCCAGCCATATTTATTGCGCATAAAAGCAGCAAATAGGTTACAGACACCCGCCCCGAGGTTAATCCCCATATAAAAAATGTTGTATCCGCTGTCTTTTTGTGTCTTATAGCGTTCGTCGTTATACAAATTGCCCAATAGGGTGCTGATATTGGGTTTAAAGAAGCCGTTACCCACGATGATGAGCAATAAAGACAGGTAGAAGGAGGTCATACCCGGCAGGGCGAGACCCATATAACCTAAGCCCATCAAAGTCCCGCCTATATAAATGCTCTTGGTGTAGCCCAGGAGGCGATCGGCTAACAGCCCACCCAAAAAGGGTGTCAGGAATACAAATGCGATAAACGTACCGTATATATCAGCCGCCTCCTTGCGGTCCATGGCCATCCCCCCGGTCGCTATCGGGTCCGTCAGGTACAGTTGGAAAATCCCGATCATCAGGTAGTACCCAAATCGTTCCCACATTTCGGTGAGAAACAAGAAGGGCAGGCCCGAAGGGTGCTTGCCGCCGCTAGCGGAAGATGTTGTCATGTTTCAGTTTAATTTATGAGCTGTTGAAACGAAACCGTCGATCGGGCGATTAATGATTTAGAGTATGAGTACAGTGCCGCGATTGAGTTACAGTACAGCTTTTGAGTTCTGTGGTCGGAAAAAATCAACGAATGCCATGAAAGAGCTTGTTCACCAGCGGGCTCAACACAACCAGGAAGAGACCAATGCCGACGGTTACCCACCCCATGGTGCTGTATACATCCACATAAGTAGCCAAACTCGCGGCTGCATCGATCGATTCGCCTTCACCCCCTCCATGCTCCGATCCGGTGAGTTTGGCGATCATGCCTGCGGCGTAATTGGCACCTGCAATGCTGAGGAACCAAGCGCCCATGGCTGTAGCGGTCATGTCCTTCGGCACGAGTTTAGTGACCATACTGAGCCCGATCGGGCTTAAAAACAGCTCACCTGTGGTATGAAGCATATACAGCAAAGCGAGCGTCCAGAGCGGAACTTGATAGGCCACGGCGAGTGGAGCGGCCAGGAGAATCACCAAATAGCCCAGACCCAGCTGCAATATGCCGAGTCCGAATTTCATGGGTATGGAAAAGTCGCGGCCCGATTGCTGCAAACGCACCCACATGACGCTAAACAAGGACCCAAACAACAGTATATAGGCCGGATTGAAAAATTGTGTGGTGGCGGCTCCCATTTCCCAACCCCCAATAAAACGGTTCACATTACGGTCGGCAAAGAGCGTGAGGCTGCTGCCCGCCTGTTCAAAACAAGCCCAAAAAACGACATTAAACAGCATCAAGATGATAAAACCGAGCATTTTGTCGAGCTGCACACGGCCATCCTTGATGCCTCGGGCAATGAGTGAGCCCAAAACATATACGGCGACGGCGAGCAGTACATATCCGGCAATTTCAGTGTTGCGCAAAAGGAAGTAGAGGACCGGCACCAGAGCTACACAGCCCAAAACGATCAAGGAGAATGGACTCAAAGGGCCCCATTTAGGTTTATGAAGGGTTTCGGGTGATGGCGGCGCGCTCACATGGCTGTAGTGGCGGCCACCTAATTGAAAAATGAGAACCCCCAGCAGCATACCCACGCCCGCGAGGGCAAAACCCGCACGTGCTCCATAGATATTTCCGACTTCGGCGCACACCGTGGTGGCCAGCAAGGCCCCCAGATTAATACCGATGTAGAAGATGGTGAAACCAGAGTCGCGGCGCACGTCACCATCGGCATAGAGTTTACCCACCATGGTGCTGATGTTTGGTTTAAACAGGCCATTGCCCACAATAATGATGGCCATTCCCCAAAACAACAGCATTTCGGAGCCCCCAACGATCACAAATTCCCCGATGGCCATGAGGATACCGCCAAGCAAAACAGCCAGCCTCGAGCCAAGAATCTGGTCGGCAATTCGTCCACCCAATACAGGCATCACATACACCAAAGCGGTATAGGCGCCATACACCGCGAAGCCCTTTTCATCCCCCATAGCCAGCGACTTCACCAGATAGAGCAGGAGCAAGGCGCGCATGCCGTAATAACAAAAGCGTTCCCACATTTCACTGGCAAAGAGAATCCAGAGGCCCCGGGGGTGGGCGAGTTCAGCGTTAGCGTTCATAAAGGGTTTAGGTTGATGAGTATGGTTAACAAGGAATGGTCATTTAAGTGTTTGGGTCATTCAAGTGTTTAAAACAACTGCAATTCAACGGCTCAATGACTACAATTCAAGGACTCAATGGAGGACGTCTAGAAACAAGTTGGTCAAAACTAAACAAATGCTCGGAAAAACCGCGCGCCCCTACAAATTTTCGCGCAAAAATTGGGTGATGGTGGTGAATAAGTGCAGACGAGTGTTTCCCCCGCCGATCCCGTGGTTTTTATCGGTATAGGCCATGAAATCGAACGGCCTATTGGCTTCGGTCAACTTCTGGGTCATCACCAAGGCGTTTTGGAAGTGCACATTGTCGTCGGCCGTGCCATGGATGAGCAGATAGGCCGATTTTAATCGGTCGGCATAGGTCGATGGGGAGTTGTCGTCGTAGCCTTGTGCGTTTTCCTGCGGTGTACGCATAAAACGTTCTGTATAGATGCTGTCGTAGTAGCGCCAGTTGATCACCGGTGCTACCGCAACCGCTGCTTTAAAGAGCCCATCGCCTTGCACGGCTGCGAGTGAACTCATATAACCGCCATAGCTCCAGCCGAAAATACCGATGCGGCCGGCATCAACAAAGGGCAATCCTTGCAGGTAGCGCGCCGTCGCTTTCTGGTCTTCAAGCTCAAACTTGCCCAGCTGCAGATAGGTGCACTTTTTGAATTCAGCACCGCGGTAACCGGTGCCTCGGCCGTCTACCGAAACCACCATATAGCCTTCTTGGGCGAGGTATTGAAACCACATATAGTACTGACCGAGGCTGGCATCGACCGTTTGGCTGCCCGGTCCACCATAAACAAACATCAACACGGGGTATTTCTTGCGTGCACTAAAGTCTGGCGGACGAATCATAAAGCCGTTGAGCGAATCGCCGGAGGGGCCGGTAAAAGAAAAGAAGGAACGCGGAGCGATGGGATATTGGGCGCATTGACTAATGAATGCCTTGTTGTCTTCCAGAACACGGATTTCTCTGCCGTCGGAGTGGTGAAGCGACCAAACCGCCGGACTATTGATGTCGGTGTATTGGCGGATGTAGTAGCGGAAGGTAGATGAAAAGAAAGCCCGTGTTTTTCCCCGTTTCGGACCGGCTAAGGATCGTGCAGGGGAGCCGTCGAGCGATTGAACATACAAGCGCCGTTCCATTGGGCTAGGATCTGCGAGGGCATAGTAGATCTGGTTTGTCGTCTCATCCACACCATAGAAATCCGTAACATCGCGGTTCGGTTCGCTCAAAACGCGGATTTCGCGGCCATCGATTTGGTGGATGTACAATTGCTGGAAGCCGCTTTTCTCACTGCTCCAAATAAATTCCCGACCATTTTTGAGGAAGGTGAGGTCGTCGAGAATGTCGACCCAGGCCTTGGAACTATCGGTGAGCACTACCTGGGTGGCGGCCGAATGGGCATCAGCCACCACCAACTCCACCCGGTTTTGGTGGCGGTTCACCCGTTGAAACCAAAGCCGGTTGGCGTCGGAAGTCCATCCCGCTCGGGCAATATACTGATCGACCTCGGGGCCTACATCCAATTTTTGATGGGTACCCCTGCCCAGATCGTAGAGGTGCAATTCTACAACGGCATTTTTTTCACCCGCTTTCGGGTATTTGAATCGGTAGGGCTCCGGATATAAGCCATTGAACAGGGGCATCACAAATTCGGGTACCTCCCGCTCATCGAAGCGGTAATAGAGCAACCGGCGGCTATCGGGCGACCAAAAGAATGCGCGGGTGAACCCGAATTCCTCTTCATACACCCAATCTGTTCCCCCATTGATGACCTCATTGATGCGGCCATCATTTGTAATTTGTGTTTCAGTGAATGTACTTAAATCAATGATAAAAAGATTGTTATCGCGCATGAATGCTGCCTTGTTTCCGTCAGGAGAAAACTGGGCAAAGGCTTGTTTCCCCCCTCTACTGAGGCGGTTAATCTGGCCGGTACCACGGTCGAAAACATAGTTGAATTCGCGTGAAGAGTGGCGGTAGATGGGCTCGGTTTTGGTCGATAAAAGCATGCGCTGTTCTCGAGAACAAAAATGATAGTCGTCGAAGGGCAAGGTATCGCCCGAGACGGGATCGATGAGTTGCCCAGATCGGAACAGGGTATCGACCGCTTTTCCTGTGGCATACGCATAGCGGATGATGTGGCCCTTGGATACCGCAGTGTAGTGCTCCCCATCAGTCATTGATCGAAGTCCACTCACCCCGCGCTGACCAAACTTCGGGCTGGCGAAGATGTCCTGGAGTTCCAGTTTCTTCGGATTGCTTTTCTTGCGGGGCTCCCGGGGCTCCGCTCCGCGTGATTCAACAGCGAAAGTCGCCAGACCAACCATCAAGCCGAGTCCAACCATAAACGGCCATCGGCCGATTTTTTCAAAAAAAATGGGTGCGGAAGCACCCAATGTTGAAACAGGAAATTTCATGTTCATGCCTGTGTATATTGGGATAGGTTGCCAAAATACGCAAAATCCCCACAGTTGAACTGATGCATCAATCCCCTTCTAAGTGTAGTTCTTTAATGACTTCTATGGCTTGGTTGCCCGATTTGTCGGTTGCCTCGAAAATGATGTGGTAATCGCCTGTATCGACCGATGAAGGAATCACGATTATTTCGTCGATCAACGCATTTGTTCCACTCAAGGGATACACTTTAACCCATTCCCAGGTCGAGCTGGGTGATAAAAGGCGGTGACTGTGGCCATCAGCTGAGTGAATTTCAATTCGGGCGTTGAGCAGTTCTTTGTTGTCTGTATACAATGCACTGAGTTCCAGACTACCGCCAAGCTGCGCATCCGCATGATCGGATGCCGGTTTGAGAACGGTTATTAAGGGTTTTTCTTGGTCGGCATCTTCTTTGCCGCACGAAAAAAGCAGCACGGAAGTGAACACCGCAGCCAGAGCGGTACGCAGGGGAAAGAGAGAAATAGATGGAATCATAGATGGCTTGGGTTTATAATGCAACAAAGTTGCACAAATTTTTACATTGTGCAACCCTGTTGCAAAAATTCAATCCCTTAGTTTACTTCACTTCCTCGAAATCGACATCCGTTACTTGTTCGGAGTCTTTGGCACCTGCAGATCCCCCGTTGGCTGATTGACTGCCTGCGCCTGCATCGGCAGCTCCCGCTTCTTGGGTTGCTTTGTACATTTCGGCTGAGGCTGCTTCCCATGCTTTATTGAGGCGCTCTGTGGCCGCATCAATTTCCGCAAGTTGGCGCGCTCCGTGGGCCGATTTGAGTTCATCGAGCGCCGAACGAATCTCCGATTTCTTTTCATCGGGAAGCTTATCGCCATATTCGCTCAATTGCTTTTCTGAAGAGAAAATGAGGTTGTCGGCTGCATTAAGCTTCTCGGCCTCGTCGCGGAATTGCTTATCGCGCTCCGAGTTCGCCTGGGCCTCTTGTTTCATTTTTTCGATATCCTCTTTGCTGAGACCTGAAGAAGCTTCGATGCGAATCTTTTGCTCCTTACCCGTTGTCTTGTCTTTGGCTGATACGTTCAAGATTCCGTTGGCATCAATATCGAACGTTACTTCAATTTGGGGCACACCGCGGGGGGCCGGTGGAATGCCATCCAGGTGGAAACGTCCGATGGTCTTGTTGTCGGTCGCCATAGCGCGTTCGCCTTGCAAAACGTGGATTTCAACCGAGGGCTGGTTATCGGCCGCCGTGCTAAACACCTGGCTCTTTTTCGCTGGAATGGTTGAATTGGCCTCGATTAAGCGCGTCATAACGTTGCCCATCGTCTCAATACCGAGCGATAGGGGGGTTACATCGAGCAACAACACCCCTTCTACGTGTCCGCTCAATACGCCTCCTTGAATGGCCGCGCCGATGGCCACGACTTCATCGGGGTTCACGCCTTTAGACGGCTTGCGGCCAAAGAACTGCTCCACCACTTCCTGAATTTTAGGGATACGCGTCGACCCACCCACCAAAATGACTTCATCGATCTGGCCTACCGAAAAACCGGAGTCCTTCACGGCCTGTCGGCAAGGTTCCAGGGTGCGCTGGATTAAATTTTCCGCGAGTTGTTCGAATTTAGCGCGCGTTAATTTTTTAACCAAGTGACGGGGAACATTATCGATCACCGTAATGTAGGGTAAATTGATTTCGGCTTCAGTGGAGCTCGATAATTCAATTTTGGCTTTTTCTGCCGCTTCTTTCAAGCGCTGTAAGGCCATAGGGTCTTTGGTGAGGTCAACCCCTTCATCGCTGCGGAACTCGTTGGCCAGCCACTGTATAATGACTTGATCGAAATCGTCGCCCCCGAGGTGGGTGTCGCCATTGGTGCTTTTCACTTCAAATACGCCATCACCCAATTCGAGGATAGAAATATCGAACGTGCCGCCACCCAAGTCGAAAACTGCGATTTTTACGTCGCTGTTCTTTTTATCGAGACCATAAGCCAATGCTGCTGCAGTGGGCTCGTTCACAATACGCTCCACTTTCAAGCCTGCGATTTCACCGGCCTCTTTGGTGGCCTGCCGCTGG
>SYHW01000068.1 GCA_005799065.1 Bacteroidota bacterium
ACGGGCACGCAGCCCCAGCAGCCAACACTGGCCTGCTATGAGACCGCGACCTTCAACACCGCGACCTGCTCTTGGGATGTAACGGGCACGCCAAACCCCGTTATTGCTTCAAGTGAGTCGGCTTGTTCCAGTTACATTTGGTCAGTTAATGGACAGACTTATACTTCAAGCGGAGTATACTCCTACAATGTTAATTGTCAGGATTACCAATTAAGCCTTGTTATTACTCCGCTCACCAGTAATTCCTCTCAAGTTTCAGCATGTAACAGCTATACTTGGAATGTAAACGGTCAGACCTATACGCAAAGCGGGTCCTACACATCAGTAAATGGCTGCCACACGGAAATATTGATCCTTAACATTAATTCTAGTCCTTCTTTTCAAGTGTACATTAATGGGATGAGTTATGGGGCACAATCAGGTGGTAATATTGTTTCAGCGAATACTTTAGCCAACTACAACATCACACTATCCTCAGTTCTTACAGGGGTACTTCCATTCGTTGGAAGGATTCGAGTGTGGGATGGTCTGATTGCTTCCGGTACACCAGGCCCTGTTTTCGAAGATACCATTACAAATTTGGGTGACTTAATATATTCAGCTGCTTCGGGCAGTGTAAATCCTGGTATATGGAGCGTTGAGTTTTTATCGGTCGTCGATGCTAATGGTTGTTCAGCGGATTTGTCGAATTCACAATACAATTTTACTTTTTATGTGTCTGATCCGAATGTTGTTACTGTAAATGAACAGATATGTGCACCATCGGTCTATCATTTCAATGGTGTTGATCTTTTTGTGAGTGGAACCTATCTAGACACCTTAACGAGTTCCTTAGGTGTTGATAGCTTTGTGACACTGAACTTAGTGGTTAATCAACCGAGCTCAAGTTCGCTAACTGAAACAATTTGTGCTCCTGCTTCGTATGATTTTAATGGACAAGTGATTGCCACTAGCGGTACTTACATATCAACACTGGTAAATGCAGTAGGTTGCGACAGTGTAGTTACTTTATCTCTAACTGTTAATCCTAGACCGTCCTTCTCGGTTGCCTTCAATGGAATCCCGTATTCTGCTCAACAAGGAGGACACACCCTAAATGCCTGTTCCAATAGTAATTATACTTTCACACTCAGTAATGTGCAAGCAGGAATGTTCCCGTTCATTGGAAGTGTTCGGGTTTGGGAAGGTTCAATTGGTACGGGAACTCCTAGCTCAGTATTCACAGATACAGTAAGCGCTTTAGGCGATATTATCTATTCCGCGCCTTCTGGAAGTGTAAGCGCCGGAATTTGGAGTATTGAGTTTTTGTCTGTTACGGATGCAAATGGTTGTGTGGCCGATCTATCAAATGGTTCTATGAATTTCACATTTACAGTTTCTGACCCGAGTGAAATGAACATTAACGCTTCGATTTGTTCTCCTGCTACGTATGCATTCAATGGGCAGACATTAAGTGCTTCGGGAGTTTATACAGCGTCGTTAACCAATGCAGGGGGCTGTGATAGCATTGTAACATTAAACTTGACAGTTGGGGTTCCAAGTCCAATCGTCAATATGATCGACACCATATGCGGTCCTGGTACGGTGAGTGTTGGCGGGCAAACATTTGGATCAACGGGAAATTATTCCATCACGCTTACTAATGCATCCGGATGCGACAGTGTGATCAATTTGAGTCTCGTTGCTACCGCAGGTGTGACAGAAATCACAAATCAACCGAGCTCAGTTTATGCAGAGCAGGGCTCAAGTGTTCAGTTTTCAATTGGTGTTCAGAATCCTATTGCTATTCAATGGCAGGGCAGTAATGACGGCATAAATTGGACTGATTTATCAAATGGAGCTATTTACTCGGGTTCACAAACAGCTGATTTAAGCATCATGGCGAACGCATCTCTTAACCTGACCCAGTTCAGAGCGGTTGTTGTTGGCTGTCAAGGTCGACTGACGTCGAATCCTGCATCTTTGGTTCTATATCCATCTGCAGCCCCTATTGCATTAATGATTGGTCAATACAGTGGATGTGTCGGCCAGGAATTGATGTTGCCCATTTTGGCTTCAAACTTCTCAAATGTGGGACGAATCCAACTGAATTTGAACTTTAACACTTCTATTCTTCAACTATTGAGTTTCCAAGCAGGAGCTGGATTAAACGGTGTGCAAATTACGCCTAGTCCTGGGGGTATTGCCATTCGTCGTTCTCTAACCATACCTGCGTCATTGTCTAACGATACATTGTTAAAGTTAAATTTTATAGCATTAGGTAATGGTCAAACCAATATTCAATGGTTGCCATCGGCCCAAGGGGTTGTTGGATTGGAAACTGGTTCGCCAAGCAATCTGGTACACAGGCTCACGTACCAAGATGGCAGCATAACCATTGGAGGTGCGACTCCTATAATATCAGTACAGCCAGTAAACGTAACTGCTTTAGAAGGATCCACAGCTAATTTTCAAGTGCTTGCCTCAAATGCATCAGCTTATCAATGGCAAATCATGCAAGCGGGTGGTTGGGTGAACTTACTCAATCAAAGTCCCTACCAAGGGGTGCAGACGGCTCAGTTAACCATTTCCAATGTTTCGGGTTCCCTTCACAATAGAATGTTTAGGGTCGTTATTGACGGAGTTTGCCCTCCTTCTGTGGCCTCCGATGAGGCGATTTTGCGAGTGACATCCAATGCGGCTCCGATCGTTTTAAACATTGAGAATCGTGAGGTCTGTTCTCCTGGAGCCTATACCCTTTCTGTATCTGCTAGTCAGTTTATTGGGGTTAATGCAATGGACTTATCCATGACATACAACCCAAGTTCTTTGGTATGCACTGGAATTAGTGCAGTGCATTCGTCTCTTCAGGGAATTACTGCAAATGTGAATCAACCTGGGGTAATTTCTATCAACTGGTTTGGGTTATTGCCCTCAAATTTAGGTTCCGGTGAGCTTTTTCAACTGAATTTTGTTGTTAATACAGGGGGAAGTATTTCATGGAATGCGATAACGCCGGGTTTAACTAATTTAGTCAATCAGTATGGTCAAAATTTGCCTTTACAATTCAACAATGGTGGAATATCTGTGCGCAGTTCAGCTGTACAAATTCTTGGTTTAGGTAATATATGTGCCAACGCTGCACCAATCGTACTTTCGGCTAGTATTGGAGGTGGTGTATTCTCTGGTCCTGGCGTTATTGGCGGGGTATTTAATCCTGCGTTGACCGGTCTAGGTACCAGCGCGATTAGCTATACAGTAACAGATAGTTTTGGATGTACTTACACGGTCAATGGATTTGTAACAGTCGAATCGGCACCCATTACAACAGGAGGAGGACAGGTTGCCGTTTGTACGGGTACCACGGCGACTCTTGTAGGTGCCGGAACAGGAGTCGTATCCTATTTATGGAGTACGGGCGCCACCAGTCAGTCTATTAATGTTCAGCCAGTGACTGCCTCTATGTATTGGGTCAGATTAACCAACGCTGCAGGTTGTAGTGTAACAGACACATTTATTGTAAGTACATTCATTGAACCCACTGTTAATGCTGGTGCCGACCGAACGATTTGCCAAGGTTCCGGAACACAATTAAGCGCAATTAATTCTGTTCAATATGTATGGAATATTCTCGGATCTCAACAAGCTTTTGCGTTCTCCTCTAGCCCGTTTGTATCGCCAAGCGTTACCACATCTTACGTAGTAACAGGTCTAAGTGCAAACGGCTGTATCAGTAGAGATACCGTAGTCGTTTTTGTTAATGCAAGACCAAATGCTACTGTGAGCAATGATACGGTAACCTATTGTGGTTCTGGAGTTGGTGCTCAGCTTCAGGCCAGTGGCGGTGTTAGTTATCAATGGACTCCATCATCAGGTTTGGATGATGCGAATTCGGCAACGCCTATCGCCACCCCACCCATAACTACGCAGTACTTCGTCACGGTGACAAGTGCCAATGGATGTTCGGATATGAAATCGGTGTTGGTATTGGTGCCTACAGTAACGGCTGGAAGTAATCGAACAATTTGTGCTGGATCAAGTACACAATTGAATGCTAACTATAATGGTTCTGCGTTAAGTTATCAATGGATACCGTCAACGGGTTTGAGTAATGCATTTATTTCAAATCCTATAGCCACACCAACATCTTCAATAATTTACACGGTAAGGGTAAATGATGCATCGGGTTGTCAGGTTTCGACCCAGGTTCGCGTTATTGTTAATCCGAGTCCGACAGTAAACGCGGGAGCGGATCTTTCAATTGCACCAGGTGGTTCCACAACGCTTAACGGTTTTGTTTCAGGAGCCAATAGTTTTTCTTGGTATCCTACGACTGGATTAAGCAACTCGGCGGTTTTGAATCCTACAGCAAACCCGAGTGTTACTACGACCTACGTCCTAACCGCAACGGGTGCAACTGGTTGTGTCCGCACCGACAGCGTGATCGTAACAGTCGATCCGAATCTATCAGGTGGTACACTCAGTGGGCGCGTGGTTTATGACCGTCTTGGTAGCGCAGTTCGCACCCCAGTATCTACCGGATCCGTTATACTCAGTGGTAACGCTGCCGCAACCTCTGGAATAATGGCTGGAGGTTCTTATGCGTTCCCTGGTTTGCCGAATGGAGGATATCAAGTGCGTGCAAACGTTACCATGTCCGCAGGTGGCATCACTACAGCTGACGCATTCCTGATCAACAATTATTTGAGTAATCCAAGTGCCTTGTCGGGATTAGCGGTACAAGCTGCGGATGCCAATGGAGATGGTATCGTGAATAGCGCTGATGCATTGTTGGTGCTTCAAAGAAGTATTAACCTACCTAATGCCATCTTCTCTACGCCCTGGGTGTCCGAAAATGCCCCTGTTACGGTGATCAACTCCAATCCAGTTCGTGATATTGCGGTGTTGAGCAGGGGTGATGTGAACCGAGATTTCACATTCAGCAGTCGCTTAGTACATGGCATTCAAATTGAAGCGGGTGCCAAGCAGATGTCCAATGAACCCGTATTTACCCTGCCCGTTTTAGCTACAGGTGAATCTGCTCTTGGTTCATTCCAAATGCATCTTGAGTTGGCGAATGGGTTAGTTGTGAAGAGCATTAGAATGTCCCAAACCGGTGAGCTAGTGTTGTTTAATCAATTGGGTAACCAACTTTATTTAGGATGGTATGCTTCGAGTGGACCTTATATCGCAGCGGAAGGTTCTGGCTTGTTTGAGGTAGCGTTTGAGCAAGATATCAGGGGCATTGATGAGGTAATGACGGTTGTTGGATTCGCTCAAGCAACGGATTACGAGGCGACTCCTTATGCAATGCTGCGGGTTCAAGTTCCCGTGTTTTCTCCGTCGAATGGCCTGGAATTGGATTTGTTTAATTTCCCGAATCCATTTTCAACCTCCACAGAAATCATTTACCAATTGCCTGAAGATGGCGATGTACAGTTAATGATTACCGATTATACAGGTAAAACCATCTACCAATCAGATCGATTATCAATGAGTTCTGGTAAGCACAGTATGTCGTGGAATGCTGAAGGTGTGGCCGACGGTGTGTATATGCTGCATGTTCGTTTCGATGGACATGCAGGAACACAGACTAAGTCGACCAAATTGATGATTCGCCGGTAGTTTATTCATCTTGTTGGCGGATGTTCAACTACCGTCTTAATAAAGTAGGGGCGCGATTCAATGCGCCTCTACTTTTTTTTTGGAGTATCACAGGGCTTGTGTTTTGTTCTCCGAACCGCGTTCAGGCAAAATGCAACGATATTTGCCCGCCTTGTCGCGTGGATACATTGGTTACATATTCATGGTGCCCAGGTGATACCATTCACATTGCAGGCAATAACTACCTAGCTCCCGGTTTATATGATTTGACTTATCAGAGCATATTGGGATGTGATAGTCTGGTAAGTATCCACATCCAACCGATTTCCGACACCCCGTATTTTGGTCAGGACCCAATTCATCAATACATTGGTGTGGGTGACACCGGGATATTCAGTTCGGCATCATCTTCTGCTGTAGCCTGTAGGTGGCAGATGCGTGTGGGTACAGGTGTATGGCTGGATGTTCAGTCCGATTCCTTCCATTCCAACCCGTTCCTGTCCAATCTGCGGGTTGTTCCACAGGGCGGAGACAGCAACAGATTCTATCGCTACACCTGTCGCGGTTGTTTGGCAGAAGCGAGCAGCAATACGGCTGAATTACGGGTATTTCCCCAGCAGTTACCCGTAACCGTTCAGTTACCATCCATGACATCGTGTGTGGGGGTCAACACCGTTGTAGCTGTACGGGTTAGTGCTTGGCAAAATGTCGGCCGAATTGCGTTGGACCTTATTGTGCCGGCATCAGCCCTACAACTGGTTCAATGGAGCGCCCGAATGTCGGGGTTGACACTCTCAGTCCAAGGCGATACCGTTAAAATTCGTAAGACGACTTCGCTGCCCGCCCTTTCGGCCGCAGGCGACACGATGCTCGTTTTGGTTGTTCGGCCATTGATTTCAGGCACGCTCCCCTTGACGTGGCTGAATCCGGATCCCGGTACAGTCGGGTTGCAGTATATCGATCCCAATACGAGTTGGGTGCACAGGTTGGTTCATGTAAATGGACAAATTGTTGTTCCCTCACAACCCGCCCAGGTGCTACAAGAGCCAGTCTCCGCCACTGTGGGTTCGGGCGATTCCGTTTCATTTGCGGCTGTATGCGCCAATGCCACAAGCTTTCGTTGGCAAATCCGAATCGGTACGACCTGGAGGAGTCTTGTGGAGACGGGGGCCTATAACGGCACTCTGTCCTCAGTTCTTCGTTTGAATCATGCTCCTGACAGCCTAAACAATGCGCGTTTTCGGTTAATAGCCTTCGGTGCATGCGGTCGCAATGATACATCCTTAGCGGTAGACCTGCGGGTAGAATCGCGCGCGCCGGTCATCCGGTTTATCCTGCCTCAGGTATTGGCCTGCACCACCGGACAATATGTCTTTTCTCAGCATGTAGATTCCTTTACCCAAGTAGCCGCTTTTTCACTTCGTTTTACGTTCAATCCTGATAGCATTCAGTTCGTGTCTAATGATTACTTGCACCCCTCGTTGGTCGCCGGAGGTCAACTGATCCAACAACCAGGCGCCATCGCCTTAATCTGGTATGGATCTCAACCGCTGCAGTTGGGATCGGTAGAATTGCTGAGGCTCAGGTTTCAAGTAACCGGAGGCAGTCTTTTAGAATGGGACACCTCCGCCCAAGGCACCAACGCCTGGTCGCCCTACCAGCAACGACTTCGAATTAACACCGAAAGCGGAGCGGTAGTGCAAGGTCCATTGCTTGCTCAGTTGACCACCCCCATTCCATGCTTGTTTGTGGGCGATGCCCCGGTTGCATTGAACGCCTGGCCGCCTGGAGGGACATTCAGTGGGGCAGGTGTACAGGGGCAATTGCTTCAGGTCGACTCATCGCCAGGCCTTAGAACTGTTCATTATCAGGTCACATACCATGGGTGTCCTTATTCGGGGCAGTACTCCTATGAGGTTTTTCCCGCCCCGGCCTTGCCATGGCTCAATAATCTGGATGTTTGCCTCGGCACACCCGTCACCCTCACCGCACGCAGGGCATCAGGAACTATTTGGAGCACGGGCGACAGCAGCGCAACCATCAACCTAAACCCTAATTCCGACACATTGGTATGGGTTCGGTACCACTCACCATCGGGCTGCCACCGGACAGATTCTGTGCGCATTCGGGTACGAACAGGGCCCAATGCCAGCGTTGATGATACATTATATTATTATAACAACAATAATGGCCAAATTCAGCTGAGGGCATCCGGAGGGATCAGTTATCGATGGCGTCCGGCTGCAGGTTTATCGGATAGTTTATCACCTACACCACTGGCCGCGCCCGATACCACCACGGCATATACCGTTGTAGTGACTGATACTTTTGGATGCAGCCGAAGCCTGGGTGTATTGGTTGTACGCCCAAGCATCAATCCGAGCCCGAACCTCGTGATCTGCCGGGGCGACAGCACACGCCTGTCTGCACCAGTGCTGTATACGCATCGACCCAATAACAGTTTCCAGCCATCATTCCCTTCTCCATCAATCAGTTATCTGTGGCAACCCACGGCCGGTCTCGATGATCCAAACAGTCCGAGTCCTATGGCGTCACCGAACCATACCACCCTCTATCAGGTTCGGGTAATCGTAGCGCCAAATTGTACCCTCACAGCGCATAGGGGTATCATCGTACGCACAACACCCCAGGTGCAACTGGGTCCAGACAGCATCCACACTTCGATTGGCCACACGGTTCAGCTCATGACTCATGTTTGGGATACAGCTTCACCCGTAGTGTACCATTGGTCGCCCAGCATAGGGCTATCGGATAGCACCCAGCCGAGGCCATGGGCTACCCCGGCGTCTACCACAACCTACATACTCAAAGTGCGCACTCTATATGGCTGTTTTGCATCAGATACGGTGGTCGTAGTGGTCGCACCAGGCGGACAGGGAGCAGTCTTACAGGGCCAGTTGATCTATGACAATGCGAGCCAAACTCCCCTCCGAACGGGAACGGTGCGTTTAGAAACTATCGCCGCTCCGCCCCCCATCCCCAATGGTGTAAACCGTTACCTGGTCAAGGGGTTGCGAAATAGGGTGAGTAAACCCTCAAGTGCACACGCTCGTCGCCCAATCAGATCCCTTATTTCGGAAGGGGACTGATGCACGGGTGTGCAACCACAACTCTCGGGCTTCGGTTGAAGAATTAGATTAGGGCGCAATCAACCTAATATCGGCCGACGAATCTCGGTCAATCAGGATCGATGCATCTTTCCAAAGGGGTCCGCGGTATACCGGTCGGTAATTGCGACTGAATCCATAGGGTTCCGTGGGGAAGCCAAAAGTCGACTTATCGAGTCGTCCGTTGCGGTTGAGATCCTGATAAACGGCTATGGCATAGGTTGCCATGGGCACTGAAACCTTCCAATGCATTCGCGGCTCATCGACTTTTATGGTAGCGTGATGCAGAGGACGACCATCAGGAAATGCTGCACGGTCGAATACGCCGATCACCAATTGAGATGAGCCCCAAGTTTTTAGGCCATCCACCCGTACTGTCAATTCAACGGAGCGATCCTGATTCTGGGCCTGATTCTGATTCTGGGTCTGATTCTGAGACTGCGCCTGGGCCTGCGCCCTAAGATTTAAAGAAGCCCCCAATGGTAGAAGCGAACAGATCAACAGCAGCAGAATGGACCGATAAGACCGTTGGTGGATGAGAAATGCAAGGCGAGGCATCATGTAGCTGAACACCCAATTGATGTGTCCTAAAAACGAGGGAAGAGAAACGGCTTGGCGGCGGATCAGCTGGCGTAAGATGCCTCTTGCGGCTGCTTCGCGGCTTCGGGTAAACGAGTGTGGCCGATCCGGAATGGGTTGCGGTGTGCCCTGAGCGTCCAATGCTCGTTTGTCGGGTTCATTGGCCGTATAACCCAAATAGGTAAGACCCACAAAAACGCCATGGGCGTGATTTTCGAGGCGCAGGCTTTCGCTCAAGGGGGTAAGGGCGGCCTTACTTAGGGCATATAAACCATACTCAGGCATGCCATAAAAAGCAGAAATACTCGAAACGAATAGAATGCCCCCTCTGCTGATGTGCAGAGCGGGTAGGGCGGCACGGCTGAGGTGGATGCAACCTTTTATGTTCACATCAATCATTTGATCGATGACATGCTCGGATGCCGAATCGATTCGGTCGAAGTGAAAAACGGCCGCATTATGGATGAGGTAATCGATCCGGCCAAATGTGCTGAGCCCCGATTCCACCGCAACCCGACAATCCTCAGCTTTCGAAACATCACCCGCTATCGTGAGGAAGCGCCTTCGGGCCTCGGCATCCGAACCACTGCAAATGTGTTGGGCCGCTTCTTCGAGGCGCTGCGCATTCCTGCCCGTGGCGATGACCATTCCCCCGAGGGTCCAAACCTGTCGGGCGAGCTCCTTGCCAATGCCCAAACTTGCGCCAGAAATGAGCACCACACGGCCGCGGTATTGATCGTGCCAAGCCATCAGGAACAAATTTGATGCGTGGATTTATCGATCAGTCGAGATTGCTTACCAGGAAGCGTACCTAGGTTCATGAACATGGCGTGAAAATAAGTCCTCTGTTGGGGCAGTCAACATGGCGTGAAAATAATTCCCATTCCGGATGGATGGGCCATTTATACCGTATCATTCTTTTTTGCTCATGCAAATCGATAAACAGAATGTCGATTATGTAAGACAGAATATCGAACAAATTGATGTCTGCTTTGTTCGAATGATGATGATTTTCCGCCCCACATACACTTTTTAGTAATTTTGCCCGTATTCGTTCCATGAAAAAGACCATAGGTTTCTCGCGTCTCACACGTGATGAAAAAATTGAGTTCATCGCCCGTCAGCATTTTTCCCAACCGGAAGAGGCCATTCGGTTGCTGCAAACCTACCAGCACACCGACCCAGAAGTTCAGAAACGCCATGATGAATTCATCGAAAACAGCCTCACGAACTTCTATATGCCCTATGGCGTGGCGCCTAACTTTCTCATCAATGGCACCAACTATACCATTCCCATGGTGATCGAGGAAAGCTCAGTGGTGGCCGCTGCAGCCAAGAGCGCCTCATTTTGGTTTGACCGAGGAGGTTTTCAGGCCCAAGTGTTGTCGACACGCAAAATCGGTCATGTTCATTTCCTGTGGAACGGCAACGAAATTGAACTCAGGGAGCGGATGCCCGGAATTGACGCGCAATTACGTGCGGCTACAGAACGTCTTGGTGCCCAGATGAAAGCCCGAGGGGGCGGCATTATCCAATTGGAACTCCTGGCCAAGCCGGAAATAGAGCCCGGTTATTACCAACTCAAAGCCACTTTTGAGACCTGCGATGCGATGGGAGCCAACTTCATCAACAGTCACCTCGAATGCTTCGCACGAGAACTTCGTACCTATATCGAAAGCGATCATTCGCTACCCGAAGCACACCGAAGCCTCACGGTGGTCATGAGCATTCTCAGCAACTACACCCCCGAATGCCTGGTACGTGCCGAGGTGACCTGTGCGATTGAGGCCTTGGCAGACGGCGACGACTACACCAATGAGCAGTTTGTTGATCGGTTCCTTCAGGCCTTACATATTGCTCGAGAGGAGCCCTACCGTGCCGTTACCCACAATAAAGGAATCATGAACGGTATAGACGCAGTTGTGCTGGCTACAGGAAACGATTTTCGTGCCGTTGAGGCTTGCGCACATGCCTATGCCGCCCGCGATGGTCAGTACCGCAGCCTCACGCAAGCGGAAGTGGTTGATGGGCATTTCCGGTTTTGGCTCGACATCCCACTGGCGCTTGGAACAGTGGGTGGACTCACCAGCCTTCACCCGATGGTGCGTACGTCCCTCGAAATGCTCAACAATCCCCACGCAGGTCAACTCATGGAAATCGTGGCCTGCGTCGGATTGGCCCAAAACTTTTCGGCCGTCAAATCCCTTGTCACCACAGGGATTCAAAAGGGTCATATGAAAATGCATCTGCTCAATATTCTGAATCAGTTGGGTGCCACAGAAATGGAAAAAGAGCGAACCAAAACCTACTTCAGCGATAAGTCGATCAGCTTCCAAGCGGTGGGTGAGTATCTGAAAAAACTGCGTGGACAATCCGCTGTTCAGGTTATGAGTCACATTCACCCCAATTAATTCGGGTGGTCCGCGACTACCACGCCCGCGGCAAACTGCTTCTGACGGGGGAATATGTTGTGATGCACGGTGCGCTCGCTTTGGCTTGCCCCACCCGTCGCGGTCAATCCATGTTCATTAGCCCTTATCGGCCGGCCCGCATTCATTGGAAGGCATTCACCCCACGGGGCGAAGTATGGTTAGAAGCAGAATGGAACTGGTTGGGGATGATCCAGGAGAAAACGAAAGAACCAGTCATTCAATTTTTGGAACCGGAAGGGTTAATACCTTCGAAACTATTGGTCCTCCAAAATAAGGGAGCAGGCACCGAAGCAGCCGTTTCCCGCTTGGAATCATGGATTACTCATGCTATGTTGCTGTCGCATCAAACCAACCCGGAGTACTTCCATGAGCAGATAGAACGGGTGAAGGCGGAAGGCATTTCGGTAGACACTTATCTAGAATTTGAACGCGATTGGGGGCTAGGTAGCAGCAGCAGCCTCATTTCTTTGTTGGCGCAATGGTGGGGTTGTAGGCCAATGGAACTTCACGCTGCGACCCAAGGTGGCAGTGGTTATGATCAGGCGTGTGCCACCGCCAGCGGGCCGATCCACTACCAACTTTTGGCACCCGCTCTTAGTCCGAACGCCCGGCCGATCGCATTCCAGCCGGACTTTCACGAGCATCTACTATTCGTCTACACCGGCAAGAAGCAGTCGACCGATCATTCCATCCGGCAGTTCGGGCAGCGATCAACTGCAGCCGAAACCTGCCTGCAGGAAATTTCTGAGTGTACCCATCAATTAACGTTTGCCACCGATTTAATGACCTTTATGGAGATCATGCATCGGCACGAACGCATCATGTCGGGCTTATTAGGTGAAGAGCCGATACAGTCAGCGAGATTCATCGGTTTTCCCGGACAAACCAAATCACTTGGTGCATGGGGGGGCGATTTTATCCTTGCAGCAACAACCGAACCCGAACAAGCCAAGAAATTTTTAACCAACAATGGGTTTTCGGTGATCTTCGCCTTCCATGAGTTGTTGCTTTGTCCACGCATAAACAATCCACAGACTTGACGAGCTTGTGCAACCACCTATGAAATCTGAGAAAAAAAAGGAAATCGATGGCCTAACCGATGGCGTTTCCGATTCCACCAAGTGTGCCGCTGGTTTATCTCCCCAGTCCCAAGGCCTCCCTCTTTCCGATCGGTTCCCCCAGTCCCAAGGCCTCCCTCTTTCCGATCGGTTCCCCCAATCCCAAAGCCTCCCTCTGTCCCAAAGCCTCCCTCTTTCCGATCGGCTTCCCCTAAAGGAAACACCCGCGCTGGAAGGCAGCGTAGCCTGGGAGGCGCCATCCAACATTGCACTCATCAAATACTGGGGAAAATATGGGCAACAAATGCCAGCTAACCCCTCCATCAGTTTCAGCCTAAAAGCCTGTGTATCCCAAACCAAAGTCCATTTTAAACCCCAATCCGGCGGCGGGGTTCGGTTTTCACTGAGTGGGCAACAGAATCCAGATTTTCAGACCAGAATTGAGAAATTCCTCAACAGCGTGGAACTGCACTATCCTTGGCTCAGAGAATATGCCTTAGATATTGCGTCGACCAACAGCTTCCCCCACAGCAGTGGCATCGCCTCCTCAGCATCGGGTTTTGCCGCCTTGGCCCTGTGCGTCGAACAAATCGACCAGCATCTACGCCTTACGGCTGAACAGGGGTCGGCTGTTCATCATCCCGAGCCGTCGGCCCACCTGGCCGATGCACATTTTTTAAACCGGGCATCCCAGTTGGCTCGTTTGGGATCGGGGTCAGCCTGCCGTTCGGTTTATGGTGGATGGGTACAGTGGGGAATGCACCCTGCCACGCCCGAAAGTCGAAATGAGTATGCTATCGCCCACCAATCGGCCATTCACCCCGTGTTCACCGATTATCGCGACACCATCTTGCTCATTCACAAAGGAGTCAAGCAAACCGGGAGCACCGCCGGGCACAAATTGATGGAGGGTAACCCCTATGCAGATGCCCGATATCGACAGGCAAACGAGCGGATCCCCCGGCTGTTGTCGATTTTGGCATCGGGCGATTTAACGGAATTCGGTTTATTGGTGGAGTCGGAGGCCCTCACCCTTCATGCATTGATGATGGCTTCGGAGCCCTCGTTTATGCTGATGATGCCCAATACACTGGCCGCCATTCGCGAAATTCAGGCATTTCGCAAACAAAATGGGCTTCCCGTGCATTATACTCTGGATGCAGGTGCCAATCTGCATCTATTGTATCCCGCACAACACGAAACGGAGGTCATGTTACTCATTAACAATAGCCTAATGCAATATTGCGAAAATCAGGCGTATATTTGTGATTCTGTGGGAACAGGTCCTCGGCCCATTAATCCCTTAGTATGATTAAAAACTCACTCTACTACGCCAAAATTTTGTTGTTCGGGGAGTATGGCATCATTGAAGATGCTCAAGGTCTTTCGATTCCCTACGACGACTATAAAGCCCGCTTTTCCTTTGAGCAAGTAGAAAGCGAGTCGGCAAAAGACAGCAACCAAAAACTCAAGGCATACGCCCTTCACCTGCATGAAAGTTGTAGCGCAGGCCGCCTCACCGTGGCCATCGATACGGAGCGGATGCTAGCAGATATTGAAATAGGGATGCACTTCGATTCCAGTATCCCACAAGGATATGGTGTTGGCAGTTCAGGGGCGCTGGTGGCAGCAACCTACGCCCGATATGCTGCCAAGCCTATAAAAGCCGAAACCGATCATACCCCCGAGCAACTACAACAACTCAAATCGGAATTAGCTGCGCTGGAGTGTTTTTTCCACGGACGGTCATCAGGGATGGATCCACTCATCTGCTACTTGCAAATTCCTATTCTCTTTAATGGAAAGAGCGATTTGGGGGCTGTTCAACTCCCGCAGGAGCAACAAGGAGCAGGCGCCATTTTTCTGTTGAACACCGGTGAGGCGGGCGAAACGCAGCCTCTGGTGAACCTCTTTATGGAGCGACTCAAACAGGACGGTTTCCGTCGAATGATTCGTACAGAATTCAGGAAATACAACAACGCTTGCATAAAAAGCTTTCTCAAGGGCGATGTTCAGCCGCTGTTTCGTAATCTTCGCAAGTTGTCGCAACTGGCCCTCGATAATTTCAAACCCATGATTCCCGACCTTTTCCATCAATTGTGGAAGCAAGGCATCGAAACCGAAGCCTATTACCTCAAGCTATGCGGCTCGGGTGGCGGAGGGTACATCCTCGGTTTCACGAAGGATTATGAACGGGCGCGTCAATTGCTGGTTGATTACGACCTCAAAGTGGTCTATCGGTTCTAATGGTCCGTTCGTCGCTTCGGATGGGAAACGGAAACGATGCCCGGCGACTGCAATTCGTGCGCTTTTTGGCCTTTTTATCACTCATTCGGTGGTATAACTTGTTTTTAGTGCTCATGGCCCAGTTCCTCGCGGCACGGTTCGTTTTGGTGGGTCAATCAGAACAGTGGAATTGGCTGCTCGACAGGGGCTTATGGGGTCTAGCCCTGGCTGGAAGCATCTTGTTGGCAGGGGGCTACGTCATCAATGCATTCTATGATATGGAAACAGACCTTGCGAACCGACCTCAGGAAGTGATCGTGGGCCGGGTCATCTCCAAAAAACATGCACTTCAAGCCTGGTTGGTGTTAAACGGGGTCGGACTCACGCTCAGTGCCTTTTTATCGCCCCGGCTTCTGCTCTTCTACTTCCTTTATAGTGGTTCCTTATGGCTCTATTCACATAAATTGCGAAAGTTTCCACTCATAGGAGAAATAGCCGCAGCTTTTCTGAGCGTTTCTGCATTTTTTACCATCTGCGTGCATTATCAATCGGTGAATGCCGGGCTGCTGATCCTCGCAGCCTTGTTTTGGGTTCTGGTTTTGGCCCGTGAAATGGTTAAAAAATTGATCAACATGAAAGGCGATCTTGTGTTTGGCTACAGAACCTTCCCCATCGAATATGGACTTAAAAAAACACGACGGCTACTCGTGATTTTGCACACAACGGCGCTTTTACCCCTATTGGCATTCACCCTATTAAACCACAGTGCATCAACGTACCTATTTGCCGGACTCGTAGGCTCTGGGGTCTGGGCATCCTTGTATTTAACGTTCAAAGCCGTTCGTCCTGCAGACCACCACCGAATCAACACAGCGCTAAAATTCATCCTTTTGATGTGCATTGGGGGAATTATTTTGATTTAATGCCGCATTGAATGACATGATATGTGTAGAATCATTCAAATAATCATGATATTCATGGGATGCGTCATTGGTACTGGGCTTAAGGCGCAAACGATCACGGGCCGACTGAGTGAAATGCCTGGCCAGCGTATTCGTTTAGAGGGGTTCGCGGGATTTAAGACGTATACCATTTTGGAAACCCAAACAGATTCTATCGGGCAGTTTATGCTGACCTTTGGCAGAGCCGACCATGGTATGGCGTACCTGCTGGCAGAGGATGAAAAACCTCTTTTGATCATTCTCAACGAGGAGAATGTCGAGATCAGCGGGCAGACTTTGGGCCGTCCCGAATCCATCAAGGTTCTCCATGGAGAAGAAAATCAAGTCTTTGAGCGATTCGCACAGGAGCATCCCAAACGCGAACAAGCACTGAGCGCATGGAGGTATTTGGAACGGTTATATACCCAAGATCCCGTTTTCACACCGCAGCTAGACTCTAGGGCGGTGATTGATCGAGAGATGAAACGGATTTCCCAAGAGGACCATGATTTTATTGACCGATTGCCGGCCGATAGTTACACCCGCTGGTATCTTCCCGTGCGCCGCTTGGTGGGCAGTACTTCATCCTTGGCGCAACATCAAGTGGAGGAGATTCCCGCAGCCTTGGCTGCTTTTCGTCGACTCAACTATGCAGCCAATCGCCTATATAAAAGCGGGCTCTATAAGGAGTCTCTGGAGAACCACTTTTGGCTCATTGAGAACAGCGGCCGTTCGATCGATTCGGTTTTTTTGGAAATGCAACGTTCCATCGACTCATTGCTGCCTGGACTGAGTGCCCATGAGGAACGGTTCAATCAAGTTGTCGATTTTCTATTTGATCTACTCGAGCGCCATAGCCTCTTTGCAGCCTCTGAGTACCTGGCCATAAGTGTGCTTAATCAAAACCGTTGCACATTAAATGGCGACTTGGCTCGCCAGCTCGAAACTTATCGAGCCATGAAGAAGGGCAATATTGCCCCAGACATCATTTTTGGTGATCATATCCGACTGCCTTTGGATCGTCAGAACGACCAAACAACCATCCAGGTGCAGCCCAAAAGATTATCAGAAGTCAAGGCTAAATACTATGCAGTAGCCTTTGGCGCGAGTTGGTGCCCAAAATGCCGTTCCGAGCTGCCTGAGCTGCTGGGCGCATATTCTAAATGGAAATCACATGGCCTAGAAGTCATTTATATTTCACTCGACGATCGAAAGGAAGATTTTGAAAAATTCACAATCGATTGGCCATTTTCATCGTATTGCGATTAACAAAAATGGGAAAGTCGGGCTGCGGTTGATTATTACGTATATGCTACCCCAAGCTTGTTTCTACTCAATGAAAACCGACAAATTTTACTTAGACCGCAGTCGGTGAAACAGCTCGATGCATGGGTCGACTGGTACCTTGCGCGGGCTAACCCCGTCCGCCATTGATCTTCACTTTGGCGGCTGAATGCGTGGCATACGAAACTCATAGATCAGTGGCTTATCCCCACGCAGCATCAACAAATTTCCCTCCTTGTCGAAGCAAAAGGAGCGCAATTTTTTGGTTTTTACACGCCATGAGCGGACAATAGTGTAGGTCTCGGGGTGCAATCGAAACAGCATACGTTCATCCGAAGAAAACCCCCAGAGGGCGCCATCAAACCAAGCTAAAGCAGACAACGAAGCAATTGGAAGCCGATGCTCATGAATCTGCTGGAAATCCGTGTCAAATTCGGCTAAAATCATTCTTTTGTTTTGCATGCCCGCCGTCAGCACAAAAGCCTTACGCGCCGAATTCCAGATGAGTCCGCTTCCATAGCTTGAAGGCTGAATGGAAGCCGGAAGATCGAAGGTGTATTGGGGCAGCAATGTGCCGGCGTCATAAGCCACTACCTTTTTGACTCCAGCATCGCGAACATACACCACCTTTTCATGCGCACATACGGCCTGGTAATCACTGCCTTCCCGTTCACTGCTTCGGATGGGCGACCAAAGTTGACTAAAGCTATACACCCTCCCCCGATCGCCAGTAAGGTAGAATCGTTTAAGACGTAAATCAAATGTTATACATTGCGGCGAAGGTACGTCTACCGTAAAAAAGCGTTCAGGCTTTAGTACTGCGGACTTTTGTGCGTAGAGTGTACCTTGTAACAACAGGCTGATTAAGCCGCATAAGGCCATACGCTTGAACCAGCGCATGGGATGGGCAAACCGTTTAGGGGGCTGACACTTTGGCATATTTTTATTGATGGCAGGGCATTTGTAGCCCTATATTTGAAACCGAAAATACGATACAAAACGAACCATCAGCAAACCTATGACAGCCGAATTCGAAAATAATCCAAACCGAGACGACAATTCGTCTGCCGAATACTCTTTTCAAGAGCCGCAAGCAGGCGCAGCATCAGCAACGAATCGAGAGCCGCAAGCAGGCGCAGCATCAGAAGGAACGAATGAACAGCATGCGGAGGGAGCCGCTTCCTCCGAAACCGCTTCCTCCGAAACCGCTTCCTCCGAAACCGCTTCCTCCGAAACCGCTTCCTCAGAAACCGCTTCCTCAGAAACCGCTTCTGTCGAATCAGGTGGTGAATTAGAAGAAATGCAAAAGAAATATCTGTATCTACTTTCCGAATTTGAGAATTTCAAAAGGCGGAGCGCGCGCGAGCGGCTCGATTTGTTTAAGAATGCATCCAAAGACTTATTGGTCGACCTGCTCCCCGTACTGGACGATTTTGAGCGCGGATTGGCGGCCATGGAACAAGCCAAAGAAGTCTCGGCCGTGAAAACCGGCGTAGATCTGGTTTACCAAAAATTCCGGGGTATTCTTCAGTCGCGCGGCCTGCAACCCATTGCTGCAGTTGGTGAGGCCTTCGATACTGAGTTCCATGAAGCAATTTCCCAAGCCCCGGCGGCCAATGATGCCAAGAGGAATACGGTGTTGGTGGAGGTCGAAAAGGGGTATAAGCTCAACGAACAAGTCGTTCGGTATGCGAAAGTGATTGTAGCCGTTTAACGATATGAGTAAGCGCGACTATTACGAGGTGTTGGGCGTCGCCAAGAATGCGGGCGACGACGAAATCAAAAAAGCCTACCGCAAGGCAGCCATCAAGTACCATCCCGATAAAAATCCGGGCGATGCGCAAGCCGAAGAATCCTTCAAAGAGGCTGCAGAAGCCTATGAAGTGCTCAGCAACGCCGATAAGCGCGCTCGTTATGACCGATTTGGTCACCAGGGGATGAATATGGGTGGCGGTCCGGGCGGAGGAGGCGGATTCTCCATGGAGGATATATTCAGTCAGTTCGGCGACATATTTAATGATGGCAGTCCATTCGAAGGATTCTTCGGCGGACAAAGGGGTGGGGGTGCCAGACAAAATAGAGGATCAAACCTGCGCATTAGGGTAAAGATAACCCTCGAGGACGTGGCCAATGGAGTCGAAAAAAAGTTGAAGGTCACGCGTGCGGTTCCGGCCGATGGTGTCACCTACAAATCTTGCCCAACCTGCAACGGATCCGGACAAATCAACAAAGTTACCCAAACTTTTTTGGGGCAGATGCGCATGGCCTCTACTTGCCCGCATTGTGAAGGCAGCGGAAAGGTGGTAGACCGAAAGCCTCCGGGTGTGGATCCTGATGGATTGCAAAGAAAGGAAGAGATCATCAACATTCGCATTCCACCCGGTGTGGCAGAGGGTATGCAAATCAATATGTCGGGGAAGGGAAATTGCGGGCGAAATGGCGGTCCGGCAGGCGATCTATTGGTGGTGGTGGAAGAAGAGGAGCATGAGCATTTCCGTCGTGATGGCCATAATATCCTGTATGATTTGGATGTGAGTTTTGCGGATGCTGCATTGGGCGCACAAATCGATGTGCCAGCACTCGAAGGAAAGGTCAGAATTAAACTCGATGCAGGCACACAGCCGGGTAAGTTATTGCGGTTAAAAGGCAAGGGGCTTCCCATTTTGCAAAGCCACGGTAAAGGCGATTTGATCATTCTGGTGAATGTTCATGTACCCACCAAATTATCGCGCGAGGAACGGGAAATCCTCGAAAAACTCCGCGATTCATCCAACTTTAAACCAGAAGAGACCACCGGCCGGAGACAGGGCTTTTTTGAGCGGATGCGCGAATTTTTTACCGAATAGGGATCATTTTTTCACAAATCCAAGATTTTCACAGTCGCGGTAGGAGGGGTGAACCCGAACGAAGGTCTTTTGGCGAGCTGTAGCGTACCAAGCTTCCATTTTCCGGAGTTTTTTCATGCCCAGGGCCGTTGCCTGGATGCGTGGATAGTCTTGCTTCATATTGGTGAGGTGCGCTTCCGAGCGAGACTTTAAAAAAAGGATCCGGTAGCCTTGTCTGCCGTCCCTCGAGGAATAGGGTTGGGGTTCGCTGTATTCACCAGGCTTTAACTTCTCAATGCCGAAATAAATTTCCGGGCTCAACTGTTCTGGGGTAAATCTACTCGTAGCATTTTCCTCATTCATCAGCATACCGCCACTGCTGCGGGTTTCGTCGTCCTGTGAATAAAGCCGAACAGCATCGCCAAAGGGTGTATTTTCGATTGTAATGCGCGAACGGAGGGAGTCAAGTCGTTTACGCGCATCTTCCATTTCCCGACTTCCAGTGGGTATTTTAATAAGGATATGTCTGCACATCAATCGCTCACCCCGACGTTCCATCAACTCAATGATGTGGTATCCAAACTTGGTTTTCACCACCGTTGAGATCTCCCCAGGTTTTAATCGGAATGCGGCCGCCTCAAACTCAGGCACCATCTCGCCACGTCCAAAAAAGCCGAGCGAACCACCCTCTTGCTTCGACCCTGGATCCTCCGAGTAGAGCGTTGCTAGGGTAGAAAAGCGTTCTCCCTTCAGTATTCGCTCCCGAATCCCGTTGATTTTGTCGAGCGTTAGCTCCTTTTGAAGGGCACCAACTTCCGGGAACACCACAATTTGGCCAATCTCCAATTCAGCATCGAGGTACGGGATGGAATCGCGGGGAACGCTTTCAAAATACTGACGCACCTCTTGGGGTGATATACTGACATCGCCCGATAATTTATCCTGCATCCGCTGAACCAATATTTGCTCTTTAATTTGTGGGCGAAACTCCTCCCGAATTTCCGCCAAGGTTTTCCCGTAAAACTCTTCTAGTTTCTCGCGTCCACCCACCATAGAAGAGAAATAGCGTACACGGCGCTCCAATTGATCGGCCACCTCCTCATCACTCACCACAATAGAATCCACCTCCGCTTGCCGGAGCAATAATTTGTTGTTGATTAACTGTTCCAGGATTACACATTTCATTCTGGGATCAGGGAGGTTGTCTTGGCCCAGCCAATTGCTGTACTCGGCTTCAATTTCCGATTTGAGGATGATTTTATCGGCCACTACCGCCATGATTCCCTCTGCCACCTCTTGGGGCAAAGTTTGTGCATGTACCATCCATGTAGAAGAGGCCCATAGGACGGTGCTGACCACCGATGAACAAAAAAACAAGCGAATTCGACGCAAAAGCAAGGACATAAAAAGAAGTTAAGGTGCGAATTCTACGATCTGGTCTTCAATGGCTTTCAGTTTGAGGTCTTCGTAGTAGGCCTGCAAAAAACGATTTCTTCGATCGGCGCGAACCATTTCGCGGATACCCTCCAGGGCATAAGAAAGGGGGGCGGTTTCTCCAGCGGGCTTCCATTCCCGAACCATTAAATAATGCACAGCCGAATCTTGACGCACCATCTGGGTTTGGTTGAGGGCACTATAAGTAAACGCATTTCGGGTAGCCTCTGGTACATCAGCGAGCAAATCAAGCGGATTACGCCAAACCGTATCGTTCAGGTGACTCATCCAAGCAAACTGCAGGCAATACTCATCGAGAAGCTCCAGACGCTTAGAGGCCCGCTCGCGCATCAATAAGGGTAGCTGAGCCTGTCGCGGTGCACTGGCATCCACACGCACATATCGTCCTTTAATCAGCGGATGAGAAAGCCGAAACAAATCGGCATTTTCGCGATAGAAGCGCGCAATTGAGGCGCTGTCAGGCTCTAATTCCGTTGCCTTAGCCTCCAATAATTTGTCTTCGAGGCGGTGGCGCAATAATGTTCTACGGTATTGCTCCAATTCTACGGTAAAATCACGTTCCCTTCCACTGAGTTCATCGTCGGCTGCCCGTGCGATCAGTTGTTCACGAATCCAGAAATCGACAGCAGCAATACTATCACCGGTATTGTAGATTTCGGGAAGTAAATCGATGAGCTCATCCTCAAACAGTGCCGCATCGCCTACCCGCACCAAGAGCTGCCGGCCCTGCTGCTCTTCTGCGCCGCATCCAGTCAATACCTCAAGCAACAGACCGATCCAGATGAAATATCGTGTACCAATCAACGCGGAAGAATGCTTTGGAAGACATCGCGACGGATGTCGATTTTGTATTTATTCTCGAGCGATTTGACCCACTCCGTTTCCAATTGCTGTTGGTAGTCGGACGTCACCAACCCCCTGATTTCTGAAAGTTCCTTATAGCCTGGAGGGATCAGTCGGTTGATTCGCACGAATACTTTTTGTCCGTTGTACACCAAGTCTGCACTAAGGCCTTTTTTCCATTCCACCAATGAGAGTGCCTCATGCGCCTGTTTCTCAAGCTTGCCTTCGATGATGCGTAAACTCAAAGGATCAGCAGCGTTAAAGGTTTTCAAAAGAACGGCAGATGTGTTCTTTTTGCTTTTAATGGCCTTGCGGACGGCTAGGGCAACAGAGTCATCGCGACAAACATATACAGCACCTTCAATTCGATCGCCATATCGATAACGCTCTCGGCGTCCCTCGAAAAATGCTTTCAGACCCGTTGTGTCATTCACCGCCTTCGACCAAACCAATTCGTCGGTCAGGTCAAAAAGCAGGATGCCTTCGCGGTACTCTTTCACGAGTGATCTGAATTCGGGGTATTTGCGTTCCAATTGAGCATTTTCATAGGCCAAAAGCCGTTCATCAGCCCACTCGCGGTAGGTGTTGCGGAGATACATGCCAAAATCGCCACTGCCCGGCGCCCCCTTATTCTCATTGAGGTATTGAGCGAAATCCAATTGACGAATTACAGTATCCGCAAAATGGCATAAAACAGGATCGTTTGGACCAGGAACTGGTGGTTCCCAAGACTTATCCCGGTAACTGTTTTCTGAAATGGTGTTGATGAATTGGGTTAAAGCCGCATCATTTTCTTTCCAACTGTACTCTTTCTTTAATTTGGCCAGCAAAGTCGATTTGTTCCGGTTCGCGCGACTATCACGAGCGATTTTTGCCTCTAAATCTGCTTTCGACTCTTCTAAGTTTGGAATAGCCTTCAAATCAACCCTTTTCATGATGTGCCAGCCGTATGCAGTCTGTATGGGCTCGCTGATGTCTCCATTCGCCTTAAGCGCATAAGCCGTATTTTCAAATTCTGGCACCATGCGACCGGTGCCAAAATAGGGCAGTAAACCCTTACTGCCCGATGAAGATGGATCTTCGCTGTACTGTTTCACCAGACTATCAAACGACTCACCCGCCTTGATGCGCCGGTCAATCTCAAAAATTCGTCTGCGGGCCGACTCCTTCAGCGAGTCACTATCGGCCGTTCTGCTCAACAGCATTAAATGGGCAACCCGTATTTCCCCTCTTGCCGGGCGTTCGTCGGTCACCTTCAACACATGGTAGCCAAATTGCGTGCGGAAAACCGGGCTAACCCCACCAATCCGCGTGTTGTAGGCCATGTTTTCAAATGGATAGATCATGCGAAATGCGGAAAAATAGCCTAAATCACCCCCGTTCTCCTTGGCAGAAGGGTCCTCCGATTTTTCACGAGCCAACGATTCGAAATCGGCCCCGGATATCAATTGCTTATGAATTTCTACTGCTTTATTATAGGCCACAAGACTATCGGCTGGGGAGGCATTTTCTTCAATCCGGATCATGATGTGGCTGGCACGGCGTTCGATTTGGCTTCTTTCGAAAGCCTCCCGCAGAAGTTCTTCCCCCGTATCCTTATCGCGCAAATAAGGTTGCGCCAGCTGGTCGCGGTAGTTGTCAAACTCTCGGCGAAATTTGGCCGTGGTATCCATCCCGCGCGCATAGGCTTCCCGTACCTTCAGCTTAAACTTCACATACAGACCCAGGTATTCCTCCAATTCCTCGCGCGTTGCTGCCTTCTTGCTGTAATTGTTCTTGTTGAAGACCGATAGGAATTCATCGACCGTCACATCTGCTTGGTCGACTGTAAACAGCACCCGAGCATCGTCTTGACCGGGTTTTTGGGATAGGACAGGCGATGACGCCAAAATGACCATCAAGCCCGCAAAAAGCAGAGCCCGGAGGCGATGTTGGCACAGAATGCTGCGAAGAGTGATCGATTGAAGTGTGTGCGACATCATAATCATAGAGATAAATTAAAGAATCATTTCGGTGGATGAACGCCGAAAAACAGGCGATTTTTTTAAAGAAAGTGCAAAAATAAGAAATAGTGCATTCATTGGGGCAAAATCGGAGCCTCATGTCAAATAACCCATCCGGTTCGAGCAACCCATCCGGTTCGAGCAACCTTTTCAGTTCAAACAACCCTTTCCGTTTTTTGGCCGATATGTTATATCCACGCCTGTGCGGTGGTTGCCGTCGAGATCTTTACACCGGTGAAAACTATGTGTGTACGCACTGCCTTTTGGAAATGCCGTTTACCAATTACCACCAGATGCCTGACAATCCGCTTGAGCGCATGTTTCGCGGCCGAATCCCAGTGTATGGGGTCACTTCCCTATTATTTTTCAACCGTGGGGGCATTGCGCGCCAGTTATTGCATCGGGTAAAATACTTCGGAGATACCCAAACGGCTGTTGCTATGGGTCGACTGCTGGGTGTGGCACTGCGCGACTCGCCTTTCAATGAATGCGGTGCAGTAGTGCCTGTGCCCCTGCATCCATCCAGGCAAAGGACTCGGGGGTTCAATCAAAGTAGCCTCATCGCTCAAGGCGTACATGAGGTCATGGGAATTCCCTTCCATGACGATTGGCTGCAACGCGTGGAGGCTACCGAATCGCAAACACGAAAATCACGTGAAGCGCGTTGGGCGAATGTGGCAACGGCTTTTTCCGTAGGAGCTTCTGTCTCGGGCTGTGCCGGCAGGGTGCTGCTCATCGACGATGTCATCACCACGGGAGCAACCTTAGAGGCAGCCGCACGCGTCCTGATCGCCGCTGGTGCAGGGGTCATGCTCGCGACCTTAGCTTGTTCCAACCGATGAAGTAATTATATTTGTATGATGATTGGAGTGAACAATGCGATGAATGGAGTGAACAATGCAAAGTCCAGAAGCAGCATCATTAATTTGAGGCTGATGATTTTGGGGGCTTTGTTGACCCCGAGTTGTTTGCCGGCATCGTCCAAGCCATTGCCCGCATTCCCCAAGCCATTGCCCGCATTCCCCAAGCCATTGCCCGCATTCCCCAAGCCATTGCCCGCATTCCCCAAGCCATTGCCCGCATTCCCCAAGCCATTGCTTGCATTCCCCAAGCCATTGCCCGCATCGTCCAAGCCATCGCCGGCATTGCCAGCGGTCGTTTTGGAGGCACCCCCTTCAAATCAACCCGTAAAGGCGGTTTTTGCTGTTGGTGAGTATCTTCGCTATCGATTGCATTATGGTTTTGTTGATGCCGGGGTGGGTGAACTCAAAGTCATGGATGAGCCTGTTGTATTGAGGGGTCAGCCCTGCTACCACATCGTGGCCACCGGATCAACAACCCGTTCTTTTGATTGGATATATAAAGTGAGGGACCGCTACGAGAGTTATGTGACCATTGGGACTATGGTTCCACTGCTCTTCAAACGCGATATTTATGAGGGCGGCTTTTCCTACCGCGATTCCTACGCATTCGATCACTCCACCCGGCGTGCCACCTCAGATGGCAATCAGTATGTGGTACCAGAATATGTCCAAGACATCGTATCCGCGTTTTATGCGGCTCGCTCGCTCGACTTTTCACAAGCGGTGGTTGGACAAGTATTCGAGCTTCCGCTGTTTCTCGATCACGAAACCCACCGATTTATTTTCCGATTTAAGGGCCGAAGAACAGTATCAACAGACGCAGGCAGCTTCCGGGCCTTAGTTTTTATGCCGGTTGTCATGAAAGGACGCGTATTTTCGAGTCAGGATGACCTCGTTGTGTACATATCAGACGACGAAAACAA
The DNA here is from genome assembly GCA_005799065.1 of Bacteroidota bacterium. Classification (GTDB taxonomy): domain Bacteria; phylum Bacteroidota; class Bacteroidia; order UBA7662; family UBA7662; genus F1-60-MAGs140. The sequence goes on from SYHW01000068.1 coordinate 26,144, forward strand.
AATTCCCTTGCAAATCAAGGCCAATATCTTGGTAGGATCAGTTAAAATGACATTAACAGAACACCGGGGGTTGCGTCACCCCTTAAGTTCAAAGGTATCCCGTTGAACTTTTTTGACCCACTAAGGTTTCATTAGGTAGAAAATCAATAACCCAAACTTTCAACTTAAAAATAAACACCCATGCCTTATCCCGAATTCATGGTAACGCCCATGCGCAAGGACCTCACAGAAGTAGGATTTCGTGAATTGAGAACCCTAGAAGAAGTTGAAGCAGAATTCAAAGAGGCCCAAGATACCCTGTTGGTTGTTGTTAATTCTGTGTGCGGATGTGCGGCAGCGAATGCACGACCTGCTGTTAAAAAGGCCATTCAAAACGAAAGACGCCCGTCGCGGCTCACTACAGTGTTTGCTGGTATGGAACTCGATGCAGTGACGCGTGCTCGTGAATATATGTTTCCCTATCCCCCATCTTCACCCTGTATCGCTTTGTTCAAAGGTGGAAATCTTGTTCATATGCTGGAGCGACACCACATAGAAGGGCGTTCTGCTGAGCTCATCGCTGAAAATTTGGTAGGGGCCTTTGAGCAACACTGCGCTTAGCAAGCCCAAAACAAGAAGGCAGCAAGCCCAATACAAGAAAGTATGCCGTTCGTTCGGCCACCTGGCTTCAACTCAGGATTATGGGCATTGATCGAGCTGGCGAAGCGCACTGTTGTAGCCAGCGTCGAACATTCGATCGCCCATTCCTAGAGAGAATAGGTGAAATTCTTGCATGCCTTCAGGAACTATATACACATCACATAAGCCGATCTCAGGCTCAATATTCGATTGAATAGCGATATTCAGTACACGCTCCAAACTTTGGAGCCAACTGTCTGATTCTCCCGTTTCGTAAACCGGATTAACATTCACGCCCACAAGTCGGCTACACCTGGGTCGTATGAGATGGGCTGGGAGATTGCAGGTGATCCCTCCGTCTATGAAAAGTCGATTGCCCATATTGACCGGTTCAAAAAGCAGTGGGATGGCACTGGAGGCCAAAAGCGCAGGAATGAGCTCGCCACTATGGAATACTTGGTTTTTGCCGCTGTTCAAATCTGTAGTTGATACGAACAATGGCAAACCAAGCTCCTCAAAACGACGAGCCTTTAGATGACGGGTGAGGGCACGCCTAAGACCCGATTGACTGAGAATTCCGGAAGTTTGCCAGGAAAAGCGCAACAAATTGATGTTCTTCTCTCGATCAAATATATTCTTAATGTCTGCCGGTTCACGACCTTCGGCCAGTAAGGCACCAATAATGGCGCCGATACTGGTTCCGGCCACACAGTCAAATTGCCAACCACGTTCAAAGAAGGCCTGGAGCACGCCCAAGTGAGCATATCCCTTCGCCGCTCCCCCCGATAACACCAAGCCAGTCGACATGAGTATTTAGGATACTTGTTCGACGGGCTGACTCGCTAGTTTTTCCTTCAGTTTTTCGCGGATTCGTTCTTCAAGTTCCATCGACAAATCGGGGTTATCGCCCAGAAGTTGCCGAACCCCATCGCGACCCTGGCCCAATTTGGTTTCTCCATAGCTATACCAAGAGCCACTTTTCTTGATGATGTTGAGTTCAGTCCCCAGGTCAATAATCTCACCATCTTTGGAAACCCCGCTGCCATAAACAATGTCAAATTCGCATTGGCGGAAAGGGGGGGCCACTTTGTTTTTCACCACTTTGATCCGAACCCGGTTACCAGTCACTTCCATTCCATCTTTGAGCTGACCAATCCGCCGGATATCTAGTCGAACCGAAGCATAAAATTTGAGCGCATTGCCACCCGTTGTTGTTTCAGGGTTTCCAAACATAACCCCGATTTTCTCACGCAACTGGTTGATGAAAATACAGACACAGCCCGTCTTATTGATGCTGCCCGTTAACTTCCGAAGTGCTTGTGACATCAGGCGTGCTTGCAGCCCCATAGATGAATCGCCCATTTCACCCTCTATTTCCGCTTTAGGAACCAGCGCAGCTACACTATCGATAACTAATATATCGATCGCGCCTGAACGAATAAGGTTATCGGCAATTTCCAACGCCTGTTCACCATTATCGGGTTGAGAAATGAGCAAGTTTTCCGTGTCGATTCCTAAATTCTCTGCGTAGACCTTATCGAATGCGTGTTCTGCGTCGATAAATGCAGCTATTCCTCCCTTTTTTTGAGCCTCAGCAATGGCGTGCAGCGCTATGGTCGTTTTGCCAGATGATTCTGGGCCGTAAATTTCGATGACTCGGCCTTTAGGGAACCCACCTATGCCCAATGCGATATCGAGGCCCAAAGATCCGGATGGTATGACATCTACCGGTACTACGCGGGCATCGCCCATTTTCATTACGACACCCTTGCCGAATGATTTCTCCAGCTTTTCCATGGCCAACTGAAGGGCCTTTTGCTTTTCATTAATTGCGTTCATAAAAATGTGGTTGGGTTTTAAGATTCAAAAATAGGGGTAAATGAGCAGGGGAAGTGAACCGATATGCGTCAATTATTAGCACAAATCAACGAGGCCGTAGTGACATCTTTTGACACATGAAATGCAATATTTCATGGCCAACGTCCACTACCAACTTCCACTGGCGCCGCCACCACCCGACATTCCCCCGCCGAAGCCGCCCCATCCTCCACCAGAACCTCCTCCAAAACCCCCTCCGAATCCACCTCCGCCTGTTGGGAAGAATATTGGTCCCCCCATACTACGGCCGCGACCCGAATAGGTAGCTCGTCCGCCCCCGCCCCCTCCTCCAGCGCCACGGGCAATCAAGAGCAACAGTATCACCAAGATGGTAAGAGAAAAGGGCAAACTCCTTTTGAGATCAGCCCACAAATCGGATCCTGAACCTTCCTTTGCTTGGTATGCGCCCGAAAGTACCTCAGTGACCCGATATATTCCCGCAGTTATTCCACCTTCCACATCTCCTTTGCGGAAAAGGGGCAGGATATCTTGTTCAATAATTCGGCGAGACAACGCATCTGTTAACCGTTCCTCCAAGCCATAACCTGTTTCCAGTCGGATTTTTCGATCATCGCGCGCGACCAAAATCAGAAGACCGTTGTTGGTGCCTTTTTGCCCAATATTCCATTGCTCGAATATTCTACTGGCGTAATCGGCCACTTCATAGCCCTCTAAATTCTCTACAAAAACGACAGCAATTTGAGTCGAAGTGCTGTCTTCATAAGCGGCAAGCAGCGATTCGATTCGGCTGCTTCCCTCCGGCCCAAGCATTCCAGCGAAGTCGTTCACCCTTCGCGGGGGCTGAGGAGGTTCCGGGATCCCCCATGTGGGCAGCGCACTGAATAAGAGTAAAAAAGAGAGTACCCAAACCCGACGCATAAGGTATTGAGCCAATTTAAACCGCCTATCCATCATGCCCATACCCTAGGACCCAAAAGAAACATCATTCGACAATTCATCAGGATTGGCAGAATTCAAAACCGGATAAAAGCGCGCCAAAATCCTGCCGGCCTCTTCAATCGCGCGTGAAAGACCACCTCCATAATCACCAAGGGCAAAATGTTGCTTCATCAAGTCTACCTCTTTTTGCCAGAAAAGCGCACCTGCTTTTTCATGAATGCCTGCGTCGGCAAATACAGCCATTTTGTGGCTTTGAACCGCGACATAAATCAACACGCCATTTCGCTCAGCGGTTTTGTGCATTTTCAGCTGGGCAAATACCGCGGAAGCTCGTTTTAGGGCATCACCATGGCAAACATCCTCCAAATGCACCCGAATTTCGGCTGTACAACAACGTTCAGCGGCCTGAATGGCTTTCACAACCTGTTCCTGTCCGGCCTCGTTGAGCAACTGTCGTGCTGTCTCTTTCAAAACTCCACTTTTGGCGCCTTGTCACTGCCCGCGTCTGCTTTGAAATACCCCTTTTTTTCGAAGCCGAACATACCCGAAATCAAGTTGTTGGGGAATTTTCTGATGTAGGCGTTGTAGTCCTGCACGAGTTCATTAAAACGACGGCGCTCCACACTGATTCTGTTTTCCGTGCCCTCGAGTTGCGATTGCAATTCAAGGAAGTTCTGATTGGCCTTTAAATCAGGGTATTTTTCAACAACCACTAAGAGGCGTGATAGTGCGCCGCTCAGCGCGGCTTGACTTTCCTGAAATTTCTGAATGCTGGCCTCGTCGAGTTTGTCGGCGTTTACCTGCACGCCTGTGGCCTTACTACGGGCCTCCACGACCCCTAAAAGCGTTTCCTGCTCGAATTGCGCGTAGCCTTTGACGGTGCTCACCAAATTCGGGATGAGATCGGCTCTGCGCTGGTAAGCGGTTTCCACATTGGCCCATTGGCCCCCCACGGCTTCTTCTTTACTCACCATTTGGTTGTATCCACAACTATTCAAGAGCAGTGGTATAAAGAGAAACAGCAAAATCTGCAGTCGAGAAAATCGCTTACTCGGTACCTTGTATGTTTTCATGGTTTATTGGTTTATTGCGGTTTAGATTTTGGGTGAATGAATGACTCTCAATGAATGACTTTCAATAATTTCAATATCCAGAGATTAGAATGAAGAACGATTCACAAACAAAATAGACGGGTAATAAGTTCCGTTAGCGTGTATCTTTGCGCTGCCTTGATCGAAACGGATATTTGCATAATTGGAGCGGGGCCCGTGGGGCTTTTTACCGTATTTGAAGCGGGTCTGTTGCGGATGCGCTGCCACCTCATCGACGCTCTTCCCAAAGTAGGCGGTCAATTAACCGAAATCTACCCCCGCAAGCCCATCTATGACATTCCCGGATACCCTTCTGTCTTGGCCGGCGACTTAGTCGATCGACTCATGGAGCAAATCGCCCCCTTTCAACCCACTTTTAGCTTAGCCCAACGCGTGGAAACCATCAAGCGCCAAGAAGACGGCAGCTTTCTATTGGTGACCTCCACGGGAACCCAATGTAAGGCCAAAGTAATCGCCATAGCGGCAGGCCTCGGTTGTTTCGAACCAAGGAAGCCTGAACTGCCTGGGCTAGATCGCTATGAGGAAAAGAGCATTCGCTATATGATCATCGATCCAGAGGCCTATCGCGGTAAGAAGTTGGTCCTTGCTGGCGGAGGCGATTCCGCCCTCGACTGGACCATCATTTTGGCCGATATAGCGTCTGAGTTGACCTTGGTGCACCGAAATGCAGAATTCCGGGGGGCGCCCGACAGCGCGCATAAAGTCAATCAAATGGCCAAAGAAGGCCGAATTCGCCTGATGTTGAGCAGTACCCTGCGCGAATTGAAGGGCGAGGTCGATTTGGAAGCGGTGGTGGTGACCGACATCAACCAGCAGGAGCAGGTCTTGCCCGCCGATTACCTAATCCCCCTCTACGGATTAAGTCCACGCCTTGGACCCATTGCAGAATGGGGTCTCCATTTAGAGAAACAAGCAATTGTGGTGAATACATTCGATTACAGTACCTCGGTAGAGGGCATATATGCGATAGGAGATATCAATACCTACCCCGGAAAACTCAAGCTCATACTGTGCGGCTTTCATGAGGCCACGCTGATGTGCCAAAGTGCTTTCGCTCGCGTCAAACCGGGCGAAAAATTGAGTTTCAAATACACCACAGTACAGGGGATCAATCCGTTCTGATGGCCGACAAGCAGTTTTGGGTCGAATTACCCGATGGTTCCCGAACCCCACATGAGGTGCCGTCCGACATGGGGCTCAGTCTCATGGAAGCGCTGAAAGCGTTGGACTACCCCATTGAGGCCACTTGCGGCGGTATGGCCCTGTGCGCAACATGCAGAATCGAATGGCAAGACGGAAACCTATCCGAACCCAGCGATGCGGAACTCGACATGCTCGATACCCTTCCCGATGTCCGCAGTACCAGCCGACTCAGCTGCCAGATTCGACTCACCGATATCAGTGATGGGAGTACTTTTCGGGTGCATGCCCTGGAATGGAACCAAGGCAACGCGCCAACCGGACAGCAGGCATGAGCAGGATAGTGGCCATCGATTTCGGATTGAAGCGCGTTGGACTCGCTGTGACCGATCCATTGGGTATGTTCGCCACGGCGCTCGATACTGTGGCCCGAAAGGAGGTGAGATCCTACCTCAAAAAGTACCATCAAGAGCACACCATAAGCGCCTTCGTTATAGGCGATCCCCGAACATTAGCCAATCAGCCCTCCTCGGTGGCCGGTGCCATCGCCGCTTTCAGACGCGAATTGCTGGCCGATTTTCCCGATATTTCCCAACACGGGGTGGATGAACGTTTCACCTCACGCATAGCCTTGCAGACCATCGCCGGGAGCGATTTACCGCGACTCAAGCGACGCGACAAAGGACTAGCAGACCGCATTAGTGCGGTACTTCTTTTGCAGTCGTATCTGGAAACCGTTCAACATCGAGCAGAACAAGGAGCCGCTGAAGGTGTTGATAACCCCATTAAACCTATCGATCAACCATGATTCTTCCCATCTATCTCTACGGGCATCCCGTGCTCACGACACCCGCTTTGGAGGTGGACCCCTTAGACCCGATCCTCCCAGGCTTGATCCAGGATATGTTTGAGACCATGTATGCCGCGGGTGGGGTAGGTTTAGCGGCTCCGCAAATCGGGCGCTCCATGAATTTGTTTGTGATGGATGCCTCAGGCTTCGATGAAAAGCGATTTGCCCATGAAAAGCGGGTGTTCATCAATCCCGTCATCTTACAAGAAGAAGGGGATCCCTGGCCATTTAATGAGGGCTGTCTCAGCATTCCGGATGTTCGGGGCGACGTCCTTCGTAAGCCACGGATCCATGTAGAATGGATGGATCAGGATGGCAAAAAGCAGCTGCAGTGGTTCGATGATATGCCGGCCCGCATCATTCAACACGAATACGATCACCTCATGGGAAAGCTATTTGTAGGGTATTTTAGCCCACTGCGCCGACAAATGATGCAAAGGCGGCTCGAATCCATAAAGAAGGGAATGACCAAAGCAGAATATCCTGTCTTCGCCGCTTCACCGCAGGGCGGACGCCACAAGCGTTAGGCGTCAAAGAAGACAACGTCAAAGAAGACGGCGCCACCAGAATCGATTATCGTTTGTATTCTGCCATTTGTCCGGGATAGCGTTCCTGGGCATACTTCAGGGCTCTTTCCAAATTGACCATACCACCGCTCCTGCAGATTTCGTGCGCGCTTGATGTTTTCCGGTCACCAAAAGTTTTCTTTCGAGACTGGGCAATTTTCGCTGCGGTGCCATCGGCCACCGGCACAATCATCTCATCAGGAAATGGTTTCACAGAGGAAACGATGATATCGCGGATTTCGGGCGCCGAAAGTTTGGGATACAATCCGCGAAGCAGTGCAGCCATACCCGCAACCACCGGCGCCGCCATACTTGTGCCACTTTGCGCCCCATACTTTCCATCCGGTAGGGTAGCATAGATGTCCTGACCGGGCGCGAATACATCCACCACCGGGCTGCCAAAATTTGAAAACGAGGCAATACGGTTGATGGGGTCGTGGTTTGGGCCAATGGCACCAACCTCAATCCAAAACGAGAGCCGGGCGTCATCGATCTGTGGCGCTCGGGGATAGGTAGGCAGGTCGGGCACAAAAAGCGCGTCATTGCCCGCCGCATGCACCATCAACACATCGCGCGAGGCCGCATAGCGTATAGCATCTTGCACCAGGGGTTCACTGGGCGAGAATGATTTCCCAAAGCTCATATTGATGACTTTGGCACCCATATCCGCGGCGTATCGAATGGCATTGGCCACATCCTTATCGCGCTCGTCGCCATTGGGTACCGCCCTAAGGCTCATGATGCGGGCATTGGGCGCCACCCCGTTCATACCCGTTTGGTTGCCATGCGCAGCAGCAATGATGCCCGCTACGTGCGTGCCATGGCCCGCATCGGGACCCGTTACGCGCTTGTCACCATAGAATCGATCCTTCAGATCCTCATACCGATCCCCTACCAACCCGCGTGGGTCGAACTTAGGATTTAGGTTATATTCATACACATCGCACAGTCGTCTTCCGATCGAATTGAGTTCAGTGTGGATATCGGATATGGCCGTTCCGGTCAGTTTCGACATCCAATAAATTCTCTGTACACTTTTGCCCCATCCCTTCACTTTGATCGCACCGATATCCGCACTGTCGCCCCCTAAGCGGGCCAGTTGCGCATAAAATTCGTTATTGGCCTTCTGGAGTTTGATTCCCATTTTATGGTTCGCCTTGGCTTCTTTCCGTTTTGTTTTGTAATGGAATTCGACCTCTTTTTTGTAGGCCTTTTGTGCAGAATCCTTCTTTTGTATTCCGCCATATCTTTTCATTTCACGGAGTCGAACCCACTCACGTGTCACTTCATAAGTGTCCTGGTTAACTTCACCTCCGCGACCACTGATAAAACTCCATCCCCGCAGGTCGTCGACATAGCCATTACCATCGTCGTCGATTCCATTATTCGGGTCTTCACCCCGGTTTTTCCATAGGATTGGCACCAAATCCGGATGTTCGGTATCCACTCCGCCGTCGATGACAGCTACAATAACATCGAGCGGCCTATAAGTCTTCCCTATGGCCTGCAAAATTCTTTGGGCCGAAATACCGGGTAAACTATCATTATCCTCATCGAGGAGGTGCCACTGCTGCATTTTTGAGAGATCCTGCGCACGAACTTGGGGCGTCGCGAGGTACAAAAAACAGCAAAAGAAGATGCCCCTAAATTTGGGTTGATGAAGCGAAAATTTAATCATCATCGGAATTTAAAATAGCAAATGTAGTTTAGTTCTTGATGATTCTGTGGTAGGAGGTCTGGTCTTTTTGACGAAGGATGAGGAAGTAATGTCCGCTCGATAAATCACCGAGAGAGATCCTGCCGTCTTGCGATAAGGTTGAAAAAGGCCTTACCCATTGTCCGCTCAAGTCAAGCAAAGCATACGTCCATGGAGCACCAACTAATACGGTAGGGGAAAATCCCTCGATTTGAAGCCAGTCGGTCGTGGGGTTGGGGAAACACCGTACGGTGGCATTGATTTGCTCTTTGATATGGCTGGTGCCACCGCCAATTCGGGCATATAAGAACAATTTACTGCGATCGAGTATGAAATTCCAGCGCGCTGTATCTGAAACCAAATCATGTCCACCCCCTTGAAAAGTATTCATTTCACTGTTGATTTGCAGGTTGCTGAGCCTCTGATGTACTATACTGCTCCCGTCGACTGTCAGAATGTTTAGTCCCATTGCGCGCACCGGCCCTCGTGCATATGGAACGGTTTGGTCGTCCGTTCCATGAAAGTGAATGGCGGGTACATGTCCTGGTTGAATAATGAGTGTGTCTAGTGCTGCCCCTGCCAAATTCACTACAGCCTCAACCCCTGAGTGGTAACCCGGGTTTCCCGACAGACCCTCCAGTCCGGCGTTTAAAACAGCAAGGTTGTTTTGCACTTGTTGAGAGGTTAGGGCAGGATTTTTAAGCCAGGCGAGGTGAATGGCAGTAATTGCACCAGCAGAATAACCACCCGCGAAGATCCGCGCGGTGTCGATGCCATAAGGGTTGTTGTTCTCCACAAAGGATTTACGGAAGAATCGGGCAGCAGCTTTGGCATCATGTGTGGCCCGAATGGCTGCCCGAATGAATTCATCTTGCAGACCGGCCACATTGCCGACATTCACCCCCAATCGGTAGCCAACGCTGGCTGCAACGTAGCCCCGAGTGGCAAAGTAGGCGCACATATTCTGCATATAGCCGTCCGTACGCGAGCCGCCCACAAAGCTGCCGCCATGAAACAACAGCAATAAAGGTCTTCGGGTGGCAGTATCTCCGGCGGGCATATATACATCCAGCAGTAAGGGGGCACTGTTGCCGTTCCAGGAAATGGATTCGCCGTAGGGAACGGCAGATTCAACGATCTGACCAAACATGGGCTGCAAATAGCGCTGGGCGTTGGCTGAATTGGACATAAGCCCCAATGCCATGTACACGAAGAGGCGGGATAACTGTTTCATGCGATAAAAGCTTGTTTTTTAAAGTCTTTGATTCTGCATCTGAAGGAAATGCATTCGATTCAGTTGGTTTATGATTGCTGCGGATGGAAAGTTAACCAATTCTGTGTTTATTCTGGTTTGATCAACACGATGGCCATCAACAAAAAAATGCCTGCTGCAAACGAAAGGGCTTGACCAGAGCGCTGAACACTTCTGTTCCGATCGGCTATATGCTTTTGCCACTGTGTCCTACCATCTTCATAAATGCGATTCCTAATCACAGCGCTCTGGGCCTCCTCCGCACGTTTCTTGTTTAATGCCGCACGTTTTGCAATGATTGCCAAATCGGTATGTGCATCGGATGAATGAGTCCCAAGCAGTTGAATACGCCACCAAAGAGAATCTGATGGCATTGAAATTTGAACCGCATTTTGAAGTAGAGCCAAGCTATCTGCTTGGTTTAGATATAGCAGCGCTTTTATTTGATCTCTTCTGGAATTAGAAGCGCTCAAAAGCTCAGCCAATAAGTAGGCTGCAGATGATGCGGAGCCGAATTGATGGTTGTTTTTCGACCATTCAAAATCGAGAGCGAGGTACTTTTTTGCGTCGTTCAAACGGCCTTGCTGTGCATAGACATGGCCTAAATTCCCATATAAGAACCCATATTGCTCTTGATTAAGGTGTTTGCTGATGTCTAATGCGGATAGAAAGTGAATTTCAGCTTCATAAAGGTCGCCCGCTTTTCCCCTGCTCAACCCGGCAAGATTATGGAAGTGGATGGCATTTTTTAGAGAAATGGCCCTAGAATCCTGAAGCCTGTTTTCAATCAGTTGATAGACAAGTTCATATTCTCGACGACCGTATAAATTTGTTGCCAAAAGGTATGCAGTCTCGGCCTTATACTCCTCAGAACCCAATCGTTCGGCGAGGGTAGCACTTCGGTCAATTTCTTCTTTGGCAGCGTCAAATTCCTTCAATTCATGCAACATACGAGCGCGCATACAATGAACGCGCGCCAAAAATTCCAGTCGGTTGTGTTTTCGGTATACATCTTCCGCGTTCAAAAGAGTATTCCAGGCATCCAGGTGTCGTTCTCGGTTAACTTGCTGTTCTGCAGTGTCCAGAAGCGCATCGGTGATCTGGGTAGATTGAGGATCATTGAGCGGAAGCTGCTTGATTTCGCTTACAAGGTGTTGCATGAATTGAAGATCGTAAGCGATGACGAGAATGGCAACCAGAAGAACGAATACGAAACTACTCCAAATGGCGGATTGGGGGTGAATGGAGGAGCGCATCATGCTTGGAGACACCCCAAAAATAATGGTAATGGTTCACGTATATTCAACTTTTTTTCACATTATATGATTATTATTGCAGTGATTTTACGCAGTTCCTCGAACTACACCTTTTAGTTTTTCAATTTCAATTTGACTTTATGACAACGACAATTCTGCGTTTTTGCTCAACCCTAATCATTGTCTTATCTGTGTGGAATCCACTTTCATCATTTGCACAGCCATGTGCTCCCGGATCAGATGTTCAGTCTCCTCAGGTATTGCTTCAACAAACGAATGTTTACTTGAATGGGAATGGCATAGCGGTGGTGAGCCCTGCAACCGTAATCGATACATTAATCGATAATTGCAGTAATTTCTCCTACTTACTGTCCAACGCCGCAGTGAGTCAGCAATTTTTCAATTGCACCAACATCGGGGTGAACCAGCTGGCTGTTCAGGTTCGGGATCAGGCCGGTAATGTAAATACATCATACACCCAAATAAATGTTATAGATAGCATTATTCCGGAAGTTTTTACCCGCCCCGTTACCCTTGCATTAAATCAGGCTGGATTGGCATTTCTTTCGGTGGCTCAGGTCAACAATGGATCACGCGACAACTGTGGTATTGCTTCTATGACTTTGAGTCGTACACATTTTTCTTGTGCCGATTTGGGCATGCAACAGATTCAGTTACTGATCACCGATTACTCGGGTAATTCTGCTACAGCGACATCAAACATTACCATCATTGATACTACGCCTCCGCAACTAACTGCACGTTCTATTACCATTGAGCTCAATGAATTTGGGGTGGCAACGATTCAGCCTTCCGACATAGACAACGGTTCCTACGACAATTGTTCGCTCACATTATCGGTTTCCCCTTCAACCTTCTCTTGCGGACAGATTGGATCAAATACAGTTTTTCTGACGGGCAGTGATGGAGTGAATACCCGGTTTATTTCGACCTCCGTTCAAATAGTCGACAATCGCGCTCCGCGCGTTGTTACGCGAAACGTGCTTGCCTATTTGAATAGCTCAGGAGAGGCATTTATTACGCCCGCTATGGTAGACAGCGCGTCTATCGATAATTGTGGCATCACCAATCGAAGCTTGAGCACGAATTACTTCAATTGTCAAACTTCAGCGGGCAACAATACTGTTACCCTTTTCGTGCGTGATGCCGCAGGAAATCTTGGATCAGGAACCGCAACGATCACCTTGCTTGATACTTTCGCGCCTTTTGTTCTGCCTGCCAATATGCCTTCCGATGTGGTATTGGGCGAATGCCAGGCTACCTATTTCTACGATTTGCCCATCCCGACCGACAATTGTTTAGGAACAACGGTCCGTCTCATCTCAGGGCTGCCTCCTGGAAGCACTTTCCCAATCGGCGTTCGATCGAATGTTTTTGAAATAAGGGATGTATTTGGCAATACAGATACCGTTCGTTTTAACGTTACGGTGGTTGAATCGGCACTTCTTGTGCCTTATGTGCCACCCGGGCGGACGTTTTGTGCTTCTGACGCCCCATTTGATCTGACTTCATTGACCGGCATTCCTGGTACGGGTCGTCCTGGATACAATATTAGTGGTGGAGGCATGCGCAACCCCACTGTTTTTGATCCCGCTCAAGCTCCTTTGGGTAATTTCAATTTGCGCTACGACTACACGGACTCATTTGGTTGCGTTACAACGGGCTACATTCCCATGGAGGTGCTTCCCGCCCCTTCAGAGCCCCTTATTGAACGGGTCACCGCCACTTTGCTCAAGGCCCCATCCGGCTACAGTGCCTACCAATGGTACCGCTATGGTGGTGCGATTCCCGGAGCCACCTCTTCCACCTATGACGTGGTGCTGACTGGTGTTTATGAAGTACGGGTGATGAATGGTGCTGGATGTTTCCGCATGAGCCCGCCTTATGGATTTGGGGTAGGAGTTGGGGTCGATGAACTCAACCCAGGCGCATTGAATATTTATCCCAATCCGTCAGGTGGGGTGTTCCAGCTAGATTACACAGGCCGTGATCAGGAATCTGCTGAAATTCAGGTTTTTGACATGAGTGGTCGTAGAATGAATGTCACACAAATGGCTCCTGGTACGGCTGTGATGGATTTGTCGCACCTTGCACCCGGCCGCTACCTGGTGCACCTGAGGGCCAGCGACAAGAGCTCGTTTCAATCAATCGTTATCAACTCCAACCGCTGATCATTATGCTTCGGAACTTATCTATTTCTTTTGCAACCATCGTATTGGTTGTTTTATTAGGCTCTTTCTCAGCTTCGGCCCAGTGGTTTAAAACCCTTACCGATTCGAACCGTCTGAGTCTTGGGCTCTATGGAACCCACTACCGTGACCTTTTGAATACCCGATTGGATCGTCAGGAATTTGGCTATGAAGGCGCCGATATGGCTGCTCTGAAGGGAAACAACACACGATTTGACATGGGTTTCGGGGTCGATGTCCTGTATTTCATAAGTCCCACCTTGAGTCTTGAATACAGCGGGAGCAAGGGTAAAATGACAGGTGCCAATGCGGTGCAATACTATGAATCGGATGTTCGTTTTAATGGCTTAGCCCTCAATGTAGCCCTAAAAAGATGGATAACGATCAAATCCGATAAATGGACGCCGTACATGCGCTTTGGTTGGGATCGGGCTTCATTTTCTACCACACGCTTTTTCGAGCAGGAGCCAGGTGTGCCGAGTTACTTGGGCGAAGAGAAGACACTATCAGATGTGGTGGATCGATTATCACTGGGTTTGGGAACCCGCTACCACCTCAATAACCATTGGCATCTGTTCGGATCACTTCAATTTGCTTCAATGGCCTCAGATGGGTGGGATGGGTACAATTACGCCTATGGCAGCATGAGGGGTCGTGATGATATGCTTCAAGGGCAAGTGGGTTTACGCTTTACCCCAGGTAAAACGACCCATATGGATCGTAAGCCTCATGCCCGGTCTGGGGGTGCAGTACGTGATGCCTTGATGGACAGCGTGGTGAAGGCCAACACCAACGGACTTAAGCGCCTGCGTGAACATGTCGATTCACTCGGTAGCACAACCAGCCGCTTATTGGGGATTAAACAGGATTCAATTAATCGTTTGAAAGATGACCTTCGTAGGGTAGAGGCAGATCTTCGCCAAAAGGATGCATTGCTGGCCGAGGTGGAACGGCAAAAACAAGAGGAGAAAAGTGCCGCTCAATTAGTTCGTAATGACTTAACCAAAGCGCTTGAGGCCTATGCCAAATTGGGTATTGTGGTTAAGGAATTAGAAGGAAAGGTAAATATTGTATTGCCAAGTGAATTGTTATTCACTACCGGGAGTTCTGTGGTTAACGCTAAGGGGAAGGCAGCGCTGCTCGCAATGGTTCCCATATTTAAGGAAAAGACGGATATGGGTATTATGGTTGAAGGGCATACTGATAACAAAGGAAAACCAGCATCGAATTGGAAACTCAGCGTCGATCGCGCGAATTCTGTAGTTCAAATCCTAACCTCGACAGGTCAAGTCAAGCCAGAGCGCCTAATTGCGGCTGGTAGAGGCCAATATAGATCCGTAAATACGGGTTCAGCACCATCAGATTTGGCTCAAAACCGCAGGGTGGAGATCATCCTAACCCCTCAATAGGTCGGGCCTCGAATTGATGAGCGGCTTCGCAATAGGCCATGGGAATGATGGCCGACTTTTGTGTCCGATAATCGAATCCAACCAGTGTAGATCGAGCTATGGCGTAAATTTTGGCGGTCATTGTCGATAAATCCGCAACCGCATACTCCATATCGAAGCTTTTTGATCCCCATCTAGTTACCCTGGCCAGCACCTCCACGTTTTGTGGATGAGTCAGGGGTAGTAGGTAGTCGATTTCGGTTCGGGCAAGGATCATGCCGACTTGCTCCCATTCCCATTTCATCACATCTCTTGCATAAAGGATCCGAATTTGCTCAAAATAGGATAAGTAAATGGCGTTATTGGTGTGACCCATGCTGTCCAGGTCGGCCCACCTAAAGGGGACCGGTTTTCTGAAACGGAAGTTATGAACATCAAATGCATTAAAAAGGCGACTGCTCGACATCGGCATCAAATTGAAGGTCAAAAATAGGCGTAGATAGGCAGTGAATATTCATGTTATTTTTGCAGCATGAAATTATCGAAGAGACAGCTGCGTGTTGGGAGTCTTGTTCAGCAAGAATTGGCTGAAGTTTTGTTAAGGGAAATGGATTGGGCCCATTCAGGCACGTTGCTCACGGTTACCCAGGTCAGGGTAAGCCCGGACTTGGCGATTGCCCGCTGCTCGGTCAGTCTTTTCGGCGGCAAGACCGACGATTTATTTGCCCGGATTGAGTCATCTACGCCCGAAATTAGAATGCGTTTGGGGCGTCGTATGGGTAAAAATATGAGAATTATACCGCAATTAATTTGGCAGCGTGATGATTCGCTTGATGCCTCTGACCGCATAGACGCCCTGCTGCAGTCTGTGCGCACTTCCCATGAACCCTAAAGCAGCATTGCATGCACCACAAAGCGTTACGAATGCGTTTGGCCAACGTTTTTCATGACCAGCCAACCTTGCGGACACTCTTCTATGTGCTCACCGACGGCTTAGTTGTGACTTTCTGGCATATGCGCCGTTCAATTCACACTTTCGCTTGGCGTCGCAAAGGATCTGCGCACGTATTGGATGCCGGCACCGGAATGGGTCAATATGTGCATTACCTTTCGCTCCGTCATCCCGATTGGAATATTTATGCAGTAGACCGCAACCCCGATGAAATTTCAGCATGCAATGAGTACTTTCATAGAAAACACTATGAAAGGGTACTTTTTAGAACAGAAAATGTGCTGGAGATTCATCGAAATGAGGTCTACGACCTGATACTGGCCGTCAATGTCATTGAGTATATCGAGGAAGATGTTCAAGCCATATCCAATCTTTATTCCGCACTCAAGCCGGGCGGTCAACTGTTGCTTTCGGTACGATCCGATAAGAATTTCCCCTTACAGCCCAATCTCTCCAATAAGCTCACTTCAAACCAGGAGGTTGTTCACCGCTACAATAACTTCGACCTCAAGAAATTGCTTAGAGACGGAGGCTTTAAACACTATAAGGCTCATTACTCATATGGAATTTCAGGACGACTTTCTACATTTTTAGGCATTTCCGTGCCCAATAATATGTTGCGTCGACATGAGAATTACCTTTATACACTGCCTTTATATTTTTTATTGATGTATCCCCTCATCATCATATTAAACGCCATTGATGCCTATATTGGTCACTCGGAAGGTGCTGAAGTTGTGGCAGTAGCCACCAAAAGCATGGAAGGCACATGAAGTTCGCCCTGCTGTTGGCCCGTAGATATCTGTTTGCAGGCCGAAAAACGCACTTCGTTAACTTGATCACAGGCGTATCGTTTTTGGGGGTATTCGTAGGAACAGCGGCCTTGGTTGTCGTTTTGAGTGTCTACAACGGATTAGAAGACCTCACACGCAGCCTGTACAGTCATTTTCATCCTGAGTTGTTGATCCGCTCCACAGATGGAAAGTACCTAAACGTCGATTCATTGCGCCCATTGTGGACCACCGAGCGACGTGTTTTGAAATACTCCTATACAATAGAGGAGAACGCTTTGGTTCGTTGTAAGGATCGGGAAGAAGTCGCCATATTAAAGGGGGTCGATGAGCACTTCGCTGAGGTAACCGGCGTAGGCCAGCAAATGAGCTATGGCCAATATGGCTTTTTTGATGATTTTGGGATGAGTTATGGGGTAATAGGGCAAGAGTTGGGCGCCCAGCTGCAGGTCAAATTGCAGGATGTACATTCCGGAATTGAGGTAATTCTACCCCGTAGGGGCGCACATTTCGACCCCATGCTGCCCGAGAAGTCCCTTGCAAGAGGTAATTTGATGGTTGCCGGTTTGTTTAACGTACAACCTGAAATCAACCGCAAATATGTTTTGGTATCAAAAGAGTGGATGCATGAACTCATCCAACTGCCGAAGGACTGGTCGTCGAGGGTAGAGATTAAACTTCAGCCAGGTGTCAAACCGGAAGCCATCCAAAAGGAATGGGCTAATCTTCTGGGTCCCAGATACGAAGTAGCAGACCGTATGCGGCAGGAACAGGCCATTTATAAGATTTTTCAGTCGGAGAAGTGGTGGACCTTTGCACTATTGCTGTTGATTGTTGGCATAGCTTCATTGAGCCTCATTGGAAGCTTGTCGATGCTGGTTTTGGAAAAACAAAAAGAAATCAAGATTCTGCGACAATTGGGGGCAGAACGCACGAAGATATCTGCAATATTTCTGATGGCTGGATCTGGGGTATCCGTCTTGGGTGCTGTAGCAGGTGTTGTAGCCGGCGCATCACTGGCATGGATGCAAATGAAATATGGGTGGCTAAAGTTGGGGGGCGAATCTGCGCAGTTTATCGTTGAAAGCTACCCTGTTCGGGTCGACGCAACCGACTTGGTCGTTGTGTTTCTGTCGGTAGTGAGCATTGGTCTCGTCAGCAGTCTCTATCCTGCGATTCAAGCAGGAAAAGACGCTTAATGACGAGACTTGAATGACGAGACTTGAATTACGGTGCTAGAATAACTGGCCTAGAATAACTGGCCTAGAATGACGGCGATAGAATTACTGGCGATAGAATGACGGCGATGGAATGACGGCGATGGAATGACGGCGATGGAATTACAGGCCCCAGAAATTCCACATCAATTGGGACAGTCTTGATGTCGATTAGTCGCGTACGCAACGAACTGAATAACCAGTTTTTTGCTCTCCCGTCCATGCCTGCATACCTGGACCATACGAGTTCACGATCTTAACAGGGCGTGTGGCGTTATTGCTCCACCAATAGGCATTCGATCCGAAATTGAAAAACTCTCCAGTAGGAGCTCGGTAGCCCGCGGGATATCCTGTGAATTGAATGGCATCAGTGGCACCTGTGTTCGGGGCCTTCCAAATGCCTGTTCCTGTTGTTTTAAGCGCTCCACCCGCCTCAAACAGACCTCCGTTGTTGTTGATAAGGTCGTTCCAGTCATCCTCGTCGGCAACACGCCAGCCACATGGACAAACATTCCTGGGGTCGAGCATAGCAGAACCATTGTACAGCAGGCCCATCATGGGTGCCAGAGCAGGGTCGTTGTTGTAGGCCGATTGGGCAGATGTATCAGAGGTAGACCATGCACCAGCACTCGATTTTTGGGGGATGGTATCACCATTACAGAACCGAACCGAGCGGAGGTTTTGCGCCATCCAGTCGAGCGTTCCAATGGTTTTATAGGAATATAGGTTTCCAGAAGCATCCGAAACTGTGTCGGCGTTGTTTGTCCAAGGGGCGGCCGATGTGGTGAATGAAACCTCATTTCCATAACCAACACCGCCAATGTTTGAGGCGAATGACCTCAGGTAGTAGGTTCTTCCGGGTTCGAGTCCTAACAATGAAACCGAAAATGAGCCGACCCCTCCGCCAGAACGGGCCACCGACGAGGCTGTAGTAGGCCCCGGATTGGTCGACCAACATACCCCACGATCACCCACGATATCGCCCCCATCTGACGTTACTTCAGCGCTCACCCGAATGCTAAAGGGAGAGGTGATTTCAGCGCCTCCAGTGGTTAGGGCAGGAGCATCAACGATTTTCAAGTCAACACCCTCCTCGCAAGAGGACAGCGCAACGCCAGTCAGGACAAGTGCGGCGATGATAAAATGGCGGGTAGTGTAGATGAAACGCATAGATTTTGGGTAGTGTAGAGAGATTCAAAAATGAAAGGGACGAAACTAAACAATTTTTTTTGTCGAAGGAAAACAAGTGAGGAAAAAATATCGTTTTTTGATTTGTAAATAACCGCGATGTCTTCCAAAATGATGACCTGGCTGAAGAGAATTGGTTGGTGGGGGTTTTTGTTCTTTTTTTTAAAAGGCCTCATTTGGCTGGCCATTTTCTTTGGGCTGTTTGAATGGATACAAAATCTATGATCGTTCGATGGGATTTATAAACGCTGATTTTCGAGTGGAGGCAAAAACGCCGATCGGAAATGACCCCTGTTCAGGGGCATCAGCAGTTCTTTGAGCCGGATTTGCTGAAGATCAGGCCATCATCGAGGGTGGCGGCGAATGACCGGTATTGAAAATCCGGTAGAGCCGCGAGCACAGCGCCCCCATCATATTGCGTGTGTGAACAGGCGGCCCTGACGGTTTCGCGGGTGAGCGGAAAACGTTTGCGCAGTAAACGGGAAAGCCATTCCAAGCCCGTAGCCAGGAATAAAGCTGGAAGATAGGGAAGAGCAAAGCGGGGCTGAGGCGATCCGGTGAGCTCAGCCATGCGCTGAAAAAAAGCCCTATACGATACGTTCGTCGAATTCAATACGAATTTTTTTCCGATTAGGCCCTCGTGATCGAGTCGGTATAACACCTCCGCCACATCACGTACATCAACAAAACCCACAGAACCGGTCGGGTAAATAGGCATCCCCTGTCGCCCCATCTGGTAGAAACGGTTGCTTCCCCTATGATCAATCTTACCAGGGCCAATGACTATGCTGGGATGCGCCATGGCTACCTCCAAGCCTTCTTCCTGACCGCGCCAAACCTCCAATTCAGCCAAAAACTTGCTGCGCGCATAGTTGGTGGGATTGTTTTTTTCGTCCCACTCCGCAAACTCATCCACCATCCCATCATCGCGTGTTGACCGGCCCAGGGCAGCTACGCTGCTCAAGTGTATGAAGCGCTTCACACCCGTTTCCAAACACGCATCGACCAGGCGAGCAGTGCCAGAGACATTTGTAGAGTAGAGTGTTTCGCGATCCAAGGCGTGAAAAGAAATCCGAGCCGCGCAATGAAAGACAACGTCTACATCATTAAGGCATGCTTCGATCTGCTCATGATCGGCGAGGGAGGCCCCAATCCATTCCACGCTACTGACTTGCTCCGTAGTTAGTTGTCGGTGCTCGTTGTTTCGTTCGGGATGCCGAGCCATCACCCGCACAAGGTAGCCCGCCTCCAATAATCGACGGACCAAATGGCTGCCTATAAATCCGGTCCCGCCTGTGACCAATGCACGGCGCTTAGGCATTTCTTCGGGTAGACATCCTGCTGGGTTTTTCATTAAGGGTAGTCGATGGTCGCCTGTGAATCAAAAAGACCAATCGGCATCAAAAGTAGGGCATTTATGGGAATGGATGATAAACGCATCCTGCGCTGTGGGTGGCCGCCGAACCCGTGTAACACCCATCCAAATTTGGGAGCCCTAAGTAGCGAAGTAGACCGAAAAAACCGAAGAGCAGCGCCTCTTTATGGGAAATGAGGGCCTCGGATCCTGTTTCCCAATGGCATTGAGCATCTGTAGAAGAGCTTGCCCGAAGGCAGTCCATGAGAAATTGGTTGAAAGCGCCACCGCCAGTCACCAATATTCGTCCTTTGATTCCCTTGAATTGGAGGTAGTGAGAAACGCATTGAGCGATATGCGCACACCAGGCCCAAAGCAAATCGTCAGATGACAAATTGGTTGCAGTCAACCGTGGTAAGATGTCTGTTTCGAGTGTTTCTCGGCCCAATGAAGGGGGGGGAAAGGGACGTAAAAAGTCAATGTCGGCCCATTCTGAAAGGGCGCTGGCCACTCGGGAGCGCTTGGTTTCATCGGCAGCGTTTCTGGCGTTGGCCGCCAGAGATCCTCCCTGATCGAAGGGGAGTCCAAGGTTCTGGGCGAGCCGATTGAGTACCTGGTTGGCAAAACAGACATCGAATCCAATCCGTTTTCCCTGCTCGTCGAAGGATAAATTGGCGATTCCACCGAGATTGAGGCAGGCAGCATATTCGGAAAAAAGCAAGGCGTCTCCGTAGGGCACAAGCGGTGCTCCTTGTCCACCCAAGGCCACATCAACGCGGCGGAAATCGCCCACGACCGGAACGCGAAAGCAGGCCGCGAGCATGGGAGCCGCGGTCATTTGCCAGGTGTAGCCCAATTCGGGGCGGTGCACCAGGGTATGGCCATGTTCTGCAATCAATAGGGGTTCCCCGAATTGTTCGATGCCCGCTTGAGCGGCGGCTGTGCTGATCTTGCCGAAATCATGTTGCAGCAACATGGCCTCGTGAACAGGCAGCAAATGGGCGCGGGTGAGGCGTTCCACCAGTTCTGAAGAGTAGGGCAGGAAGCCACATCCCTCAATTTGAAATGACCACTTCGCGTTGAACACTTCAAAATTGGTCATGCACCAGTCTATACCATCGAGTGAACTGCCCGACATCAGCCCCAGAACACGGTAAACTACACCATGGTCTTTGCTGTTTATTTGGGGTTTCATGGAAATAAACGGGACCAATCAGCGCGTTTCCAGCCACTGAAAGAGTAAATCGAGTTGGGGCGTAAGGATAATCTCGGTGCGGCGGTTTCGGGTGCGGGCCTCGGCCGATTTGCCCAACTCAAGCGGTAGATGTTTGCCGCGTCCCGCTGCGGTGATTCGAGCAGGCGCGATTTGAGGATTATCGACCAGTATTTTAACAATGCTGGTGGCCCTTCGTACGCTTAAATCCCAGTTCAGGGCATCGCCACCCTGGTCGTCGGTGTGTCCCTCCACCATGATGTTGATGTCTGGGTTGCCCGCCAGTACCTTGCCCAACTCCTGTATGGCTTGTCGACCCCGTGGATCCACCTCGGCACTGCCCACCTTAAACATGAGTTTTTCAGATAACGATACGTAAACCCTGCCGTTCTGCTCCCGAACAGAGAGTCCGCTCTCCTCAAAGCCGAGGAGGGCCTTACTTATCGTCTGCCTCAAGTTATTCAGTGTTTGGGCCTGAGCATCCATCATGCCTTGCATTTCTTGAATGCGTGTTTCGCGACTGCGAACATCTCTTTCGAGCAGGATCAAGTCCTCTTCCCTTTTTCTCAGTTTGGATTCAGTTTCCCTGAGCTCCTTGAGCAATTGGTCCTGTTCGGCTGCGCTGCCTTTCCGTAGAATTTCAGAGGTGCGGGCCAGTTCAGCATTTTGTTGGTCGAGCTGTTCGATGCGCTCACGGGCCGACCTGAGGTCATGGTTGAACCGAGCGGTGTCGCGCATCAGGCCTTGGTTGATTTTCTGTGCTGAACTGTAGCGTTGTTCCGATACATCCAATTGGCTCATGAGCCGGGTCTGTTTGGCCTGGCAGCTGTCGTTCAGCGCGTTGACCGCTTGGTGGCGGTGCTCCAATTCTTTGTGTCGTTTTAGACTAACACAGGACGTCGTTGATCCAAAAATAAACAAATTAATGACTAAAAACCACAATTTATTCATAATAAACTATAATATAATACTAAAAAATACTAATATGATCTAGAGAATTTTGAGGCAAGGCCATGCGATCTTTGTCAATAAAAATCGTGCTGGTGGGGGTAGCGGATGATCCAGGCCTCTTTTACCATGCGCACCAACTCAGCGCGGAGTACATCCATACCCATACGCTTTCGTACGGATACGGAAACAACAGGGCCATTGTTGGTGTGTTGATGAGGATCAGCCACTTCTCGACCATCTGGCCACTCAGCCTCCCTTTCCTGAACACTAGGGATTAAATCTATTTTATTCATGACCGTGAGCATCGGTTTGTCGCGCACCCCTAAATCATGAAGCGTTTGTTGAACCACATGCATCTGAGCAACGTGTCCAGGATGAGAAGCATCCACCACATGCACCAAAATATCCGATTCTCTGACTTCATCGAGCGTGCTTTTAAAAGACTCTATGAGGTGATGCGGGAGTTTACGGATGAAACCGACGGTGTCGGATAGTAGAAATGGTGTGTAGTCGATGACCACTTTTCGAACGGTTGCATCGAGGGTGGCGAACAACAAGTTTTCCGCCAAAACCTCCGATTTGCTAAGTTCTTTCATTAACGATGATTTTCCTACATTCGTATAGCCAACGAGGGCCACTCGGATGATTTTTCCCCGGTTTTTCCGTTGGGTGACGTGCTGCCGTTCGATTTCTACCAGTTTCTCTTTGAGTAAGGTGATTCGATATCGGATGTTGCGCCGGTCTGTTTCAATCTCTTTCTCACCAGGGCCCTTCATGCCAATGCCACCTTTTTGCTTGCTGAGGTGGGTCCACATCCGGGTAAGTCGCGGGAGCAAATACTCATGCTGGGCCAGCTCTACTTGTGTGCGGCTTTGCGCTGAACGGGCGCGTGAGGCGAAAATATCCAGGATTAAGGTGCTTCGGTCGAGTATTTTGACGCGCGCCTCGAGGAGGTCGGGGTTGAACAAACGTTCCAGATTTCTGAGTTGGGCAGGACTCAACTCATCATCGACCAAAACCAAGTCAATTTGCTCTATCCGCACATACTCTTCTACCTCTTTAATTTTCCCCGAACCGAGGTAGGTGCGGGAATCGGGAGCAGGCAATCGTTGAACAAAGCGTTTTTGAACCGTTGCGCCAGCCGTTTTGGCCAAAAACTCCAACTCATCGAGGTGCTCGCTGCATAATGTCTCGCCCAGCGATGGAATTATGATGCCGAGCATCACAGCGCGTTCGGGCCCTGTCGATGATGTAGGCAAAGGGGAGGCCTGCTTTGCCATCAATCGACTTTCAATGCGTCGCCCCGCAGTTCTCTGAACCGCCTGCGGGCATCTACGGTGAATAAGCTATCCGGGTATTCCTCGAGCATTTTTTGATACAATCCGAGGGCATCCTCTGATTTGCCCTCCCGTTCACAAAGCCTTGCTAATGCGATTAGGGCATCATCCGCTAGTATGTCTTTGGGGTGATCTTTGAGCAGCGACTCATAACTGAAACGTGCTCCGGCTAAATCACCGGTTTTTTCTTGAATGGAGGCCTTTCGGAACCAGATTTCATCGCGTAGACTATGATCAGGCAGTTCAAGCAGCATAGCATCGAAGGCGCGAAGAGCCGAGTCAAATTGTTGACGCTTCATCATTAACTCAGCTCGGGCAAAATTCATGAGTGGTAATTGACTGGTGTCGAGGTTAAAATTATCGGCGATGAGCAGCGATAACTCCATGGCGTCATTCGAAATTTTATGGGTGGTGCCTGCCTTCAAAATGTCGAGCTGTGCCTGGGCCCATTCAAATTCAAAACGGAAATAGGAAAGACGGGCGTTGCGCAAACGGGCCTCCTGGCCAATAACGTCTTCAATATAATCTTTATCGACCTGACCATAAAGCAATTGTGCCTCCCAGAGTTCGTCGGTCAACAAGAATAAATCGGCCAGTTCCAACTTAGCTTCAGCGCGTTTGCGGGCATCACCCGGCCCGGCAATGGCTTCTTCCAGTAGTTGAATTCCTTCATCAAAGCTACCCAATTCATAGGCTAGAATGTGGGCCAAGCCCTTTTTGAGGGGTAGAGCAAGGTTGGGATGACGTACATCTGTGATCACAAGCCTGTATTGATCGGCTAGTTGCGACCACGATTCGCGACCCGCACGATCTCGTTCCAACATCAACTGTTTGTTGTGTAAGCGGTTCATGCGGGCATCGAACCATACAGGTAAAGCCGGACCTGCATCTATGAGGTATTGATAGATCTCATCGGCTGCGGCATAATCCCGATTTTCGGTGGCCGTTGTGGCCAAAGCAAGAAGGCGCGTACCGCCTTCTTTTTTGCGGGTATCCAGGGCACGAGCCTGCACAAATGCCAAACTGAAGTCCTTCTGTTGAACGAAATACCAAACGGCCAGTTCAGGAAGAAGAAGGTCATCGGGGTATTTCTGCAATGCGGCCATCAATTTTTCTCGAAAAACTTCGAAATCCTCCACAGCGATGTTGCTCTGTAATTGCTTTTGAATGTGCCCCATCTGCTGGGGGTTCTTAACTAGATACTCCAGGTAATTCTCAACCATCCGAGCTTTTTGACCAGTTGCCCGATACAACTCAGCCAATTCAAGAACAAAAGCGTCGGGCTTATTCATTTGTTGGGCTCCTTGTTCATAAACCCGAATGGCATAGTCATTTTCAGCCCTGATCTGGAAACTGAAAGCATAGGAAAGCAAGCGATTGCGGTCGGTGGGGAGTTTTTTGAAGATTTCCTCGAATGCGGCCAAAGCCTTGGCTTCCTTGTTTTGTTGGCGGAGCGACACCGCCTGGTCGATCACAAATTGGATGTCCTCAGGAAATTTTTTACTTAGAAAAGCAGCCATGCTTTCGGCACGTTTAAAATCACTTAAGCGCGTGTAGGCTGCATATAGATAGTTGTAGGCGTTTCGCTCACCGGGATTGGTTTTTAACAACTGTTCTAAAACTTCCGCTGCTTTATCGAATTCCTCCTGTTGAAAATAATTGATCCCCAATTGCATTTGGGATTTGGGGTCCTGTTGGGCATGGGCATACGAGCCGAAGAAACAGGATAGTACCAGATAAAATCCCACAAAAAGGGTTGAAACAGCGTCAAATTGAGCCCGCGAAAAAGGCGCTTTTGAAAAGACGGGAGTAGCGGTCATGGAATCAACAACGCAGAAGTTGGTTAAAAGTGTAAAAATACGGCGATTTCGCCACCGCTGAAACGTCTATTTTGAAGCCTATGAAACGCCTATTTTTGAAGCCTCATGGCAGCACGCATCAAAACAGAGTGGATATGCACAGAATGCGGTTCAGTGCAACCCAAATGGTCGGGTCGATGTCCATCCTGCAGCGCTTGGAATACATTGGAAGAGGAATTGAAATCGGCAACAGTCGACTCAGCAGCGCGTGGATCGGCCACAACTTCTCAACCCATACTGCTTTCCGAGGTTCCTCAAACAGAATTTCAGAGGGTAGTTTGTCAGGATAAAGAACTCAACCGCGTATTGGGAGGCGGCATCGTACCCGGAGCCGTCATGCTCATGGGGGGCGAACCCGGAATTGGTAAGTCGACTCTATTGCTCCAATTGGCCTTAGAAGAAATAGGTCCCGCTCCTATATTATATGCCTGTGGTGAAGAAAGTGCTGCTCAAGTTCGTCAACGTGCCTTGCGATTGGGCGGGAATTTGAATCGGTGCTACTTATTGGCCGAAACCTCTGTGCCCATCATTTTGGAAGCAGCAGACCGCCTGAAGGCACGCATGATCATCATCGATTCTATTCAAACCATGTCGGATCCCCATATCGACGCGGTGGCGGGGAGCGTTGCCCAGATCCGTTATGCAGCAGCGCAGTTCACCGATTTTGCGAAAGAGCGGAATGTGCCCTTGTGGCTCATCGGGCATATCACTAAGGAGGGACAGCTAGCGGGACCCAAGTTGTTGGAGCATTTGGTCGACACCGTACTTCAATTTGAGGGCGATCGGCACCTTAATCTCCGATTGGTGCGCTGCCTGAAAAATAGATTTGGGAGTACGCTTGAGTTGGGAATCTATGAGATGGCTTCGGCCGGACTACAGCCTGTGGCCGATCCCGCACTTTGGTTTTCAGGCCGCACGATGCCCGGTTTATCCGGCATGGCCACCGGATCGAGTCGGGAGGGTAATCGAGCCCTGCTGGTGGAAGTTCAAGCATTGGTAACCCCCTCAGTTTTTGGCGTACCCCAGCGGGGTGGAACAGGAATGGACAGCCGTCGACTCGCTATGCTGCTGGCGGTCCTCGAAAAAAGATGTGGCCTAAGAATGGGCCCGAGCGACGTGTTTTTGAACATCACAGGTGGACTCAAAACCGAGGATCCTGCCATGGACTTGGCGGTTTGTGTGGCTCTAGCGGGTTCTGCCAAAGATCGGGTGATCGATGCACCGATGTTGTT
The DNA here is from genome assembly GCA_005799065.1 of Bacteroidota bacterium. Classification (GTDB taxonomy): domain Bacteria; phylum Bacteroidota; class Bacteroidia; order UBA7662; family UBA7662; genus F1-60-MAGs140. The sequence continues at coordinate 53,104 of SYHW01000068.1, forward strand.
TGCCGCAGAAATTGGATTAGGCGGTGAACTTCGTCCGGTTACCGCAATAGAAGCGCGCCTGGGCGAGGCTTCCCGCCTAGGATACAACCTAGCTTGCGTGGCCGATCAGCAGCCCATCGCACAGATACCCAAGGGCATGCGCATCCTCAAACACACCCTTCTTCGAGGACTGTTAGAAGAAGTTCTGGCCTGATTAAGATGCGGATTAGATAATCTGCGGATTGGGTAATGTGCGAAACAGAGACAAGACGGCGCGAGAAGACCCAAAATCCTATTCGCACATGCGTGCCTTGGTTTGTAGAAACTCATCCCATATGCGGCGCACCAACGCCCCGGCGGGCAGAATTTCGTCGATACCCGCCGAAACCTGTCCGATTTCCAATTCACCGTAGATCAAATCCCCTTCGAACATGCCTTTTTTGGCACGACCCCTTCCCAGCAGTGCCGATAAGGCCGCTGCGTCGGCTCCTTGAGCCTCAGCAGCCACAACTTGATCGAAAAAGGGGTTTTTTAACAAGCGAACAGGGGTGAGCGCCTTCAGCGACAATCGGGTGTCGCCCTCACTCGCCTTGAGCACTGCTTCTTTGAAGGATTGATGGGCCGAAGATTCGTGTGTGGCCACAAAACGACTCCCCAGTTGTGCGGCGTCGGCCCCCAAGGCCATTACCGCGTAGACTGCGGAACCCGATGCAATTCCGCCTGCAGCAATCAGGGGCAAAGCGGTGGCCTTTCTTACCTGAGGAATTAAACATAAGGTGGTAGTTTCTTCGCGACCATTGTGACCGCCTGCCTCGAAACCTTCGGCTACCACGGCGTCTACACCCGCTCGTTCGGCCTTTTGGGCAAAGGCAGCGCTCGAAACCACATGCACCACTTTAATGCCGTGCTCCTTGAGGGTGGATGTATATTTGGCCGGATTGCCTGCCGAAGTAAAAACAATCGGCACCTTATTTTCGATAATCAGATGGAGATGCTCGTCGATCTGGGGGTATAAGAGTGGAAGATTCACAGCAAAAGGAGCGCTGGTGGCCTCTCGACAACGCTTCAACTGCAACGCCAAAACATCAGGATACATTGAGCCCGCTCCTATGATGCCCAAACCACCCGCCTCGCTTACAGCTGAGGCCAATTCCCATCCACTGCACCAGATCATGCCGGCCTGTATGATGGGGTATGAGATATTGAATAGCTGACAAATTCTATTTTCTGTCATTGGGGAATAGGAATAGTTGAAATCTTATGGGTTCTTGTTGAAATCGATTGGGCGTTAATCACTGCAAACTACGAAAATCAAGCACATCTTGCTGATGTATTCCTAAAGATTAATTTAGTGTGAATTGGCACTTGCATAAGTTCGTTCTCCTTGCTATGTTGCACCTCGATTTTACTTTAAGCCGATTTGTATGAAAAAAACGCTCTACGCTGGATTTTTCCTGTTTTTTGCTTGCATCGCCACGGCCTTCGGACAGGCCGGTACGGGTACCCTGCAAGGAAAAGTGGTGGATGACCTCAAGCCCAAGGAAGGGATTCCCTTCGCCAACGTGATTTTGGAGCAAAATGGTGCCCAAAAATCGGGTACCACCACAGACATTAACGGAGCCTATAAATTCGGTGCGGTACCTCCCGGAAAATATGATGTAAAGGTGTCTTATGTGGGCTACAACACCCGTGAAATCAAGGGTGTGTTGGTAACAGCCGACAAATCCAATTTTTTGGACATTCGCATGACGTCAGGGGTCGATTTGAGTGTCATTGACGTGGTCGATTACGAGGTTCCACTGATCTCCAAAGACGAAACCTCAACTGGAGGCACAGTAACCCGTGAGGAGATCGCCGCTCTGCCAACCCGCGACGTAAACTCCATTGCGGCCACCACAGCGGGTGTTTTCCAGCAAGACGAAGGCAGTGCATTGAACATTAGGGGTTCTCGTTCGTCATCCACAGAATATTTTATTGATGGTATTCGTGTTCGGGGAACGACCAACTTGCCCAACGCTGCGATTGAACAAACTACAGTTATTACCGGGGGTATTCCTGCCCAATACGGAGACGCCACGGGCGGTATCATCAACATCACAACCCGCGGCCCTTCGGGTCAATTCTATGGTGGAGCCGAGGTATTGAGTTCTTTTAAGGTGTTGGAGCCATATGGGTATAATTTGTATGCGCTCAACTTTTCCGGTCCACTGGCTAAGTCCAAAGACCGTTCCGTACTGGGGTACTTTCTTTCGGCAGAATACGAAACGCAAGTCGATCCCCGTCCATCTGCCGTCGGTGTTTGGTCGCTCAGGCCTGAAGTCCTCGACTCAATCAGCAATAATCCCTACAGGGCCTCCATTTTTGGCAGCGGCGTAAACCGCAACTCAGAATTTGTGACCCGAGATGACATGGTATTGGGCCAGGTTCGCCCCAATGCCAACCGCGACCGTTTATCGGTTGCTGGAAAAATTGATTTCCAGCCTACACCCTTAATCGGATTTACGGTAGGTGGTAACTATGATTATGTGGATTTTCGCAACTACAGCCGTGCGAATCTGTTGTTTAGTCCAAACAACATGGGCTTCAACACAGAGACCACAACCCGTATGTATGCACGATACAAGCAGAATTTTGCATCCTCCCAAGATGCAACGATTAAGAACGCTTACTACACGTTGCAGTTCGACTATACCAATTCAGGTACTACCCAAGATGGTGGTGATGCGTTGGGAAGGAATCCCTTTAACTACGGCCATATTGGTAAGTTCGACTACAGCCAATTGCCCATTTTCCTGAGCGGTTCATTCGTAGATTCGGCGTCTGGCCTGCCGGTGCGCTACGATGATGTTCAGATCCTTCAGGGATTTGGTGATCGTAATCTTCGTTTCACGCCCAGCACCATCGACCCGGGTTTATCGGTTTGGGGCACAAGCTTTTTCAATGTGCTCAGTGCAACTGAGTTCAATAGCCTGAGCGATGTGCGCTTGTTCGGCGGCTTGGTGAATGGTCTTCGTCCAGGATCAGCCTATGGTATTTGGCAAGATCCAGGCCGGCAATTTGGAGGCTATAGCTACTCGAATAACGACCTTTTCCGCTTCACCGGATTTTTCTCGGCTGATATTGGCAAGCATGCACTCAAATTCGGTTTTGAGTACGATCAACGCATCGACCGGGGGTATTCTGTGAGCGCCTATGCCGGTGGTATTGGTTTGTGGGGGATTGCCAGGGCATTAACAAACCGACACATTCTCGAATTAGATTTGGACAACCCGCTGATCGACCGTGATGAATTTGGTTTTATGCTGGGGGATACAGTTCGCTACAACCGACTCTACAATGCGGCCAATCAATCGACCTTCGACCGCAATCTTCGTCGCTCGCTGGGCTATGCAGACAATGATTTGAGATTCATCAATGTTGATAATTTGGATCCTGACCAATTGAAGCTGAGCTTCTTCTCTGCTGAGGAGTTGTTGAACCAAGGTAATTCTTTCGTGTCGTATAATGGATATGACTACCTCGGAAACCGTCTGGCTAAAAATCCTGGGTTCTTGGATTTCTTCAACGACCGAATCAATCGCCCGATTCCTGCTTTTCAACCCATTTATATGGCGGGCTTTATTGAGGATAAGTTTGCCTTCGATGACCTCGTGTTTCGTGTAGGTGTGCGGGTTGACCGTTTTGATGCCAATCAGCCTGTTTTGGCCGACCGTTTCCTGCTTTATCCGGCGAGAACTTTGGCCGAGGTTGATGGAGCCCTTAATTCATCGGGTGCTCACCCCAGCATTGTGCCCACCAATGCTGTTGTGTATGTTAATGATGTCAACACACCGAACCCTACGATTCTGGGTTATCGTTCTGGGGTACAGTGGTACACCGCCCAAGGAACTGAAGTGCGGAATGCATCGGGAATTGCCGCCGCCTCTGCATCGGGTAGGGTAACCCCTTATCTTCGTGATACTAGACAAAATGAAGTCCGTGCCGATGCCTTTGTCGATTACACTCCGCAAATTAATTTCATGCCCCGCGTGGCGTTTTCATTCCCTATTTCCGATGAGGCACAGTTTTTTGCCCATTACGACGTCTTGACCCAGCGCCCCAGTGATTTCTTCCGTTTCGATCCTCGACAGTATTTCTTTTTACAACAAATCGGAGGAACGATCAACAACCCTGACCTCAAGCCAGAGCGCACGATCGACTATCAGTTGGGTTTCAAGCAGAGATTGAATAAGTCCTCAGCCCTCACCATCAGTGCTTTCTACCGCGAGTTGCGCAATATGATCCAAATCATCAATGTTCCTTTTGCTTTTCCATTGGACTACCGCACTTATGGTAACATTGACTTCGGAACAGTTAAAGGCTTAACATTAAGTTATGACCTCCGCAGAACGGGCAATGTGCGCATCAATGCAAGCTATACCCTACAGTTTGCGGATGGAACAGGTTCAGCACCGGAGCAGGCAACGAATATTATTCAAGCGGGTATCGACAACCTCCGTACGCCCATTCCGTTAGACTTTGATGCACGCCACCGATTAGTGGGAACGCTTGATTTCCGCTTTGGTGAAGGAAAAGATTACAGTGGTCCCCGCATAGCTGGATTCGGTTTGCTCGAGGGTATTGGCTTTAATTTGGTAGCCAATGCCATTTCTGGCACTCCTTTTTCGAGGCAGACCATTCCCACACCAGATGGAGCAGTGGTGGGTGGACTCCAGGGAAGAACGACTTTGAAAGGTGGAATTAACGGATCAAGGCTCCCATGGCAGTTCCGAATGAATCTGCGGGTCGATAAGGACATTAATTTCAAGATGGGTTCCGACCGCAACGACAAGCCAAGGGAGGCAACGGTGAATGTGTTTCTTCAGGTCTTGAATCTATTCAACAACATGAATGTAATCAATGTGTATCAGTTCACCGGGGATCCCTTGGATGATGGATATCTCACAAGTGATCTGGGTCGCCAGCAGGCGCAGGGTGTACTCAACCAACAGGCTTTCTTGGACTTGTATAGAGCATCAATGGATTCTCCAGGTAATTTCAGTATTCCACGACGCACCCGTTTAGGCGTTCGCTTTAACTTCTAAGAAATGATGATCAACATGAATATTTTCAAGCATATGAAGAAAATTGGCTTAGCACTACTGTTAATTAGTGTACTTTTTACAACGGTTCAGGCACGTGAGGATCTTTCTGTGGGTAGGAGAACCGACCAGAATAACCGAAATTTTATTGCGCGCTTGGCCTCCACCTGTACGCCACCTTCTGCCAAAATCAATCTCGACATTAATAATGTGCGTACCATGATTTTGCGTGGGAACGATATGTGGTGGGATTTGGCCAGTAATCCACGCTATGAAATTCCGAAATTGGATGACCCCAGCTTGCCGAAAAAGCACTCCTTATTTGCTGGTTCGGTTTGGGTGGGTGGTATAGATGCTGTAGGTACGCTGAAAGTGGCCGCACAAACTTATCGTCAAACGACTGTGCTCGGCGTGGGTTGGTGGGCAGGTCCATTAACCCTCGACTCAGCTACTATCTCGAAAGCTGAGTGTGACCGTTGGGATACCCATTGGAAAGTAGAACGCAAACAGATCCAGGATCACATTGCGGGTATTGAATCGGGCGACCCGAATTATGTGGTTCCTGATGCCATTCGCAACTGGCCTGCTAGTGGCGATGTGACATTGCTTCAAGACCCCAAATTGGCACCATTCGTTGATGTTGATGCGGATGATATTTACAACCCGAGTGCGGGCGATTATCCATTCATTTATGGCGACCAATCCATTTGGTTTGTTACGAATGATAAAGGAAATGCTCCAGGATCGGGTGGTACACCGATTGGTATGGAAATTCAGACCCAGGCATTTGGATATCGATCCAATGATGAATTGAACAATATGACGTTCTATTCGAATAAAATCATCAACAGGTCGTCCATCACCCTTAATAATTGCTTTATGGCACAGTGGGTCGATCCCGATCTTGGCCAAGCTACGGATGACTTTGTGGGATGTGATGTACCTCGTGGTTTAGGAATTTGTTACAATGGAGATGATGATGATGAGGGTATTCAGGGATATGGTGTCAATCCGCCTTCCATTGGTATTGACTTTTTTGAAGGTCCATTTTCTGACTTAAATGATGATATTGATAATGATCGTGATGGAACGGTTGATGAAATCGCTGCAACGGGTTGTGATCCAGAGCCGCGAACAGAGCGTATCATAATGGCGAAGTTTCTGTACTTCAACAATGACGGTACGCCTATCGGTAACCCTTCTACTGCTGAGCATGCGTATAATTATATGATTGGAAAATGGAAGGACAACAGTCAGATGGTTTATGGTGGTACGGGTTACCCGGGCTCTGTAGGTGCAACCACCACCCCAGCGGGATTGATGTTCCCTGGTGCTTCAGATCGCGCATATGGGTGGTCTATTGGTGGCTCGGTTCAAAATCCGATTGCCCCACCCTTTGATTGGGATGAAAATAATCCAGGGCCCGGTGCTCAGGCGAATGTTCCGGCAGACCGTCGGTTTGTTCAGTCTGCGGGTCCGTTCACTTTAGTGCCCGGGGCTGTGAATTACATCACCATTGGAGTGGTTTGGGCTCGTGCCTCCTCAGGGGGTGCGCGCGGCTCCTTCAACCAGTTGTTGCGGGCAGATTCTAAGGCTCAGGCATTGTTTGATGCCTGTTTCAAAACCATCGATGGTCCTGATGCTCCAGATGTTTCTATTACTGAGTTGGATCAGGAACTCATTCTAAGTTTCTCTTATCGGCCTACCAGCAATAACTACAATCTCGGGTACCGTGAAATAGACCCGGTTATTCAGGCTTTGAATCGTGATCTTCCGCCCGGAACGCCTTTATATGATTCGGTGTACAAGTTCGAGGGTTTTAAGGTGTACCAATTGTCGGCCTCTAATGTTTCGACCGGTGAATTAGATGATCCGAGTCGCGCTCGTCTCTTGTATCAAGGTGATCTGAACAATGGTGTATCGAGAATCATCAATTGGAATTATGATTTGGATATGGAGCAATCGGTCCCATTCATTGCTGTGGATGGCGCCAATGAGGGTGTTCGGATGACCTTGCGTGTTACCCGCGATCTGTTTGCCGAGGGTAGTGATCGTTTGGTGAACTTCAAACGCTATTATTATTTGGTAGTGGCCTATGCTTACAACCAATATCAAGAATTTGATCCAGTTGCGCTGACTGGTCAACAGCTTCCGTATTTGGCTGGACGTAACAACGTCTCTACCTACACGGGGATTCCTCATAAGTGGGAGCCAACCTTCAATGGCTTGATTTTGAATTCTGCCTATGGCGATGGTCCGGAAATCACCCAATTGGAAGGGCGTGGTAATGGTGGAAGGAACCTTGAACTCACGGATGAAACGCTTGTTGAGATTCTAAATAATGGATACGCGGTAGCGCCACAGTTTGAGAGGAGTTTTGGTCCCATCGACATAAAGGTCATTGATCCTACCTTGGTGCCTCGTGCAAAAATGCAGCTCGCCATGTACAAAGGAACACCAAGTGGTACAGCAGCAGTCGATAACAGCGCCCGTTGGTATATTTTGTACAACAACGACACGATTTTCTCTGACACGACCATTGCATTAGCTAATGAGCAGATTCTCGGTTATTACGAGTCAACGGCTATTTTCCGTCGTTTGGGATTGAGTGCCACCATTCGGAATGTTGCCCCTCCGGGAGATGCAGCAGTCCTTGAAACGGGCAATGGTTTGATTACATCCGGTTATCGTTTTTCTGAGCCATCGCGTGAGTGGATGTTTGGTTTGCCTGATGGTTTTGGCTTGTTCGATTGGATTAAAGCGGGCCCGGCTAATGTTGGCGGTGGCGATGGGTTTATCGTTGATGGTGATCCAAAACGGGCTTACGAGGGAGTAGTGCGTATGACTATTCCCGGAACGGATGTGCAAGGAGGGACTTGGTCGCCCATGCGATTCGCTATGCCATCAGCCATCACGCCTGGGGTTTTCGTGGATGATGTTCCACAAGCCACACCTTTCCGTTTGGCCGCTCGTCTGGATAGCTTGAAGAGTGTTGATATTGTCATTACTCCTGATAAATCGAAATGGACGCGTTGTGTTGTCTTAGAAATGTGTGAGGCCAGTGCCGAAGCACAGGGGGGACGTCGCAGAAATCACATTCGTGATGCAGCCTCAGTGGATAAGGATGGCAATGTTGATGCCAATGAAAGCCGTCGTGGTTTGGGCTGGTTCCCTGGTTACGCCATCAGTCTGGAAACGGGCGTGCGTTTGAACATAGCCTTTGGTGAGGACAGCCGCGCTTCCCTTTCTAATGGCCGCGACATGATTTGGAACCCAAATGACACTTTATTTGGTGATGTTGGTCGTGGTCAACCCCAAATTACCATGGGGGGCAAGCATTTTATCTATGTCTTTGGCTCGCGATATGATACAGCGAATTATGTATATAATCAATTGGCTGGCCCTGGGGTGAATGTCAATAATCTTGGTAATAGCCTATTGCGCAACGTATACCGAGAGGTGTTGTGGACCTCCATTCCACTGTTGTCTCCCGGTAAGCGACTACTTGATAATGAGGTAAAGTTTAGCATACGTGTAAATAATTCCTATGGAAAGTTTCTGGCTCCTAGTGTTCAGGCCATTAACGCAGGGAATCCTCGTTATGAGTTCGACTTAACAGATTTGGCTCCCATTAAGAATGATTTGCCTACTGCTCAAAAGGCACTCGATTTGATTAGGGTTGTGCCCAATCCGTATTATGGTGCATCACGCTATGAGACGAGCCAGATCGACAATCGGGTGCGCATTACCAACTTACCCATTCAATGCGTGATTAAAATCTACACCTTAAACGGCACCCTGATCCGTACCCTGAGGAAGGACGATGCCAGTACATTTGTTGACTGGGATTTATTGAATCAGGAGCGTATTCCTATTGCTAGTGGGATGTATTTGCTTCATGTGAATGCCCCGGGCATTGGTGAGAAAGTGGTGAAGTGGTTTGGGGTTACCCGGCCTATCGACTTAGATACATTCTAAAAGACCGTCTATTTATGAAACTGATGAATATTTCAAGATTTTTTTTGTGTTTCGGTATCGGGGCTCTGATCAGCACGCCTGTTTGGGCCGGTAACCCTGATCGTAGAGGACAAGCGGGCGCCACTGAACTGTTGATTATGCCCTGGGCAAGAAGTTCCGGTTGGGTCGGTGTAAATTCTTCGTGTATTCGTGGCATTGAAGCAGAGCGCATGAATATTGCGGGATTGGCTTTTACCCAAAAAACTGAATTGAATTTTGCTCGAACTACCTGGTTGAGTGGTAGTGATGTGTATGTTAATGGTTTTGGTTTGGCTCAGCGTATCAACGAGTCGAGTGTTCTTGGTGTATCTGTGATGTCGCTCGATGTGGGTGCTGTGGATATCACAACCGTCGAAAGTCCGGATGGTGGTTTAGGAACGTTTAAACCTTCATTCTCGAATATTGGATTGTCTTATGCGAAGTCTTTTTCGGATCGGATCCACGGAGGAGTAACGCTGCGGATTATATCTCAAAGTATATCCGACGTGTCCGCTCAAGGCGTGGCTTTCGATGCGGGTATCCAATACGTTACCGGTAAAAAGGAAGAAATGAAGTTCGGTATAGCCCTCCGAAACGTGGGTACACCTATGGTTTTTGGTGGGGATGGTTTATCCGCCCGTGGTACCATGCAAGGCAGTACGGTGCCTCTTACCTTGAGCCAGCGTTCTCAGGGCTTTGAATTGCCTTCCTTAATGAATATTGGTGCGTCTTATGATATTTATCTGACCGACGACGACAATTACCGCCTTACGCTTGCGGGTAATTTCGCGTCCAATTCGTTTACCAATGATCAATATGGCTTTGGCGCAGAATTGAGTTTCAAGAATATCATCGCTCTTCGTACGGGTTATCAGGTGGAGGATAATCTCTCCGATCAGTCATTGGTTCAAAATGTGTACACGGGCATGAATTACGGCATTTCAATCGACGCCCCCAGTGGTAAAAGTCGCTTTGGCTTCGACTACGCTTACCGGGCCAGTAACCCTTTCAGCGGCACCCACGTTATTGGTGTGCGTTACGGATTGTAAGGAATTTTTAATAATTTTACCTGTGAACGCCCCAATACGGGGCGTTCCTTTGTTTTAATAGTCTGAGTTCATGAGCGAAACATCATATTTTACACAAACCGGTCTCGATAAGTTAAAGGATGAGTTAACCGATTTAAAAACGCGCGGAAGGGCCGAAATGGCCAAAGCCATCCAAGAAGCGCGCGACAAAGGCGATCTTTCCGAAAATGCAGAATACGACGCGGCTAAGGATGCCCAAGGTCTTTTGGAAATGCGTATTGCTAAGTTGGAAAATGTTTTGGCAAGCGCTCGTGTTTTGGACGAGAGTACCATTGATTTGTCGCGCGTTCAAGTGCTGACGAAAGTAAAGATTCGGAACCTGGCCAACAATGCAGAAATGACATACAGCATTGTTTCTGAGAAGGAGGCGGATTTAAAGGCGGGTAAGATTTCCAGTACTTCACCCATTGGAAAAGGACTTGTGGGCAAAGCGAAGGGAGAAATAGCAGAAATTCAGGTGCCATCCGGGATCATGACATTTGAGATATTGGATATCAGTATTTAATAGTATGCCCTCACTGTTTACACGCATCATAAAAGGGGAGATTCCATGTCATTTTATTGCTGAGGATGATCGGTTTTTCGCTTTTCTTGACATCCAGCCGCTTACAATGGGTCATGTGCTGGTGGTTCCCAAGGTTGAGGCTGATTATGTTTTTGATTTGGATGCTGATACCTACACGGGATTGTTTGAATTTGCACGATTGGTTGCCCCTGCCATTGAAGCGGTTATTTCTTGTAAACGAATCGGACTTGCAATCGTAGGATTAGAAGTGCCCCATGTGCATATTCACCTGATTCCGATGAATCAAGGAAGTGATATGGATTTTGGCAAACGGAAACTTAATCCGTCGTCTGAAGATTTGGCCGGTACGTCAGAGGCAATAAGAGCCCAGTTCCTTAAGCGAACTGCATCTTAACCGCCTCTTACCCGATTCGGATTGTTTTTGATAAAGGAGGACCAGTTTGTTGGGCCTGAGCGTGATGCAGCACCTTTACGCAATCCGAAAGCATGACAAAGTGATACGGCAACGGCATCGGTGGCGTCGGTAGGTAAATGATCGGTGATCGAATTCTTGAGTAAAATGGGCAACATCGCGGCGACTTGTTCCTTTCCAGCATTGCCGTTGCCCGTGATGGCTTGTTTTACCCTGCGCGGGGCATATTCAAATACCGGTATATCCAATTGCAGTGCAGCCGCTATCACTACCCCCTGAGCTCTTCCGAGCTTCAGGGTACTTTGAATATTCTTTCCATAAAATGGTGCTTCGATGGCCATCGCTTCAGGACGATGAAGGCGCATGAATGCCATGGCCGAATGAAGGATGTGTTTCAGTCGGTCTGCTGAATCTTCCTCTACGCTTTTCCAAATGCCCGCTTCCAAGAGCTCGTGATCAGAGCCGGAGCATCGAATGAGCCCATAGCCCGTAACACGCGACCCAGGGTCGATGCCCAAAATTAGTGTTTCCACCAGCAAGAAAATTGACCAGAAAAATGAAAGTACATGCACAAATATAGAGCGAATGCAAGGCCACATCCCCTAAATTGCAAGCGCATCGGGTCGTTGATTTTGCTGATACGGTTAGGAATAGACTCTAAGCTCCTAACTGCGCTGATCCTAAACCCTCGGAACCCACCCATCGTGTCAAAGAAATGTAAAATATGTTCTTGAAAATGCGATTATGGAACATCATAGGTCGATTGTCTGTTGCATCGCGCTTGAGCCTTTGGATATTATTCGCCCTTGGATTATTGTCGGTTTTGGCTCCGTGGGTTTCACCGGATTCAACCCCCGATGCCAATAGACAAGATGTGCGCATCCGAACCCTAGAACCGGCCCGATCGGTTGATTTTCTGATAGAACCGCGTTCGTCTGTGGAACCGCGTTCGTCTGTGGAACCGCGTCATAGCCAAAGTCGAATTCCGCTAAGCTGGTATGAGCCCAACCAAACCGGTTTTCGCTATGTAGTCTGGGACCAGCCTTATGACACTTTAAGTGTATCTCCATCAGCGGGCCACAGCATTTCTATTGAATCTCAGACATTTTGGTTCGGTACAGATTTAATGGGTCGCGATTTATTGAGCCGTCTGCTCCTGGGGATGCGGAGCACATTAAAAATCGGCGTGTTTGCCGTATTGGTGAGTCTATTGGTCGGGATTTTCATAGGAATTCTGGCAGGTTATTTTGGGGGAAAGGTCGACCAAATCCTGACTTGGCTCATGCAAGTGGTGTGGTCGGTGCCCTCGATTATGCTGGTCATCGCTTTTTCTCTCGCATTGGGCAGAGGCGCTTGGCAGATCTATCTCGCAGTAGGTCTTACATTATGGGTAGATGTAGCACGCCTGGTTCGGGGTGAGGCTCGTCGGCTGCGTGAACAGGAATTTGTGCAGGCGGCCCAGGTGTTGGGGTATAGTTCAATTCGGATCATGATGCATCATCTTCTGCCCAATATGCTCGGCCCCATACTCATTATGGCCGCAGCGCAATTTGCCAGTGCCATCTTGGTGGAGTCTGGCCTCAGCTTCTTGGGCCTGGGCATTCAACCGCCTGCGCCGAGTCTGGGGATGATGATTCGCGAGCATTATCCCTATATTCTGACGCGATCCGCGTGGTTAGCCATCGCGCCAGGTGTTGTCATTTCATTGATGGTGTTGACCTGCAACTTGCTCAGCACAGGAATGAGCGACCTGTTAGGAAGAGTCGAGAAAAAATCTTAAGTTGCCTTGATGAATGTGGATCCACTGGATGTGTCTAAATTAGGTGACTATACCCCTACACGGGTCACAGCGCTTCGGCATCAGGTCGAATTACTCAACCGGCAACTGGAGCGAATGCTCGAGAACCGATTGGTGCAAGAACGTATGAAGCAGGAATTGTCGCTGGCGTCGCAGGTACAGGGATTCCTCATCCCGGATCAACTACCGAATACTTCGAGCCTATCCATGTCGGCCATTTACGTGCCCCACCATGATGTTGGCGGCGATTACTATGATGTTGTAGAAATGGCACTCGGCAAATGGTTGTTTTGTGTGGCCGACGTGGCCGGAAAAGGGGTTTCGGCGGCCTTGCTGATGGCCCATTTGCAGGCCAGCATGAGAGCGCTTGCAAGGTCATACACAGATCTAAACAACTTGGTACTCGACATCAATGAGTTATTGGGACATGCCACCCGTTCTGAACGTTTTGTGACCTTGTTTTTGGGCACTTTAGACGAGCGAAGTGGCGAATTAGAGTATGTGTGCGCTGGTCATATCCCCGCTATTCGTTTTGGAGCTGGGCGCCATGAATACCTTGATCAGGGTACGACCTTGTTGGGGATGTTTCAGCCCTTGCCCTTCATGGACTTGGGTAGATGTGTTTTAGATCCAGGCGATGTGCTGATGATCTGTACGGATGGAGTCGTAGAGGCTCAAGGCGACCGTAAAGAGCCCTTTGGATTGGATCGACTGGTAGAACGCATGGACGAAACAACGGATTTAAGTCCGGATGTATTGAACAGTAGACTACTCGATCGGTTGATTGCCCATCGGGGCGGTTGGAATTTTGCCGACGATTTGACCCTGCTCACCATTCGGTATACTGGGGGTCGAGCCTAAGACTTTTGCTGGATGGTAGACTTCTAATCCGACCATCATGGCCATGAATCCCCAAAACAAAACGGTCGTTTTGTCGAAGTCGAGATAATTGTTCAGCGCACCGTGCGTGAGATAGGTCACCATACCCAGTAATGCCATCAGGCAGGTGTAGCGGAGAAATTCATCGGACTGTAAACGGAAGTACCGCATCCCCCTTTGGATGCTGAATGAAATCAGCAAAAGAAACAATCCCATGCCTGGAAGGCCCATTTCCACCAGGGGGTTAAAATATTCGCTGTGAATTCCCCCGACGTCGGCCTGATTGGTGCTGATGATGGTCTTCTCACCGGGCTTTTGAAAGGGAGCATATTGAAACATATAGGTGCCAGGCCCCCAACCCATCAAGGGTCGCTCTTGAAACATCCTGAATCCACTGGCCCAACGATTCAACCGCTCCAAATTAGAGGCATCCGTGCGAACATTGGATATCGAGCGAAGGTGTTTGCCCAGGTCATCATGCGAATCCGTTTTGTTGCGCATCAATTTCATCGTGATGTCGGTTTGAAACACAAAAAACAAGGCAACCAACACACCGGCTAAGCCCATGAGCATGCGGAATCGCAGGCCCAAGCGCAGTAAAATATAAAATACCAAGGCGGCAGCCGTGCCCAACCAAGCCGCCCTTGTATAGCTGAGAATCAGCCCCGCTAAAAAAACAACGAATAAAATAGAAATGGGCAGCAGCAGCGAACGTTTGTTGAGAAACAACTTTGACTGCAGCATATAGATGGCCAGCACGGGTATGAAAAAGGCGACCATAGCACCGTAGATGCCATGGTTGATGACGAAGGGTTCGCTTGCCCAGTAGGATGCCTGTTTGGTGAAGCCGAAAGTACTGTGGCGTAAAATACTCCATATGATGAGAAAGGCAAGCGGAAGGATGTAAAGCCAAATAAACTGATGGGGTTTGCTGCGGTTTTTGAAAATGAGCAGGGGTAAAAAGTAGAAGCCTACAACAAACCAAAGATTCGAGAGCAGAAATTTGAATGATACCAAAGGAATGGAGCTGTTGATCGAGCAGAGCAACATCCATCCCAAATAGGCCAATAGGCTGAGGGTTACCGGATGGCGAAAAACGGCGGGATCGTATCGTCCATCGATCATGAGTTTGAGGCCAAACCACAGCAGCAGGCCCATAAGAAGTGGTTCAGTGGGCAGAGAAATGGCAGCACCGAGCGGCTTTACATCAACCAAGATGCTGAGGGGTGTGCAAAAAACGACGCCCAGAACCACCCGGTCGGGGTATTGGAAAATGAGATAGCCAGCCCACAACGCGAGCGGAATCAGTGCGATGAGCCAAAGCTCGAGGGCCACAGCAGCTGCCATAAGCCCGACAAAGCTGAGCGATAAAAACCAAATGATGGGTCGGGCAAACATGCTTGAGGGCGGTTCAAGACTCCGCTCGGCGCCATATTTTCCACTGCTCGGCCACCACGATCAACAGAAGACACAACAGTAGACTGGAAACGGTGGAAATCAATACAATGAGCGACCGGAGGGGGTAGGTTTTTTTCTCCGCAGGTGCCGCGTCGTTCACGATGAATTTCACAGGCAACACTTCATCAACGTCTACCCTTGTTTGGTCGCGCTTCTGCCTCAGCTTCACCAGTTCTTCATTTTCTTTTTCGAGTTGTTCCTTGAGGCTGTTGTGGGCACCACCATATTGCCCAAGAAGGTTTAATTGTTCTTGCAGGCGTTTACCGCTGGCCTCGTATCCCCTTAATCGGGCCAGATTATTCAAAACAGCGGTATCACTAGCCGGCATATTCATGTCTTTATACACCTCAGCTTTTGCCCGAGCGTCGGAAACGCCGGCCATGGCTTGCACAAACAAATCGGTCGTATGGTCGATTTGCATGTCGTAGTCAAAAATGCCCAGGCCACGCAGAAGATTGAGTGAATCGTTCAGCGAACGAATGTATGACTCCTTCTTGTTGTATTGAGTTTCAACAATTTCGAGCGCCTTGCGGGCTTGTCCGAGTTGAATGGAGTTTTTGGTTTCATCCAAAAGGGCGGCAATATCGTTGGCTATCTGGGCAGCTGTTTCTGGATCGGTATCTAAAACTGAAATTTCTACCGACATATATTCCGTACGACGGAATTTGATGTTGCTCTCATAGCGCTTGTAGAGTTTGGTTTGGCGAAAGGGATCATCTGCTTTAATATCATAATGCTCCATCAGCTTATACTTTTCAATAATCCGATTGCGAATCATATCGGAGTAGAGCAATTGAAGCAGTTGCTCAGCCTCTTCTTCTTCGCCGAATGCGAGTGGATCGCTTCGGTCATAGGCATTTTCGCTGAGCAGCGCTTTTGAAATCGAGTTGGTGGTGGCTGGATAAAGGATGACCGTCGATTTATAGAGTGGTTTGATGAAGGTAGGTCCTGAAAACAGCACCGAGGCTAGGGCGGCCGTCAACCCTGTTACAATGAGAAGCTTGCGCCAACGCATTAAATACGTCCACATGCCCTGGCTCGTGAAGGCGTCATTCGATGGGGTTATTTCGGTCATTTTTGGGGTAGGTGAGTTTGAAGAACTGGATGAAAGCCATGTGCCGCTCCTAAAGGCCAGGCGCCGTATGCACCGTTTTCGCCGTATGCGTCGCAAAAATAGTCAATTGTTGGTTTTTTGACGGTTGCCTAGAATGGTTGGCCACTGGCGGGGATACATACCATCAGCTGTAAGCAGGATGATGGGCCAGAGAGCAGTGAGCCCAATTCTCAGGGCCAGCGGGCTTGATGGGCTTGTGCTCGAAGCTGCGCCAATCAACAAGATGAGGGTGGCCACAGCGACCCACCAACGTCGACCTGCGATGGCAGAAGAAAAATGTCTCATGCAAACCAGGCCCTGACCCACACACAAAACCAGCTGGGTGATGAGGGTAGCTTGCGCTGCGCCCAGTCCACCCGACTTGGGAATGAGCCAGAAGTTCAGGCATACATTCGCAACCAGTGCCGAAAGGGCGAGTTGATTTAATGTTCTGAGTTGGCCAGCAGCAGTAAGTAAGGTCCCCCACACATAACTGAGCGAGACTGGGATGCAGCAAAGTCCAATCCAAAAAAGCGTATCCGTTTGGGAATCTGATTGGTGTTTATAGAGGTAGCCCATTATTTCATGTCGAAAGGCTATTAATCCCCAAGAAAGGCACAGCCCGATGGAAAGCATCAGGTAGGTCACTGACCGAATCCACCCCGATTTGAGGGTGTTGTTCGACAGATGATGGGCAAATTGAGGGAGCAATATGCCACTCAACAGAACAGGGATCATGTTGGTGGCGTCGAGCAAGCGATAGGAAGATGCATACAGCCCCGCCTGGAGTTCAGGTTCAAGGTGAAGGGCGCGGATCATCACTAGATCTATTCGGGTATATAAACCGGCCAAAAGTCCCAGAAGGGCATATGGGAAAATTTGCTTTAGAAGTATCTTTTGTGCTGCCCAAGAAAAGCTTGGCCGAAGATTGAATGTATTGCTCAGCATGAACCCCATAAGTAGTGTAGGCACTAATGTCGCCAGCAGTTGAATCCAAATGAAAGCCGAAATCGGCTGTTGCCCGCCATAACTCCAGCCCAACCAAATGAACGGGAAGGCGGCAACCGTCATCAGCCATTTATCAAGGATGCCCATCCAACCCTCCCTCATAAAGCGCATTTGACCGGATAATATCGAACGCAAGAGCAGATTAAACGCATGAAAACCTTGTTGAACACCCAGAAGTAGAAGCCAGTAGATCGACTGAGGTGGGTAATCGAGGAATAATCCGATACACAAGGTGCTCAACAGGTACAGCACCCAGAGTATTGCCTTTAGTCCCACCATCGAAGGTAGATTCTTGAGCGAACGCTCGCCTTGAGCGGCGATGGTTCGGGTATTGAAATTGGATAAGCCCGCATCGAGGACGGCGCTGAGCATGAGCGACAAACTGAGTAGGGTGTAGTATGAGCCGTAGGCGACCGGCCCGAGTTGGTTTTGAAGGCCTCGGTCGATCAGCAGGATCCAAATTGGCTTCACCAACAGGTTCAACAGAACGATATAGCCTCCGTTTGTGAGCAATTGACGGCGCATCCTAACAAAACTGCAAAATAGCACGAATTATTGCGGAAATTTGCTTCATGTTTCGGGGAGAACGCGGACTCTTTTTGGCTTCATGGTGTTTGAGCGGGTTGCTTCGCCTACTGTTTCCTCGACCACCTCAACAGCCTAAGCGAATATTGATCATACGACTCGACGAAATTGGGGATATGATCACCACGCTGCCTGTGTTTGCGCGCCTAAAAGCAGCGTATCCCCGAGCAGAAATCACCTTGTGGTGCCGCCCAGCTGTGGTGCCCATGATGCAGTCCTCAGCCCACATTCAGCGAATAATAAGCGAAAGACGTGAATTGAGGGGTCGCTATGATGTACTGGTGGATTTGCGGGGCACATACCAAAGCTTGTTCTACGCACTCAAACACCCTGCCTTTCGGGTCGACCGGGGTTCGCACCGGTTTATGAATCGTCTTAAGCGGCGCGGTCAGCCACACGAGGTGCACATCAATCAAATCATTATTGCCCCCTTGTTGAAGCGCTCCGGACAATCCCTCACGCCATTCCATGCCCCACGTCTTCAGATCGCCGCAAGAAACCATGAAAGCGCCACCCTTTTCTTGCAGAGGCATGCCATCGAGCGTTTTATGGTGATTCACACCGGTGCTCGTTGGGTGTATCGACGATGGGCCTTAGATAAATGGGCAGAGCTGGCTGTGGTGATGCGCCAACGCCACGAATGTGAAATCGTATTCGTGGGAGGTGCCGATGATGTGGCAGACATCCGAAAAATCATGAGGATACTTCCTTTCGAGGCCTACAGTTGGGCCGGACAATCCTCGCTTTTGGATTATGCCGCATTGGTTTCGAGAGCAGTGTGTATGATTGGCAATGAAAGCGGCCCAATGCACATCGCTGCAGCCATGGATGTGCCTGTGATTGCCCTTTTTGGCCCGGGTATCCCATCAGTCTTTGCACCCTATGGGTCCAAGGCGCAGTTCATTCACCATAAATTACCGTGCAACCCGTGTGCCCAAAAAACCTGTGTGTTGCCCGACAATCCCTGTATGAATCGAATCAGTGTTCAAGATGTCTTGCGGCTTGTGCAGAACATAGACGGGGTAGTGTTGGGGTAAATCAGTTAATTTTACCAGATAAATCACCGGTTATGTTGAAAAAATGTATCATACTGTTGGGTTTGCTGGCGTTAAGGAGCATGCAGCCCGCTCGATCTCAAAATGATGTGGTATTGTCGCTCGCTGCAGGTCGAGAAGACGCTGAAAAGTTGATGAGTGCCTACCTAGACCCTTTTGGACAAGCATTTTCGCTCGGACTCGCCCAAAATTGGAATCAAACAGCCAAGCCATTGAAGCTGCTGCGGTTTAATGTGCAGGGTGGACTCAGCTTGGTGGCCATACCAGGCGAAGACCAGTACTTCTACCCCGAGAATTTAGGGCTTAGTAGTCTACGTCCACTCGATGCCCGGTCTACCACACTCGCTGGACCATCCAACCTGAGCTCGGCATATGTTGTGCAGGTCTCGGATCCCCTTAACCCCGGTAGTACATTAACATTAGATACGCTAAGCGGTTTAACACCCGGCTTGGGTTTGGGACGAGTGCCAGCGCCTTTTGTTCAGTTCAATATTGGTCTTCCCGCGGGAACGGAGTTGTCGATTCGATTGCTTCCACGATCGAGTTTATCCGGCATAGCGGGCGACATAAGCGCTTTGCCGGAACAACTTCGTGAGGATGGCAACCTGACTTTCTGGGGTGTTGGTGTCAAGCATAGCTTATCGCAGTATCTTCCAAGGCTCCTGAAGGTGGTTCCACTCGATCTCAGCGCTTATGCCAACCATTGTGTGATTGAATACAGACAGGACGTGCGCATCGCGGGTCCCACTGCGGCCGATTATCCCCGCGGCGTAAACGGGATGGTCACTGGATTTAGGTATGCAGGTGGGCAATCACCTGCGGATGTTACGACCCAACAATTGGTTTTAGGCAGCACGGCGAGTAGTGCAGGGCTTATACTTTCCAAGAAAATAGCCTTATTTACGCCCTATGTACGGGCTGGTCTGATGCGCAGTAGTTTTTCATTGGCTGCGGAAGGGCAATACGATGTGCCCACTGCCCTGGTGGCGAACACCCAAAACCCAGGCACCCTCATTCAGGAATACAGCAACATCACCAAGCCCGTAGAAGTTAAAACACAGGTCGACAACTTCGGTCACTATGGCGTTGGTCTCCGTGTCAAATTTTTGGTTTTTTCAGCCCATGCAGAGATGGTCCAAATGGGTCGCTGGACTGCTTATAACGCGGGCTTATCCGTCGGTTTCTGATTGTCCCAACTGCCCCGGGCCTGTTTTTTGGTGAGCGCGTCCCAAAGTCCAGCCAAAAGCGCCAGGTTCATCCACATAAAGTGCCTGAGGTATCGTATGGGAGGCACATGAACCCCCCATTTGGATAGGAGGAGGTCGATCCAAGACAGCAAAAGAAGAAGTCCTGCGGCGGCAAGCCCCACCTGATTGACCTTGGTTTCTGGATAGACTATGGCACAAAGTGCCAGCAACATCAACAGTAAAGGCGTAATCCATCGAATGCCTTTATGTGACCAGAACAGCCATGTGATGCGCCATCCACTTTTACCCGTCCATAAGCCTCGAAAATGCCAGAGGTTCTGAAAATTACCGCGTCCAATTCTTCTTTTTCGTCGAAATTGTACGCTGCTGTTGGTCGACAAGTGCAAAAGAACTTTGGACTTTACGGCAAAAATGGTTTGATATCCTTGAGCGAGTATGTCTGAGAAGGTAAAAAAGTCGTCTACCACGAATCCGCTAGGAACAGGACGAAATAGCTCCTTCCGAAGGGCATAAGCTGCACCAAATCCACCAATAACGGATCCAAATGTGCTTTCCCCCTCCTTTAAGATCATTTCGCCGCGGGTGTAGGTGCGTTCTTGTGCGCCCACATCTCCGCCGGGCTCCAATAACACTTCGGCATGCGCTTGCACAGCTCCCACACCTGGGTTTGAAAAGGGCAACATCAACTCCGCCAGCGTGAACTCGGTGAAGAGGGCATCAGCATCGGTCACTACAATTATTTGACTTGCTGCCAGGAGGATCAACTCATTGATGATGCTTGGCTTGCCCGTTCGCTCATCATAGCGCTTCCATTTAAGCCCAGGGAAAGCAGGGGATAGTCGACTTAAAATATGATCCGTATCGTCGGTAGACGCATCCGAACCCACCCACACCTCAAGCTTGTGTTTGGGGTAGCGACACCGAAAAATGGATCGGATCTTATCTTCGATTACGCGCTCTTCATTGTGTGCCGCCATAAGTACACTCACGCTGGGAAACTCCTCCAGTGGCTCAAATTCGGACTGAGAACGAGCCGCTGCGCGTTTCATGAGCCATGGAAACAGCAGATAACTGTAAGCAATGAGCAGTAGACTAAACAGGGCGGTGGCCGTGCACACAATCATAGGCTGCGCAAATGTCGGTAAAAATCGCTGAGCTTGGGGGCTAGGACTGTGGCGCCAAAATGGGAGGATACAAAGTGGTGACCGGCCTCACCCAACCGACGTGCCAGTTGGGGATGTTCACGCAACCGCTGACATTGTTGTGCAAATTCTTCAGCATTTTCGGCTGCCAGGTAATGAACGTCGGCTTCCACATCAAGGCCCTGCACCCCTTTGGCACTACTGATAATCGGGAGCCCCAAAGCGAAGGCTTCGAGGATTTTGATTCGAATGCCACTACCGCTGCGCAAAGGCACCACCACAACAGGATGTGATTTGAGGAATGACTCCGCATCGGCGACCGTGCCATGCATCAGAACCCCATCAATTTTTTTACGCATCAGCGCATCTGGAAAGTTCTTTCCAGCAACATTTAACTGCATATCTGGGCATTTTCGATGCAATTCGGGCCACCACGATTCGAGTAGGTGATGAACCGCTTCCCTATTGGGCTGCCAGTCGAGGCTCCCTAAAAAGGACAGTTGTTTTAATCTTTCGGGGGGTATGGGGTCCGGCTTGGGTCGGGTCGTCACAACACTACCCAGCACCTGGACTGGCTTTGGGGTGTTGGCCTCGAAAAATTGTGCTGTGGCCTGACTGATGGCCAAAATTCCATCGACGGATTGGGCGAGACGGAGCTCGAAGGCCGCCAGTCGACTCGATTGACTGCTTAAATAGGCTTTTTTGAGCGGATTTTTTGTGCAGGTAGCCAATTCCGACCATATTTCATGTTCTACATTGTGTGCCCTAAGCACGATCGATGCATCGGAATATTCGCGCATCATCGGAAGCCATCCCCCAAGAAACGGCCCCTCTAACTGTATGATGTCGAATGTTTCCTCCATCAACAACCGACGAAGCTCGTTCCAAACAATGGGCTGCATAAATCTGATGCTGTGGTACGGTTCATGAGAGCAGAGCCAATTGGCCGCCATTGAAAAGGGAGCAAGCGCAGTGTTGAGGTCAAAAGTGCGCAAACGATATTGCTGAGAAAATCGCTCGGGAAGATTTTGAACCGATATATGGTTTCGGCTTGCATTGGGCGCAAATAGACGGATGGAGCTTGGAATTTTCTCCTGAAGGTCCATCATAGCTTGGACCGCCAGACTTCCACCATCATAAAGGGGGAATGGAATGCGGTTTGCGATTTGCAGAATCCTGAGCACCGGTAGGCTTACGCTAATGTGAGTTTCAATTCAAAAGGGGTTTTCTTTTCCAAAATCGAGACCATCGGATCAGCGGAATTCGTCCTTCGCGATTGGCAACGCGTGTCAATAAAATTCCCGCTGGCAGCAATACAAGACTTGATATCCACATGCCGAGGTGTACATCCACCACGCCATCGCGTGCCAGCTTTTCGCTGCTCATGGTGATGACGTGATAGATAAGAAACAACAGGATCGAGATGAGCATGGGTAATCCCAAACCCCCGCGCCGGATGAGTGCGCCCATAGGGGCGCCGATGAGGAAGAAAAGAAAGCAGGCAAAGGACAGCGAAAATTTCCTATGGATTTCTAGATAATGCCGGTTGAGCATATGTCTACGGCCCTCCAGTTCTCGCAAACGCATAGAACTGTAGCCCTGAAGGGTTTGTGCCGACTGAACCGCATCACGGATTAGTGTTATGGAATCGGTATGGGTGATTTTCTGTTCCATGCGCCTTTTTTCTGACCATTGAGCAGCGAGCGAGTCGCCTCTGCTGCGTGCAGACGCGATGATCTGTCCGGCTCCACCGGGCAAATGCGTGGCCTCATGGGTCGGTAGATTGTGTCGACTCAATACCGAAAGCGTCTCCGCTTGGGCCATGGCCAAAGGCTGTGGATCATCGACACTTTCTTTTTGATCCCGCGACTGTTCCGAGTCCAAACGTGTTGGGGTATGGGCCCCTGATTGCAAACTGTGCGAGCCGCGCACTTGCAGTCGCAGGGAGCGAGGGGGCGGCGGTGTTGCCGTTTTCAAGAACAACAGGCTATCCCCAAAGCGATAAAAATTCCGCATGGTTTGTCGGATGTCGTGGTCGCGCTCCGAATAGGCCATTTCGAGCGAATCGGTTGCCAGTTTCAGCTGTTTCAGGTTGAGCATCGAAAAATAATCACGAAAAATCGACTCATCGCTTCGTTTCATGTTGAATGACGACAAGTCAAAGTGGATTTCCTGAACGGCAAAGCTTGTTTTTAGGTGGGGGCGGTTGCGACGTGAGGGCGCATCCTCCTGAAGCTCTTCATAAGTGAACCCATCATACAGCTTCAGGCTGAGGTATCTTTGGTCGGCACTCATCGTCATTTTGCCTCGCTTGGCGGTGATGACACTGGTGTTGCCCCGACCGCTGCTGTGGTCATAAATGAGAATATCGCGCAAACGCTCACCGTCTTCACTTTTTTGCCCAACCCGTAATGCGTAATTTTCAATTTCGGTGTAGAACCTTCCCTCTTTGATCGATAGTGCAGGTTTTTTTTGCTGGATGTCGAACAGGAGTGAACCGAATTTGAGGCGCGATTGGGGCAAGAGGGTGTCGGAGAAAAGAAATGCTGAAAGGCTTAGGATAACCGATAAAAACAAGAGAGGGCGCATCAATTTCCATAAACTAATTCCCGCTGCTCGGGTGGCCGTGAGTTCGTTAAACTCGCCGAATTGCCCCATGGTCATAATTGAAGAGAGCAGCATGGCCAAAGGAAGCGCCATGGGCACAAAACTGGCCGATGCATACATCAGTAGCTCAGCAATCACATACCATTCTAGCCCTTTCCCTACGAGATCATCCATGTAGACCCACAAAAACTGCATCACCAGAATGAACAAGACGATGAAAAATGTGAGGATAAATGGCCCCGCAAAGGTCCTGATCAGCAGTCGCCCGAGTACACCCACCCTTAAAATGCGATTATGCCCCGATTCGACTGCGTAAAGTGGCCATGGCCTGATCCCACAGCATTCGGTTTTCATCCTCTTCGCCTGCCGCACAAAAATCAGATATCAGAATGGATACATCCGAGGTGAGTTCATCTACTTTAATGCGCATCTCGAAAAATTCACCGGCAGGTGCATCTTTCCAACGAAATCGAACATGGGAGTTGTTCTTATTTTCCAATAAGTCTGCGCGGTTACTGCTCTGATTCCAGACAAACTCGTAGTCACCCCCATGTACGTTCACCCGATCCGCAAACCAGGTTTCCAAACCGGAAGGTGTCGATATTTGCTTGAAAAGCAGTTTAGGAGAGCAGTGGAACAAATATTCCAACTTGAAACTGACACGTTGTTCCATCCGCTTGGATTTTCAGGACTTTGGCTGAGTGAACCCCTGTGGGGTGGGGAAGCTGCCAAAACACAATGATACGAAAAAAGAGGGATTTGTGCAAATGTTTTGGATCATCTAGTATATTTGCGCCCTGAATTGGCGAGGTAGCTCAGTTGGTTAGAGCGCAGGATTCATAACCCTGAGGTCACGGGTTCAACTCCCGTCCTCGCTACACATTTTTTCTTCCCGTTGTTCATTCCGTCGTTCATTATTCAAAATCCGAAAGGGTTTATTCGTGTAGAATCATCCGAAAAGGCGTGAAGAAGCCCGCGTCAAACGATCATTGATTGCCCGGCCCAATCCAATATCAGGCACTTTTTCTGCGTAAATAATCGAGGCGCCTCTGTTGTCGAGCTCACGGATGGATCTAAACAAATTGCGCGCCGCCTCGTTCAGATCAGCGGTTTTACTCAAAATTAACTGCCGTCGTTTATCCACTCCGGGCAATTCATGAGAGAACCGAATCCAGTAGGCCTCTGAGAATTCAAATGGACTTAGGTCGGCTGAAGTTTCGTGCCAGTCATCACCGGAATAAGTGAGCAGGGTGCACCGCGGTGCATAGTGACTGTGCAGCATGCCTGGTGATCCAGGGCGCGAAGAAGACAGGGTTTTTTGAATCTTCATTCCCAGAAATGACTCCAGTTCTTCTTCAG
This sequence comes from Bacteroidota bacterium, assembly GCA_005799065.1. Classification (GTDB taxonomy): domain Bacteria; phylum Bacteroidota; class Bacteroidia; order UBA7662; family UBA7662; genus F1-60-MAGs140. The sequence continues at coordinate 78,378 of SYHW01000068.1, forward strand.
GCAGCCCCCCTCGGCGCAGAATAACGGGCGCTGAGCCGCTGAGGTCTAATACCGTACTTTCCAAGCCTACCTTGCTTTCCCCTCCTTCCAAGATATAATCTATTTTTGCTCCCAATTGTTGATGAACATGGGAACTGCAAGTGGGACTCACATAACCGAATGGATTGGCACTGGGCGCGGCTAAGGGGAAGTTGATCTGCGACAATAAGTCGAGCGTTTGCGGGTGGTTGGGCACCCGAATGGCGACAGTTTCTAAGCCAGAGCTCACCAAATCCGGGATGATCGACTTGCGTTTTAGAACCAGCGTAAGCGGGCCGGGCCAGTAATGTTCAGCGAGTCGCCACGCCATTTCAGAGGGCTCTTCGGCGTACAGGCCGAGATCCGATCCTTGTGCTATGTGAACGATCAAAGGATCGAATGTAGGGCGATTTTTAACCTGAAAAATCGACAAAACAGCGACTTCATTTAGAGCATTTGCGCCAAGTCCATAAACCGTTTCCGTGGGAATGGCCACCAATCCGCCAGCACGAAGAATGTTGATTGCTTTTTCGATGTCCGCCCCAATGTTTGTGTTCTCTCGGTTCATGTCGCAAAAATAGTCGCTCTTGCCATTTTCGGCCATTTTTCATAGCATTGTGGTTTGGATTCCATCTGAACCGAAAGTGAATCAAAAGTAAACCGAAATTTGCCCCAAGCTAAGAGGTGTGCAATCAGTGTGAGGCATGAACGATTTTCATGTCCGCTGATGAACAAAGAAACAACAGACCAAAGCACTGTATGAAATATAAACGGACCGATTGCATAAGACTACTTCCCATTTGGGTGCTGTTGTTGTACCCATTTTGGCTTACGGATGTGCATGCGCAAACTATTCGATGCTACACCACCGAGATGGAGGAGCAGATGTACGGCGCTCAAAAGCCCTTCATCGACGCCCAGTTCGAAGAATGGATGGCGCGCAAACGGGCCGAAATGGCAGCCAACCCTCAGCCCGAAACCGGCCCCCGCATACTGCCCACCGTCGTGCACATCATCTACCGCAATGAAAGCGACGCGTGGAACATCAGCAATGCGCAGGTCTTATCGCAAATTCAGGTTCTGAATGAGGACTTTATGCGACAGAATCCCGATACAGGAAATACACCCGTTGTTTTTCGCCCGGTAGCGTCCAATTCCAACATCCAATTTTGTTTGGCCCAGCAAGATCCGTCCGGCAATCCCACCAACGGCATCATCCGTCATGCCTTTCCCAACACCACCAGCTACAGCACGGGTACTTTCAACAGCCAAATCAAGCCCAACACGATATGGGATCCCAACCGATACTTCAATATTTGGGTGGCTAACCTCAGCGGGGGCGTATTGGGTTATGCACAGTTTCCCTCCGGGACCGGGCTACCCGGTCTCACAGGGGGCAATGCCAATACCGATGGGGTTGTTTTGCTCTATTCTTCCGTGGGGCGTCCGCCGGCGAATCCATTTCCCGGACAGTATAATGGTGGACGAACGGCAACCCACGAAGTAGGTCATTTTCTAGGTCTGCGCCATATTTGGGGAGATGGTGGCTGCACAGTCGATGATTATTGCGATGATACACCGCGCAGCAGCCAGTTCAATTCGGGATGTCCGAACGTGAACCGCTGCAACGATATGACCTTTCCGCCCAATCCGACAACCGATTGGCCGGATATGGTTCAAAATTATATGGACTACACCAACGATGCGTGTATGAATATTTTTACGGCCAACCAGACCGAGCGCATGAATGTCGTTTTGCAAAATGGCACCCGTCGGGCCAGCCTTCTCACCAGCAATGGTTGTCAACCCCCCATCCTACGGCCGGTGGCAGCTTTCGCGCAATCGGCCGATTCAGTTTGCAGGGGTGGATTCGTGGCCTTCCGCGACTTGAGCCAAAACAATCCCGACACCCGATTGTGGCTTTTTCCGGGGGGTGTTCCAGCCAGCGACACGGGTGCCGCGCCTGGACCTGTTCGTTATGACTCCGCAGGCCTTTACCCCGTTACCCTCATCTCCACCAACGTCACCGGTTCGGATACCCTTGTTCGGCAGTTTGCAGTTCGGGTCAACGACTCCCTACCCGTAACACTCGGAACCCTATCGCCTATTTGCGTGAACGCAGGGGTCATCACCTTGCGCATCGGATACCCGCGCGGAGGCCGCTACACGGGCGTGGGCACCTCAGGCGATAGTTTGTTTAGCCCTTCTGTGGCTGGGGTAGGAACCCATACCCTCACCTATACCCTTCCGGGATGTCAGCTTTCTCAGAGCACCACTGTTCAGGTTTTGCCCGTCACTCAGGTTAACATTGACTCCTTGCCTGGTAGGATATGCCTCAATGCATCTCTTGTAAATTTAACGGCAAGTCAATCTGGGGGGAATTTTTCGGGCCCAGGCGTTACCGGCAGTAGTTTTAACCCGCTTGCGGCTGGCGTTGGAACACACGCGCTGGTGTATGCACTGCCCAACAGCAATGGATGCATTTCAGTCGATACGGCCATGATCGTGGTTGATTCACTACCTCGAATAACGACAACACCAGCCAACATTCCTGCGATTTGTGTGAATGCTTCACCTATTGCGCTTCCTCAAGGGGTACCAGCTGGTACTTGGTCGGGCCCAGGGGTACGCAACGACAGCCTGATTCCCGCACTCGCAGGGGCAGGCGTGTTTGCAATAACCTACACAACCCTGCCCGATGCGATTTCGGGTTGTGTGAATCGGATCACCCGCAGCATCACCATCAACCAGCCGCCCGCACTCACTTTTTGGCCGGTGAATCCAATCTGTGTACGGGGGTCCAACATCCTCATGAATCAGGCCAGCATACCCGGGGGTACGTACACCGGACCGGGTGTTTCATTCGGGATATTTAGTCCGGCCCAAGCGGGTGTTGGATTACATACGATCGAATACAGCGGACAAAGCGGCGGATGCACGGTCAGCGGTTCATACACCATCCGTGTTTTTGAAGCGCCGACTGCTGAAATAGAGTCTGTTTCGGGCGCACTTCGCTCGGTAAACGTGGGCAGTTCTTATCGCTGGTTTGTGGATGGCATTTGGATCGATACCATAGCCATTCGCATGCTCGTGCCACAACGAAGTGGGGTTTATCGATTGATTGTAGATTCAGCGGGTTGTTTGTCTGACTCGAGCGCCGGATTTTCCTTCTTTATGACGTCGTTCGAGGAAGATTTCCCAACATCGACCTTTCAAATCTATCCCAATCCCGCCCACTCTGAGCTTTATTTGAAAGGTATCGACCTGAATCACCAAACGGATTGGGTTGCTGTGGATGCCTCCGGTCGACGCATTGCATTGGTGGGTCAGCCTAACGGTGATGTCGTCCGATTGGACGTGAGCAACCTACCGGATGGCTTATATGTATTAGAGTATGTATCACGCCAAGGGTTAGGTCGTCTCAAGTTCGTGAAGCGGTAGACGGGAGGGTAGAATCAATCGTAGGGAGGGTAGAATCAATCGTAGGGAGGGTAGAATCAATCGTAGGGAGGGTAAAATCAATCGTAGGGAGGGTAAAATCAATCGTAGGGAGGGTAAAATAAATCGTAGGGAGGGTAAAATAAATCGTAGGGAGGGTAGAATCAATCGGAAAGCAATGCTTGCAGATGATCGAAGATGCCCGCGGCGTCCAATCCATGCAATGCATACAACTCTTCGGGGCTTCCATGGGTAACAAATGCATCGGGCAGGGCTATTACCTTGAATTTTCCTCGATAACCGGATTCTAAAAGTACATGACCAATAGCGGACCCCGCACCGCCTCGCATGCATCCGTCTTCCACCACCAATACAAATGGGTAGGATAATGCGTGATGCAGCAATTTCGGGTCGATGGGTTTCACAAAACGCAGATCCCAGTGGGCAATATCCCGAATTCGATCGAATCGATTGAAGGCCTCCGTTACAAAAGTGGCCATTGTACCCACCGAGATCACCATTCCTGAACGGCCAGTAGCCAAACAATGTGCGGAATACGACACGAGGGAATCAACAGGGCCATGATTTGGATTATCCGGTGCATGTCCACGCGGGTATCGAATGGCAAAAGGTCCGGAATCATGCTTCAAGGCCGTGTACATCATCAACCTTAACTCCTTTGCATTTCGGGGTGCGGCAATGGTTAGGTTGGGAATGCAAGACAGATAGGCCATATCGAATGCACCATGGTGAGTCGGACCATCAGCACCGGCCAAACCCGCCCGGTCTATACAAAAAACAACGGGTAACTTTTGCAGCGCTACATCATGAATGATCTGATCGTAGGCCCGTTGAAGGAACGTGGAATAAATGGCCACAAAGGGCCGGGCACCCTGGCTGGCCATGCCTGCTGAAAAGGAAACAGCGTGTGCTTCTGCAATCCCTACATCGAAGCAGCGGTCGGGCATTTGATCCATCATCATTTTAATCGAAGTGCCCGAGAGCATTGCGGCCGTAATCCCCACCACACGCTGGTCGGACTTTGCCAATTCTAAAAGGGTATGGCCAAAAACATCCTGGAATTTGGGGCCCGATAACTGCCTTTCAGGAATGGACTGGCCACTGAGTTTGTCGAAGCGCCCGGGTGCGTGCCAGCGGGTTTGTTCCTCCTCAGCTGGGGGAAATCCTTTGCCTTTGCGGGTAATAACATGGATCACGCTCGGTTTGGGATTGTCGTTCCACGAACGCAATGCCTCTATGAGATTCGCGAGGTCGTGACCATCAACACAACCCAAATAGGGTATCCCGAGCTTATCGAAAATAGAGTCGGCTTGCCCCGAAGCTTGTCTATTTGTTAATTGAATCAGATGTTTGTTCATTCCGCCTACATTCGGATCAATACTCATTTGGTTGTCGTTGACGACGACCAAAATCGGGAGGGTAGATCCGCAGAGTTGATTAAGGGCCTCATAGGCCAGTCCCCCTGTCAAAGCCCCGTCGCCAATTACGGCAATGGCACGGGGTCGACGTGAAGAGTGAGATGAAAGGGCTTGATGGGCAATGCCGATTGCCGCGCTGATTGAGGTGCTGGCGTGACCCGTTCCGAAACAATCGAAGGGACTTTCTGATCGACTGGGAAATCCACTGATTCCGCCAAAAGTCCTATTTCCTGCAAATAAATGCCTGCGGCCGGTTAGGATTTTATGGGCATAGGCCTGGTGGCCCACATCCCATACCAGAGCATCCTGGGGCGTTTGAAATACATAATGAAGGGCTATAGTAAGTTCAACTACGCCCAGGTTGGCGCCAAAGTGTCCCCCCCGTTCGCTTATTTCATGAATGAGGAACTGGCGTAACTCATCGGCCAGAATGGGTAGTTGACGCTCGCTCAGCCGCCGAAGTTCAGCGACGTTATCAATATTCCTCAGGAGGGGTATGCGCGTTTCATCCACGCTGGATCAAAAAATAAAGATAAGCCGAATAGGCCAATAAAAAAATCAGGCCCTCCACTCTCCCCAAACTATGCCGCTTTCCCATGAAGACCAAAACGAACAATAAAAGCGTCGTAGCTACCATCACCCACATATCGGAAATCATTTCAATTGAATAACTTATTGGATGTATGACACCGGAGATTCCAAGAATAAACAGGATATTAAAGATATTAGAACCAACAACGTTGCCTATCGCAATATCACTTTCTTTGCGTATGGTGGCTACTACCGAGGTGAAGAGTTCTGGGAGTGAGGTTCCTGCCGCTACCAAGGTCAAGCCAATTAAGGTTTCTGAAGCACCCCATGATCGTGCGATTAATACGGCATTGTTCACACATAAATCTGCGCCCCAAGCTAAAAGAGCGATGCCCGAAACGAGCATTCCGACCAATAGAAAAGACGGTTTGCTCGTGTTTTCTGATTTGGCTTCTGTTTCCATTTCCTGGGTTCTACTTTGCCGGGTCATCCAAAACATGTAGGATAAGAAAAGTGCAAAAAACACCAGAAGAATGATGCCATGTGTTTGCCCTAAACTCCCTGTTTTTGCGGTAGAATCGGCTGAAACTACTCCCATCAGGGTGAGCAACAGAGCAGTGCCAAGGGCGATGGGGATTTCCACGAATGTCGTATTTTTTTGAACGGTAAGCCTGCCAATCAAAGCCGATAACCCCAGAATGAACAAAATATTTACAATATTACTGCCTACGACATTCCCCATAGCGATATCGGAACTTCCTTTGAGGGCTGCAATCAAACTCACCAATAATTCGGGTAAAGATGTTCCCATCGAAACAATGGTCAGGCCAATCACAATGTCAGGAATACGAAATTTCTTAGCCAGCCCCGAACCACCCCGCACGAGCCAATCGGACCCCAATACCAATAGAACCAGTCCAACAAAAAACAAAATAACTGTCATCTTTTTTTCGCAAAGATAGAATATACCAAGGAGACAACATTTGCGTTTTGCCATCATAATTTTTATTTTATGAAAATCATCCTATGAAAAGAAATTTTACCAATGATCTTTTGGTTTCGGTACTTTTTTTGGATCCAGCCGACCCCAGGCGAAACCGAGCGGAGCATATCATAGCAGGCGATCGTTTATGTATCGATGAATGCCTGGCGCTTCAGTCATTATTCAGGGAAATGGCAGAGCATCCCCTTCAGCCAAATAAGCAGCACGTCGACCGGATCTTGGGTGTTCTTTATGCTTAATTTCTAACTTTTTTTGGCGCCAAATAACCTAAAAGTGGGAGATAGAGGGCAATCATCACAGCACCTCTTTGCCTTAGGAGCGTACTTTCTGTAATCGATGAAAGCAGAAAGAAAGCCAAAAACCACAGAACCAATCGGTTTCTAGTCGATCCATACGGGTAGGCGATGGCCAAAACCGACAAGATCATAAGCAGCGTGCCAGGCCAGCCCAAATCCAGGGCTGTTTGCAGGTACTGATTGTGGGCATTAAATTCAAAGCGACGGCCCACTTGAAATCCCAATTTATCATAGGCATTCATCAGGGCAAAATGGCCTAAACCTGGACCATGCCCCAGCAGGGATTCATTTTTTATGGCATACAATGCCCCTTTCCACTCCGCTAATCGGATGGTAACGCCGGAAAAATCTTCGAGGTTTTGCGCGTTTATTTGATATTCAATGCGCGATAATTCTCGAATTCTGCTGTCTATTGGCTCTGGTAATAGATCAAGTCTGTATATAAGGGCCAGAAGCAAAACAAGAAAGCCGGTGGCGCGGAGACCTTTTCGATTGAAAAACGACTGAAAAAAGCCAGTTAAAGGCCAAGTCAACAACAATGCAGCCATAATCATCCGAGATGAGAGCATTACGATGAATGTCAATAGTAAAAATTGACCGATCAGAAAGCGCCATTTCGTAAGCCAAGGCGGACGAGGAACCGCAGAGGCCACTACCATAAACACAGCGACGATCATCGATAAATAACCAGGATGCATGAGCGGATCTGAAAGTCCGATGTAGAACAGGGGATGATCTGAGAAGCCTAAAATGGGTGTATCACGGAGCGTCCATTCTATGCCACCTTCTACAATAAGAGCGATTGCAGTCAAAACAACAAGAACCCACAGCCAATGAACAAGCTTTTGAAAAGCACCCAACAGGTCTTGATGAAGGCCGTAGAGCAGTATAGGAAACAGGACCCATTGCAGGTGCATGGCCAAAATTCGCCCCCCTTCCACGTTCCAATCCGAGGCCGACCACCGCCAAAAATACCATATAAAGTAGGGTAGGATGAGCAAAAAAGAACTGGGGATGTGGATAAAGGCATCTTTTAAGTTCCGCTTGTACAAGCGCCAAGAGAACCAGGCGATCAGCACATAGCCCACCATGTATTCGGGTAGCAAAGGAAGTGCCATGAGGCATCCCAATAACAGCAAACCCAGTCGGTCAGCAGGTTTGGTTGGAGACCCGTCACTGACCGATGCCGTTTTCAAGCGCTCAAATGGTTTAGGTAGTCGCCAATCCGCTGGGTTACTTGTTCAGGCAGGAGCCCAAAATGAGCGGCAAGTGCCTCAGCCGGTGCGGAATGTCCAAAACGATCGACCCCGATGTTTAATCCGTTCATCCCCGTAAACCGCTGCCAACCCAAGGTGCTCCCCGCCTCGATGGAAACCCGGGCACGAACACTCTGCTGAAGAATTTGCGCGCGGTACTGTTCGTCTTGTTCCTCAAACCAAAGCCAGCACACAATAGACACGACTTGAATCCGAATACCCCGGATCTGGCTCAGCCGATGCGCAGATTCTCGCGCCACCCAAACCTCGGAACCGCTGGCGTAGATCATCAGGTCTATAGGATGGTTCATTGAATCCGCCCCTGTATCATAGCAAACATAGGCCCCACGCTCCACTTCAATAGGGCCTTCTAAAACGGGCACAGCCTGCCGAGTGAGTGCCAACAGCATGGGGCGCTTTCCGCCACGGCCCCAGACCCGCATGCAAGCCAGGGTTTCGCGCTCGTCGGCCGGCCGGCATACCTGCAACTGCGGAATGAGGCGGAGGCTCATCAGATGTTCCACCGATTGATGGGTTGGTCCGTCTTCGCCCAGAAATATGCTGTCATGGGTAAAAACGTGCAGTGCGGGGAGTTCCATCAGCGCACTCATGCGTATGGCATTGCGTGAGTAGTCGCTGAACGTAAGAAAGGTGGCCCCAAATGGTAAAAATCCCCCGTATAAGGCCATGCCGTTTCCAATTGCCGTCATAGGAAATTCGCGGACGCCAAAGGCAAGGTTACGACCACTACGGTTGGATGGGCTGAATTCTCCAACTGCGGCGGCAAAGGCCGCTGTATTGTTGGAGGGTTCTAAATCGGCCGATCCGCCCATTATCGAGTTCGATTTCCTACCCATCGATTCCAAGGCCTTGCCAAAGCTCACCCGCGTCGCCACCTGGGTACCCGCGGGGGACGGGGTTACATCGCAATCTATAGGCTTTTCGGCGAAGTACTGGTCGTACAGCACCCGAAAATCGGTATCTTCTTTCCTTTTTTGGGAAACCATTTGGTCCCATTCCTCGGCCTGCCTATTATACGAGCGTAGATGCGACTGAAAATAATCCATTATCTCTAAGGGAACCTGGAAAAATTCTTCGGGATCGAGGCCAAGACGTGTTTTGGTGGCCGCGATTTCGTCGGTCTTCAGCGGTTCACCGTGGGTTTTGTGGCTGCCCTCCATGGTGGCAGCCCCCTTGGCCATTACGGTCTGCCCTATAATAATTAAGGGCTTACCTTCCTCGCGAGTGCAGGCGAAATCGAGTGCCTGACGTATAGCCTGGTGATCATGACCGTCGATTTCCAATACCTCCCATTGCATCGCGCGAAACAGCACAGGAAAATCGACTGAGCTAACACGATCTGTATGACCCGAAATTTGCTGATCGTTTTTGTCGTAGTAGACCACCAAAGAATGGAGCGCCCAGTGGCCGGCGAGCTGACAGGCACCGAGGGCAACATCCTCCTGTAGGTCTCCGTCGCCCACCAAGCAGAATACCCGATTACCCCCAAAAGCACGTCCCAAAACTGATTCTTGTTGTTGCTGAGCAACAGCCATCCCCACGGCCATGGCAATACCTTGTCCGAGCGGCCCTGTGGTGGCCTCTACCCCTGGAGTCAGGTGGGCTTCGGGGTGCCCGGGTGTGAGGCTGCCGAATTGGCGGAATGCTTTTATTTCATCCAATGAGAGCAGTCCCATCAGGTGTAATAGGCTATACAATAACATCGATTCGTGGCCAGCAGACAACACGAAACGATCCCGATTCTGCCATTTTGGGTGTTTCGGGGCGAATCTGAGGTATTCTCTGAATAGGATAGCAGCAAAATCTGCGGAGGAAAAAGCACCCCCGGGATGTCCCGACGAGGCCTTACGGGTTGCGTCCATCACCAGGCCCTTCATCACCGCTACCAAGCGCTGATCCATTCGTTCATTGTAGCTTTGATTCATTTAACAAAAATAAGGGCTCGTCTATTGGCAAGCATCGTTTATTTTTGCACATGCTGCTCATTTAATTGTTAAAATGTAAAATGTTATGAATCGATTTGTGTGTTTTATTATCATAATTTGGCTTACAGTGATACCCATTCAATACCTGAATGCCCAAGTGAGCATTGGAGGCACCTTAGTCGATACTTCTACGGTCATTTCGGGAATTGATATACCCTGGACCATCACTTGGGGACCCGATAACCATATTTGGATGACTGAGCGCTTCGGTCGGGTGAGCCGCGTGAACCCGCAAACGGGGCAACAGCAAGTGTTGCTGACGCTCGCCGATTGCCAGGCCTCCGGTGAATCCGGATTACTCGGTATGGCACTATACCCGTCGTTTACCGATACGCCATGGGTCTATCTGGTTTATACCTATTTAACAGGCAGTAACATTCGTGAACGATTGGTGCGCTATACCTATAGTGAAACGGGCGGACAGCTCACGAGCCCCGAGGTTCTCCTCAACGATATTCCAGGAAATACAACCCACAACGGAAGCCGCCTCTTGTTTTTGCCCGATAGAAGTCTGCTCATGACCACAGGCGATGCGCAAATTCAATCGGCCCCGCTCAATCTCCAGCAATTGCCGGGGAAGGTGCTTCGCATGCGCCCGGATGGAAGTGTGCCTGCCGATAATCCGTTTCCAGGAAATCTCGTATTTACATATGGGCACCGTAATGCTCAGGGGATGTTTTACCATCCTTTAAATGGGAAGGTTTATATTTCTGAGCACGGTCCCACGACCGATGATGAGGTGAATGTTCTTACGCCGGGGGGTAACTACGGTTGGCCAACGGTGGCGGGCTTTTGTGATCAGCCGACTGAAACCCAATATTGTGCTCAAAACAATGTCCGCGAACCGATTGTCGCCTGGACCCCCACCATGGCTCCCGGTGGAATGATGTGGTACAACAACAATGCGCTGCCTGTTTTTCGCAATAAGATTCTGCTCACTGCCCTAAAAAATGCACGCTTATATGTGCTCAGTCTTCAAAACGACACCGGGGCCTTGGTGTCGGAGGTTCAATACCTAACCAATTGGTATGGTCGGCTCCGAGATGTCTGCGCCGATCCAGCTGGCAATCTATATTTAGCCACCAACGGCAATTCCTGGAGCAATACCCAACCCTATACCCACAGAATTGTCAAAATTGCACCGCGCAACACCACATCGGTTCCTGGTGAGACGGAATGGATCACTCATTTAAAGATATACCCGAATCCGATCAGCAGCGAAACAATAGTTGAAGTTTCAGCTGATGGGATCGGACGATCGCTAGAGTGGATGGAACCAACGGGCCGAATCGTAGCTACTCAAATCATTGAGCACGAGCGTTTCCATCCCAATCTAACTGCCCTGGCCAACGGCATTTATTTCATTCGTATAAATAACACAAACAGATTGGTGAAGGTATTAATGAGCAATAAGTACTAAGACGATTGAGTTGCACTTGTCCTGCTATTGTCCTACTTTTGTCCTGCTCCTGTCCTACTTTTGTCCTGCTCCTGTTCGCCTAAACCCCCGATTTCATCTTTTCGGTATTCTCTGCTAACTCCAGTGCGTCGATCATTTCTTGGATGTCTCCACCAAGAAAGGTGTCGAGTGAATAAAGTGTCATTCCAATGCGGTGATCGGTAACCCGGCTCTGCGGGTAGTTGTAGGTTCTGATCTTGGCTGACCGGTCGCCGCTGCTCACCAGGCTGAGCCGTTTGCTTTGGTCTGCCTCCTGTCGGCGGTTGAATTCTAGTTCGTAGAGCCTATTTCTCAGCATTTCCATCGCTCGTTCGCGATTGGCCAACTGGGATCGCTCCACCTGGCAGGTCACTACAATTCCGGTTGGTTTATGGGTCAGCTGCACTTTCGTCTCCACCTTATTCACGTTTTGTCCGCCCGCACCGCCAGATCGACTGGTTTGCAATTCCACATCAGCAGGATTGACCACCACATCAAAACTGGCCGCTTCAGGCATTACCATCACAGTGGCTGCGGAGGTGTGAATACGTCCCTGAGCCTCAGTGTCGGGCACCCGTTGCACCCTGTGTACCCCCGATTCGTATTTCAGTGTACCATAAGCCTGAGGCCCACTCACTTTGAAAATGATTTCCTTAAATCCACCAACAGTACCCTCATTCATGTCTAAAACTTGGATTTGCCATCCCTTCTTTTCGCAATAACGGGTGTACATCCGCGCCAAGTCTCCGGCAAACAGTGAGGCCTCATCACCGCCCGTTCCGGCTCTAATTTCCAATTGAGCGTTGCGGTCATCTTCCGGATCTCGTGGCACCAGCAGCAGACGCAATTCAAGTTCTTGTTGTGGAAGCCGCTCCTCCAAGGCCAACAACTCCTGACGGGCCAATTCCTGAAATTCCGGATCGCTTTCATCGTCAAGGATCTTTCGGCTGTTCGAGATATTCGACAAAAGGTTTTCGTATGCCTCAAAGGCCTGTACCAATTTTTCCAATTCGCGATAGCTTCGGTTGAGTTCGGTATATCGCGACATATCAGCGAAAACCGCCGGATCCTGTAGCTGTAATCCAGTGTCTATAAAACGCGCACGTATGGCGGGATATTGGTCAAGCATCGCGCAAAAATACAAGGAACCCGACCTAAGCGGTATAAATTCCTCTGATTGGAATGGATAAATAAATCAAACAATCAACGTCCGCGACCGTAGCCCGCCAGGCATTGATCGGGATATTGCAACAATTCCAAACACTTACCGTCGAATTCGGCGTAGGTCTGAAACTGAATCCAATCGCCTAAATTTACGTATAGGCTGCTTTCTCCTACGGCTGTGTGGATGGGAAGGTGACGGTGTCCAAACACGAAATAATCGAAATACCCTTGTTCCAATTTGCGCAGGCAGTATTGATACAGCCACTCATTGTCTGCGGAGAACGACTCGTCGGACGGAGCCGCCACCCGACTTTGATCGCTCCAGCTTCGGGCCAGGATGTGGCCCAAATCGGGATGCAACCATGAAAATAAACGTTGATTGAGTGGATGGTGGAAGATCTTTTTCAGGCGCTTGTAGCCTTTGTCGCCTGGCCCCTTACCATCTCCGTGTGCGATATAAAACTTTTTCCCACCCCATTCAGGGGTCCATGCGTCGTGGTGCACTTCAAGTCCAATCTCATCGCGCAGGTATCCGAAAGTCCATAAATCATGGTTGCCCTTAAAAAAGTGAATGGAGATGCCGGAATCGGTCATACGGGCCAAAGTACCCAAAAGACGTGTGTAGTATTTGGGTACTACATGCCTGTATTCAAACCAAAAATCAAAAACATCGCCCACCAGGCACAAAGTATCCGTGCGCGGGGCAATTTCTTCTAAAAATCCAACGATTTTACGCTCCCGGACACGACTTTCATCGACATTCGGTATTCCAAGGTGAAAATCGCTCAAGAAAAATACGGAACCACCGCTCATGAACGTGCTATAATTCGATCAGACAAACAAATATCTCTCGGTTTCGCGCGGCCTGGGTCAACACCGATGGCTCGTGAGACGCCATTTTTGGATGATCGGCAGTGCGTGTATGGCCAGCCAACTGAAGCAGTACGCCCATAGATGGCAATTTTGCGCCGTGTGCCTCTACCCACAGCTGCAAGGCTTGTCCTAAACGTGCTGTGAGTTGATGCGTAAAGCCCACCACCACCAATGTCGCCGCGCCTGATTGATCCGCTAATGGGTTTGGGCCACCGGGCGCCACCAAAACAGCGCCTTCTTCGGCAATCAGATATTCCGACGACAACAAGCGAAAGTGGGGTTGGCGGGGTGTATGTATGGGTTGTGAAAATCCAATTCCCAAGCCATCCAACAACCGACACAATGATTCTTCATAACAGACCAGTGTCCACTCGGGGTGCAATGAGGTTAACTCAACCAGCGTGTCCCGCAGCTCCATGGTATCGCTGCAATAGGCGAATTGCCCACCCGATTGAACTACTTTGCGGGCAAAAACAACAGCCGTATCCTCCTGATCTGTGGGAGAATTCCCCAGTTCAGATGGTCCGCGCAGACTGGACGCGGAAACACGGTGAATCAACCCCTTTCGGATGTGCTTTAAAACCCGTTCTCGGGCCGTAACCTCGCGAAGGCCTGTCATTTAAGCTCTATTTGAATCGTCAGAAGCGCCATTCACTTCATCGATGGGCTGCTCTTTGGGCAGAGTTTCAGGAGTTTCAATCGTTTCAGCACCTTGTAGCTGGTTAATTCGGTTTGTTTCATTCCCATTCTCAGCTGTTGCTATGTCATCAGGCGTACTTGGAGCAGGACCCACACTCGGGGCCGAAGCAGGGCTTGTAACAGGAAAACTAGCCACCTGTGGAATTTCCTCGGAAAGATGGGTTTCAGAGGTCGGTCTTGGGCCAGCCAATCGCACGAGGTCGGCCTGATAAATGACCTCTTTTACAAGCAATTCTTGTGCGATTTTTTCCAATTCCTCTTTTCGCTCTTTAATCAACGTGCGCGTTTTGTCGAGGGCTTTCTCTATGAGCAAGCGCACCTCCTCGTCGATTATGCGCGCAGTGTCTTCCGAATAGGGCTTTCTAAACTGGTATTCACCGGTGGGATCATGAAAACTCACGGGCCCAATTTTCGGATTCATGCCGTAGAGTGTAACCATCCCATAGGCCATCCGGGTAACCCGTTCCAAATCATTTTGCGCCCCCGTTGAAATGCGGCCAAAAATAACCTCCTCAGCAACGCGGCCCCCCAAGGTCATGCACATAGAATCGAGTAATTGCTCTGTGGTGTAAAGGTATTGCTCCTTCGGAAGATACTGGGCGTAGCCAAGCGCTGCGATGCCTCTTGGCACGATCGAAACTTTAACCAGGGGATCGGTGCTGTCGAGAAACCAACCCACCACGGCATGCCCGGCTTCATGGTAAGCGACAATCCGCTTTTCTTCGGGGGATATGATTTTGTTCTTCTTTTCAAGTCCGCCGATTACCCGGTCTACCGCTTCCTGAAAGTCGCTCATTTCCACCTGTTTTTTCGATTTTCGGGCCGCGATCAGGGCCGCTTCGTTACAAACATTGGCGATTTCGGCCCCCGCAAAGCCAGGAGTTTGCCCCGCCAAAACACCAGCATCCACATCAGGGGCAAGCTTCAGCGGCTTTAGATGAACCCTAAATATCTCTTCTCGCCCCTTGATGTCAGGACGGTCAACAGTGATTTGCCGGTCAAAGCGGCCCGGGCGCAAAAGAGCAGCATCCAAGACATCGGGTCGATTCGTGGCAGCCATCATGATAATCCCAATTTCCGATGAGAATCCGTCCATCTCCACCAACAGTTGATTGAGCGTACTTTCCCGCTCATCATTACCGCCCATAATTTGATTTTTGCCACGAGATCGGCCCACGGCATCGATTTCGTCGATAAAAATGATACACGGTGCTTTCTCACGTGCCTGCTTAAACAGGTCTCGAACCCGGCTTGCTCCAACGCCCACAAACATCTCCACGAAATCAGAGCCGCTTAGGGTAAAGAAGGGAACTTGGGCTTCGCCTGCCACCGCTTTGGCCAGCAGGGTTTTCCCCGTACCAGGGGGGCCCACCAAGAGCACACCTTTGGGGATTTTGCCGCCGAGGCTGGTGTATTTTTTGGGACTTTTCAGAAAATCGACCACCTCCATAACTTCAAGTTTGGCCTCATCCAAACCGGCAACATCATTGAAGGTTGTGTTTTCACGCGCATTTTTGTCGAACAGCGTAGCGCGCGACTTCCCAATATTGAACAGTTGCCCACCCCCTCCACCGGCACCACCAGCAAAGCGTCGCATCAGAAGCATCCACAATCCGAGTAAAAGCAGCATGGGAAGTAAGAACCCCAAAAGGTCCGAAAACCAACTGTGGCGACTTTCCCAACGGATCTCCATTTTCTTGTCGTCCGGTAGTTTTTCTTGTATTTGGTCGAGTTTTTTGGCCAATATCTCTTCAGATCCTTCTTTTATCAGTAGCGCTGCACCGCTCGTACCCATATTAGCAGGCTTCAGTCCCTTATACCTTTCTTTCTTTAGGCTTTCTGTGTTCAGCGTAATCTCCAGAACAATAATGTCTTCCTGCCGAAATGCAATCATTTTTTTAACATCACCCTCACGGAGCGCAATCTCAAGGTCACTCCACGCCGCAGGCCGCGTTTCCGCAGAGTTTCCGATATACATCATTCCGACAAAGATCAAGGCGATGAACGCATAGATCCAGTAGAAGTTGAATTTTGGCTGTTTATCAGCAACTTTTTTGTTGTCTTTTTTCTTATTGGTTGTGGCCATACAGGGGCGGGTTGGTTCGAATGGGTTTATTCAAAAGCAAACGTTTGCCAATTGGAATTAGTTTATGAGACAACTCGAATCACGAAACATAGTCCGAGCGAAGGGCGTCGTTCCAAAGGTCCTCGAGATCATAGAATCGACGAAGTTCAGATTGAAACACATGGACCACCACCTCGCCAAAATCAATCAACACCCATTGACCGTGTTCCTTGCCCTCCACGCCGAGCGGACGAATTTGCAGAATTTCCCAAACCCGCTCGGCCGCTGAGTCAGCGATGGCCCTGACCTGAACACCCGACTCAGCCTCCGCGATCAGAAAAATATCAGCTGGCCGGTCGGTGATGTTCCGTAAATCCAACTGAACTACCCCCCGACCTTTTTTTTCCAGGATCCCCTCCAAAGCCACGCCGGCTAAAGCTGATTCCTGTAATTGTTTTTTACCCACTATTTTCTTTATTTTGTGCAAAAATAGGTGATTATCCCGCACATAGGCGATACCCAGTGGCCAGAACATCCGGGTAGTCCCGTTTACCTCGATCAAATCGACTCCACCAACACTGAGGCATTGAGGATGGCCGGGTTAACGGCTCATAAGAGCTTGTTGCTCGTGGCGGGTCAGCAAACGGCGGGAAGGGGACAAAGAGGGCAGTCCTGGGAAAGTGATGCCGGTTTGAACCTCCTTTGCACTTGGCTCATCGAAGGGGATGGCCTACCGGCTTCTTCTGCACTTTTGCTGAATATGGCGGTAGCCTGTGCACTCTGCGACACAGGAAAACAGTGGATGGGTGCGCGTTCAAAAATCAAATGGCCCAACGATCTTTGGTGCCTGCCCAAAAAGATGAGTCCGAATTTTTCTACAGCCGATGCGCCCGCCGAAAAAGTTGCAAAAACGACAAATGAGGCAGTAAAAACGACAAATGAGGCAGTAAAAACGACAAATGAGGCAGTAAAA
>SYHW01000069.1 GCA_005799065.1 Bacteroidota bacterium
CAGAAGGTTTGGGGTTCGAATCCCTACGAGACCGCAAAGAAAAAGCCATCCCAAAAGGATGGCTTTTCTTATGATCATTATTTTCGTTCCAAAAATGAGAGAACGGCGCCAACCTAGGGTTTTACGCAAGAAAAAAGCCTATAATCCTGTTTAAATATGGCATAAATTGGGCAACCCCCGGGACTTTCTACATCCCCACCCCGTAGTAGGCCTTGGTGCCATTAAGGTAATAACCTTCGAGCAAAATACCATCACGCGATTGACTCAGGAGTCGAGAAAGTTCGGATGGGCTGCCCACAGGGGATTTGTCGACCCGGGTTATAATAAACCCTACCCGAACACCCGCTTGGGCTAACTTGCCTGATGATAGAGCCTTGACCTTGACGCCTTGGTCAATTTTCAAGCTTTCTAATTCCTTGCGGGATGCAGATTCAAAAGTGGCACCTAATGCCGAGGCAGAAGTTCTTTCCGACTCAGCCTTCACCAGTCCAGTCGTGCCTTCAGCGTTTCGAAGTACAACATTAATGGTCTTTTTTTCCCCAAGTCGGTCAACCAAAACACGAACCGTTTCGCCCGGACGCTTACGGCTCACCGCTTCCATCAACAGTGGAGTGGCCGTTACACGCACATCATCAATTTCCACAATGACATCACCCTTACGGATTCCGGCGTCCTTAGCCGCACTGTTTTCCATATGCTCGGCAACATAGGCCCCAGAATTCACCTTCAAATTCTCTCGCGAAACCAAAGCCGCATCCACATCTTGAATCTGAACCCCAAGATAACCTCTTTGCACAGTTCCATATTTCTTGATGTCTTCAACAACTTTAGCAACAATGTTTGCTGGAACGGCAAAAGAGTACCCTTCATAACTTCCGGTCTGACTGGCGATCGCCGTATTAATTCCCATGAGTTCTCCTTTCACATTCACCAAGGCGCCACCACTGTTTCCAGGGTTGACAGCTGCGTCAGTTTGAATAAATGCCTCAATGCTTGAACCACCACCCAAAATATTGATGTTTCGCCCCTTTGCAGAAACAATACCGGCCGTAACGGTTGAATTCAAATTGAACGGATTGCCCACTGCTAAGACCCATTCACCCACCTGCAATCCATCACTATTCCCAAATGAAAGTGTATTCAATCCAGATGCCTCAATTTTTAGCAGAGCCAGATCTGTATTTTGATCGGTACCCACCACAGTGGCATTAAAACTACGCTTGTCGTTCAAAACCACTTCAATTTCATCAGCACCTTTTACCACATGGTTGTTGGTTACGATATACCCATCCGAAGTCAAAATGACTCCAGACCCAGAACCTTGCTGTGGTCCACGCGGAATCTGAAAACCCCGGCCAAAGAAATCCCGAAAGGGATCCATGACCTCGTCTTCGATGGCTCCGGCAACGCCCCCTTGCTTGGTTTTAATGTGCACCACCGCAGGTGTTGCCAATGCAGATGCCGCAACAAAATTCGGATGTTCCATGATGTGATCTGGAAAACTCGCTAAATGAATAGGCGCTTGCTCGTTAGGAAAAGCCATCGAGGATCTGGGCATATACCAAATCGCAACGGCGGCACCACCCACCGATCCAAGTACAACAAGTGAAAAAAGCAAAAACCATTTTTTCATATTCTAATTTTTTATGAGGTTAAGAATGACATAAACTTCAGTTTATTGCCCCAAATGTCCGGCAAGTATTCAGACAGCTTGAACACCGTGGCAATTTAAATGTTCAAATTAAAGACCGAAATGATTGAATACGCATATTACGCATCCTATATTAGCCTAAAGGTTCATTCCAGGGCTTCAGTCGAATAAAAACAAGCCAAAATGTCCCTTTCGGAAAAAATACTGAAAAAATGTCATTGAACACTGGGTCCGAGAGACAACAAAAATTCTACAAGTACCACGGCTGCGGGAACGATTTTATCATCATCGACAATCAAAGTATGGTATCAGATAATCAATATAAGGTATCTGTTAATCAATATAAGGCATCAAATTCTAACGATTTAGATTGGCTCAGTGAACAAAAGATCAAAGATCTATGCACCTGGCATACAGGAATTGGAGCCGATGGATTGATTGTTCTGTTGCCATCGGCACATCATTCGTTTCGAATGGATTACTACAACGCAGACGGGCGAATTGGGAGTTTATGCGGCAATGGCTCCCGATGCGCTGTGCGGTATGCCTATGATCTAGGTATGAGGCCCGATGAAACGGGATTATTCCGATTTGAAGCACACGATGGCATACACACGGCTTCTATCGAAGGAGACCGTATTTCGGTTTCACTCCTTAACTTTTCAGCACCTGAACCAACACTTCACGGATGGTTTGTGAACAACGGATCCCCGCACTTCTTGATTCCCTCGAGCCATTTAGAAGGTTTAAATTTGGCATCTGATGGCGCACTGTGGAGACATCATCCGCAATTCAATCCGGGTGGAACCAATGTTAACTTTATTGAAATAAAGAAAAAAAATCACCTGATCATTCGAACGTTCGAACGAGGGGTGGAACGCGAAACCAGGGCATGCGGTACAGGGGTCACAGCCGCCGCGGCTTGGTATGCCTCAGTCTACAACAAACAAAATAGTTATGCAGCCCCGCAGCGCATCATGATTGAAACGCTTGGTGGCGAATTGCAGGTTGAACTTACCGTAGACAACTCCACCATAAAGGATGTTCAACTCATCGGACCCGCCACCTTCGTTTTTGAAGGCCACATCAACATTTGAGCTTACATTCACCGTTTTCCATGTCCCCAATACCTTGATTTCTTTGGCCCAAAATCTTGATTCCGTTGCCACAACGCAGCGCTTTTGATTATTTTTGAGCAAAATTTCGTTTACATTATTTTATACAATGACATTAATTGCATCAATATCAGGGATTAGAGGCACCATCGGTGGGGCACCAAACGATGGGCTAAGTCCGATGGCTATTGTTCGTTACACATCTGCCTATGGAACATGGTTGCTCAACCAAAACAAAGGGAAAGTCGTGGTGGTGGGCCGCGATGCACGCCTTTCTGGCGACATGGTTAATCGACTCGTAACCGCCACCCTCATGAGTTTAGGGATTGATGTCATTGATTTGGGACTATCCACCACCCCAACCGTGGAAATGATGGTGCCGCATCTGCAGGCTGCAGGTGGACTCATCTTAACAGCCTCCCACAACCCCGCGGAATGGAATGCACTTAAAATGCTTGATCATAGAGGTCATTTTCTTTCGGGAAGCGAGGGCGAAGAAGTAATGCACTTGGCCAAAAAAGGTCATTTTACGTATGCGGAGGTTGGTCAAATCGGGCAATGCCGCCGATACGACCACGCCATCGCCGAACACATCCGTATGATCCTTGAACTTCCCTTGGTTGATGTTCAAGCCATTCGCTCCCGAAATTTTCGCGTGGCCGTAGACGCGGTGAACTCAACCGGTGGCACGGCTGTACCCGATCTGCTGCGTGCTCTGGGTGTTGAGCACATATACACGGTGCATTGCGATCCCAATGGTCGTTTTCCTCATAATCCAGAACCGTTACCCGAGCACCTCGGCGACATCGCCCGTTTGGTTCAGGAATCGGGAAGTGATCTAGGCATTGTGGTCGACCCGGATGTAGACCGCCTAGCGCTGGTATCGGAAGATGGACGTTTTTTCGGAGAGGAATACACCTTGGTAGCCGTTGCAGATTATGTTTTGATGCACGAAAATGGTCATTCAGTTTCCAACCTGAGTTCAACTCGGGCGCTGAGGGATGTTGCTGAACGGCATGGTAGGCAGTATTATGCGAGCGCCGTTGGCGAGGTAAATGTAGTAGAAAAAATGGCTGCCGTTGGGGCGGTCATAGGCGGAGAGGGAAATGGGGGGGTCATTTACCCCAACTTGCACGCCGGACGCGATGCACTTCTTGGCATTGCCTTAATATTGAGTCATTTGGCCCGCAGAGGAGGCACCATGTCTGAACTACGGGCTTCTTACCCGGCCTACTACATGAGTAAAAACAAGATGGTCCTGCCGGAGCATGCTGATCCCAATCGGCTATTCGATCAACTGGCTGAACGTTTTGCCCATGAGAAACTCAACCGGGCAGATGGACTGCGCATTGATTTTGAGCAGGCCCGTGAATGGGTTCATTTTAGGCGGTCCAACACCGAACCCATCGTCCGTATTTATGCTGAAAGTCCACAAACTGGACGGGCAGATGCTTTAGCCCTCGATATGATCAAAAACATTGAAAATCTATTGGCATGACACGTTTGATCTATTTCGACAATGCCGCCACAACGCCACTTCACCCCGAAGTGGTTGAGTCTATGCTTGAGCATATGCGCCAAACCCATGGCAACCCCTCATCCATCCATGCCGCAGGTCGATCAGCCAAGGCGGTTTTGGAAAAATCACGCCGCAGCGTCGCCCAATTAATGGGCTGTGCCCCTTCTGAAATTTTCTTCACCTCAGGGGGAACAGAAAGTGATAATACCGCCCTCCGTGGCCTTATTGATCGCGGCGAGGTTCATCATCTCATCAGCAGTTCTATTGAACACCACGCAATCACCCATACGCTCGAATACTTAGGAAAGCAACGTGGAATTCCCATTTCCTGGGTTCAGTTAACGTCCAATGGCCACATTGACCTCAACCATCTACAAACACTGCTTGCGCATGCTAAAAATGCATTGGTTAGCCTGATGCATGGCAACAATGAGATCGGCAATATGATTGATCTCGATGCCGTGGGTCAATTATGTCGAGCGAATGACGCTATTTTTCACACCGACGCCGTACAAACCGTGGGCTACTTCCCCTTTCACTTGCAGAAGATGTCGGTGGATCTTCTCAGTGCATCGGCACACAAATTCAATGGCCCAAAAGGGGTGGGGTTTCTTTACATTAGGGCTGGACTGCAACCAGAACCTTTCATCCATGGGGGTGCGCAGGAACGACAGCTCAGGGGGGGTACGGAAAACCTACATTCGATTGTAGGCATGACCCGCGCTCTTGAATTGGCTTGTGCCCAAATGAACGAAAAGGAATTGCACATTCGTGGGCTGCGCGAACGTCTCATCGGTCAACTCCGGTCGCGTATGCCCGAAGTGGCCTTTAATGGGGATGTCGACGGAAGGGCACTTTATACTGTGGTTAACGCCTCTTTTCCGCCACACCCCAACGGTGAGATGCTGTTGTTTAATCTCGATATCCAAGGTATATGTGCATCGGGAGGAAGCGCGTGTTCGTCTGGGAGTCAGGTAGGTAGTCATGTGTTGCAAGGCATTGGTGCCGACTCCAGCCGCCACCATGTGCGCTTTTCCTTAGGCCATCAAAACACAGAAGAAGAGGTAGACTACGTAGTAGAAACTGTAACTAATTTGTTGGCATCCCACTAACCTATAGAAACGACGGGTAGGTATGGAAGAGCATGTTACCCGATCGACTGCAGAATATCCAGCATGTTACCCGATCGACTGTAGAAAATCCAGCATGTTACCCGATCGACTGAAGAAAATCCAGAGTGTTCACACCATCGGCATAATCCCATAGCGTTGGCCTTTGGCTTTGTCCATAGGAAACCACCCCATCCATGAGTTGAGCCGGGCCCACCACACATTGCCATTGCTCACGAATCGCATGAAGACGATTCACCACGGCCGATTGATCCGAATAATATTGCCAGGTTACGACACTTAATGCACTAAAAAGCGAATCATCGCGTCGAAGAATGATACCTGGAACAAACTGATGAGGGACCCGATTCATCAAATGCAGGGCGAATTGGAAATCAAAATTGTTCGCGTATTTGGCATGCATCATGCAATTGTAGGCGCGATCCCGCCAAATTTCGAGCAACAGCTCTACCTGAAAACCTTCCTCGAGCATCAAATGGCGTACATTCCGGCAACCTAAACCAAAGTAAGAGAAGACATCATCAGAAAGCTGCATCAGATCTTCATCACGGCAACTTTTACCGATAAAGGCCACAGAAGTTCGACTCTTGCGTATGAGGTGCGGTATGTGCGCGAAATAATGTTGAAAATATCGACTACTGTTGTTGCTTCCCGTAGCCACAACCGCTTCAGGTGCCTTCAGTCGCTCCACCACCTCAAGATGACCTTTTGGCACATGCGTTGAAGCCCTCAAGTGTTCAATAACAAACGACATCAACACAAAATCATCGCTCGAGCATTTCACCTCGGCCTTGTGCCCTGTTACCAATACAGACAATACATCATGCAATCCGACCCAGGGAATATTACCCGCCAATACCAATCCTACACGACGAGGCTCCGAAGCCAATCCAACACCATCGATCCAATGAGCGGCGGAGTGCCCCTCTAGCGCTTCGATCCAACCCAAACGCGCCCGTTCGATTTCGTTGGTAGTGAACCACGGATTTGCGGCCATGGCCTTTGAATAGAGTGATTCTCGATACGCCGGTTCACCAACTTTCACAAGTGCATCTCGAGCACTAGACAAGATTAGAATAGGATCCAAAGTTATACTGATTTTCAAAAAATATATGGGCTTAAAACTATCCATCGATCATCTGAATTCATAAATTAATTTCAAATTTGTTCAAACGAGGCTGATTGAATTGAATTGAGAACGAATTTTGCGCTGTTAAAAACACCAACACCGGATGGCCATTATCATTACCGATGAATGCATCAATTGCGGAGCCTGCGAACCAGAATGTCCCAATCACGCCATCTATGAGGGTGGGGTTGATTGGTCGTATGCCGACGGCACAGGTGTCCGGGGTCATTTTACCGATGCTGAGGGCCAGTCGCTCGAGGCCAATGAACGCCGGGCGCCTATTTCCGACGATATCTATTATATAGTTCCCGACAAATGCACAGAGTGTGTTGGATTTCACGAGGAACCTCAATGCGCAGCGGTATGTCCAGTCGATTGCTGCGTGCCCGATCCAGACCGACGAGAATCGCAAGACACATTGCTTTTGCGTAAAGCCCATTTACACCTTGACTAAGCCCACAGCTGAACGAAGCGTGGATCGAATCCGGATCGGCGTATTGATGGGGGGCAACAGCCGAGAACGCGAAGTCTCATTCGCCGGCGGACGAACCGTTATCGACAACTTAGACCAATCGCTTTTCGAGGCCGTACCTCTATTCATCGACTCCTTTGGCCAAGCGGTTTTCATCAATTGGAAATGGATTTATAAAGGCTCGATACGCGATTTTTATCCCGACTCAAGCTATTATCCAAGTCAGGCACAAGCGGGCGCAAGCACCTTTTATGCAGAGCAAATAGGCCCTTACAGCCCCTCCTTAGGCGCAGAATGGCGGTCCCAATTGGGCAAATCTGTTCGCTGGGACGAACTTCACGAACATATTGATATGGCTTTTCTCGCGCTTCATGGCAAAAATGGAGAAGACGGGCGCATTCAAGGCCTGCTGGAATACCACGGCATTCCCTACACAGGATCTGGAGTGGGCGCATCCGCCCTCGGCATGAACAAGCTTGCCCAACGCCGAATCATGAAACAGATGGGATTGCCTGTTCCTGCATTTTGTTCGATCGACCGGCAGAGCTGGATCGGAAGAAACCAACAAGAGCGTATGGATCTTTATACGGAATGGAGCGTAGCCTTGGGGTATCCCATGGTGATCAAGCCGGCAAACCAAGGAAGTTCCATTGGAATGAGCATCCTGAACCCGGCAAACCAAGGAAGTTCCAATGGGATGAGTACCCTGAACGTCGATGATCTCGAATTGTTTACGTCGGCCATAGACAGGGCATTTTTTAGAGGCGTGGTGAAGGGAAGCGATTGGATTCGATTGACCGATCAACAAAAAATAAATCAGGCCATCGAATGGTCAGACCCCAAAAGCGGCATTGGACTACCTGCTAAAGGAATCGATGGACACATCCTGTATCATGCCTTAGAATTGGTCGACTGGCTAAACAAAAATCTAAAGAACGATTCGGATACCGTCTGTTTCGACTCATTGGATGATGAGTCCGTGGTCTTGGGCGAGTCATTTTTAACCGGTGATGAGTTTTCCTGTATTGTTATAGAATCAGAAACGGGTCAACCCATCGCATTACCCCCAACCGGAATTCGCAAATCTTCACTTTTATACGATTATAGGGCCAAATACCTACCCGGTCAGGCACGCAAAACCACGCCCATTGAACTGCCAGAAAATCAGATCCGGCGCATTCAGAAAGCCTGCGAAGAATTGTATATACTTTTAGGATTTGCGGTATATGCCCGCATCGATGGATTCATTAACCCCGACGGTACGGTATACCTCAACGACCCAAACACCACCTCAGGTATGATGCCTTCTTCCTTTTTTTTCCATCAGGCGGCAGAAGTAGGCATGAATCCCAGTCAATTTTTAACCTATATAGTCTTCACTTCCTTACGGCGCATCGCGCGGCCGTGGGAATTTGAACGATCTCTGCCAGAAACCACAGAGGCAGCATCCCCTGATAAAAAATCACTTTCCACTTTTGGGAAATTGCAACTGTTGCTTCATTCATCCAAAAATAATTCAGGAGAAAAAACACCCATAGCGGTCATTATGGGAGGAAGCTCTTCAGAACGTCATATTTCAGTGGAGTCGGGAAGGAATGTCTTCGAAAAGCTCAGTTCCTCCGGCATTTTCGACCCCATCAGCCTCTTTTTAACGGGAAGCGATGCCCATTTTCGCTTGTTTGAAATTCCCATCAACCTGCATTTGAAAGATCATGCGGATGATATTGCGGGTAAACTAGAACATTATACTGAACATCCCATTGTCGTTGAGACCCGGAAACGATGCGCGAAAATCACAGCACTTTTGGGCTGTCGACCCGTTGTTGCACCTAAGGAAATCAACTTGACACAGCTGGCAGGCCGAGTGCGTCAGGTGTTTATTGCGCTCCACGGGCGCCCAGGGGAGGATGGCACGCTTCAACGAGCACTCGAGGAGGTAGGACTGTCCTATAATGGATCAGGGCCCGAATCATCCGCGCTTACCATCGATAAATACCGTACCAACAGACTGCTTGAAGAACACGGAATAAAGGTAGCGGCTGCGCGCTTGGTCAATTTAAGCGATGTGTGTTCCGCTGGTGGTTATGAAGCATTGGCGGCCCGCATCATTCATGAAATGCCCCTTCCCCTGATTGCCAAACCGGTCGACGATGGTTGTTCATCTGGTGTAGTGCGAATCGATCATATCGATAAACTTGTTGCCTATTTATCTACTTATTTAGTGAGTCGGGCCGATAAAAACAAGGAATCCCAGGCTTTTGAAGCCCTCGACCGGATTCTGATCGAGGAATGCATCGAACAAGGCTCGGCCGATCGTTTTCTTGAAGTTACTGGCGGAATGCTCATCCATACGTCTGATGAGGGATTGCCAATCTACGAAGTATTTGAGCCGAGTGAAAGTTTGGCGGGTAAAGGAATCCTCAGCCTCGAAGAGAAGTTTTTGGCAGGAGAGGGGCAGAACATTACCCCTGCTCGTTTTTCGGCCAACCCGGTCGAACGGAACCAAATCAGTCATCAGGTTAAATCGGTTTTTGAACAGGTCGCACGCATTTTGGATGTGCGTGGCTACTGTAGAATTGATGCATTTGTGCGTATTTTTGAACAATCCACCGGCCCCGAGGTGGAAGTACTGATTATCGAACTGAATTCACTCCCCGGAATGACCCCCGCTACCTGTATTTTTCATCAATGTGCCCTTCAAGGTTATAAACCAGATGAGTTCATTCGACAGATATTAGTTGAGGGCAGAAACAGAAAGGCTGCAGAGGGCATGAGCAGAAACGCTTCAGAGGGCAGAAACAGGAACGCTAACGAGGCATACTTATGAACCTGGGACATTCACCTAAATTTCCCTATTGGGCGAGACACATAGCATTGATGGGTTTAGTGGGCCTGTTATTTCTTTTTGTACTCGATAAAAGCATTGATGCCTATACCCGACATGGACAGTCCGTATTGATGCCTCGTCTTTCTGGGGTAGACGCAAGCCTTGCGATTCAACAGCTTGAAGCTATTGGATTGGTCGGCATCATCAGTGATACGCTATATGTAGAAGATGCTATACCCGGGTCTGTTTGCCTGCAAGATCCTACCGAAAACAGTGAGGTAAAAGAAGGAAGAACAGTCTACCTAAGCATAGTGTCAGGTGATATACCCATGATTCGCATGCCCAATTTAGTTGATGTTAGTCTTCGCAAAGCAACAATGGATTTGAAACGACTGGGATTGCAAGTGGGTGACATTTCCACCCGACCAGACATAGCACACAATGTGGTTTTGGATATGCGCCTCCAGGGCAGGAGCATTTCGGTCGGAACCCTTGTGGCCAAAGGCACCAAGCTCGATTTGGAGGTAGGCATGAGTGTACCCGATTCATTGATACCCATTCCTGATCTGGTAGGACTCAGTATCGATGAGGCCCGTATGCTTTTGCATGAAAACGGTTTGTTTATGGGAAAAATACTCGAGGAATCCACAATATCTCAAACAGACAGGACGTTGATCATTCGACAAAGTCCCGAATCGAGTTCTGAAGAACTCATTAGAACCCTAACACCTATCGATGTTTGGATTGCTCCCGAATAGAGGCCATTGCATTGCATTTTATATCATTATGCTGGGCACCCAACTTCAAATGAAACTAATCCTTGCCTCACTCTTGCTTTTCACAGCATTGAGCGTTCAGGCGCAAGAGTTCACTAGCCCGATTACATCCCTGAAGTCCTTACAAGCCTATGCATCATCTCATCGGGCCGCCTACATCCTGGACACCATTAATCTCCCCTTAGTAGATGATTTCTCGCGACCCGATTTATGGCCTACACCCAGCATTTGGACCGACAACCACGTTTTCATTAATACGGACTTAGCTATATCACCTCCGACCTTGGGCGTTGCCACTTTCGACGGGCTCAACTCAGCAGGACGCGCCTACGATACGGTGCCAAGCGGTAGGGGAGTAGCCGATCAATTGACATCCCAAGCTATAAACCTTCAAAATCTGAGTGTTGCCGACTCCGTATACCTCAGTTTTTTTTGGCAACCAGCGGGTCACGGTGAGCAACCCGAGTCAACAGACTCATTGGCTGTCGAATTTTGGGGCTCAGATTCGATATGGCGTGTCGTTTGGAGCCAACGTGGAACTTCCTATCTACCGTTTCGGCAGCAAATGTGTGGATTATTGCATCCCCGTTATTTCCATTCAGGATTTCGCTTTCGGTTTTCAGCCTTCGGCAGCTTAACCGGTTTGGTGGACCTTTGGCACATCGATTACGTGAAATTGGCGCGCGCCCGGAACAGTGCCGATACGGTCTACACAGATGTCGCCATTAAAGAACGACCAAATTCGCCCATTTCGCCCTTGCGAAGGGCGCCTTACAGGCAACTTTTATCAGCACCCGGCAATTTTCCGATTTCTCCCATTTCATTGCCCGTCACCAATCTTGGATTGGTTGACCGCAATATGGCCCATTCCTATACCTGTATTGATGCTGCCGACAACAGCTTGGTTCAAAGTGTCCCTACACAGATTATTTCACCATTTACCGCGCTCAGTAGCCGGACCATAGATTACCCGTCTTTTGCCATACCCGTTCGCAACACCGACAGCTTAAACCTCGATTTCACCTACATCATTCAGGCTAATCCCGACGATCGGCGCGCCAACGATACCCTGAGAACACGACTGTCTTTGTGGAATGATTACGCCTACGACGATGGGACGGCCGAAACGGGTTATGGGATAAATCTATTAGGCGCCAGCATAGCCTATAAATTTTATGTAGCGACACCAGATACCCTCAGAGGGGTGTGGATGTATTTCATTGAAGCAGCCGAAAGTGCCTCGCGAGAATTATTTAACCTCAAAGTATGGTCGCGCATTGGCGAGAATAACTTAGCGGGCGGTGAGAATCTGCTCACACAGATGGAGCGCCAAAAACCACGATATGCAGATAGTTTGGGTATTTTTGTCTTTTATCCACTCGATACGCCCGTTCTCGTTCGCGATTCATTCTATGTAGGCTGGCAACAACTTTCGACTCGCTTGCTGAATATTGGTCTCGATCGAAATTCTCAGGTGCCAGGTGTTCAATGGACCAGCGTCCAAGGAACCTGGCAACCTTCTTCAATACCGGGCAGCTGGATGATTCGCCCTGTGTTGGCCGACTCACTTTCCTTTCCAACAGCCATTCATTCTATTCCAGACGTCAGAACAGCCTTGTTCTATCCAAATCCGACGAATGGAATAATGCGAATTCGTTGGGACCTTTTACCCGATGCTGAAAATCAGGAGAATCCATTATTTCAGTTCCGAATCAAAGATATGGGGGGACGGATCGTTGCAGAACAGTCCATTCGTCATTCACAGCAGCCAGAAGTTATTGAGATCGCAAGCGGATTGTACATTGCTGAACTGACCCAGCGAGACCGAATCGTGAACATTCAAAAAATTCTCATTCAGCCCTAAGCATGACCAACTCAATAGAACATCCCAAGCAACCTTCAGGCCTGGTAGGAAAATATTCAAGCGATTCTGTCACCGTGATGAATGAATTGGTGCTTCCCAACGACACCAACGTACTCAACAACCTAATGGGCGGACGACTGCTTCATTGGATGGATATTTGTGCGGCCATCACCGCACAAAAGCACAGCAGCCGAACGGTTGTGACCGCTTGCGTAGACCACGTCAGCTTCAAAAGGGCAATTAGATTGGGGAATCTGGTTACGCTCACTGCCCGTGTCACACGCGCATTCAATACATCCATGGAAATTCACCTGGAGGTTTGGGCCGAGAATATACCCGCACGGGAACGATTCCGCTGCAATGAGGCCTATTTCACCTTCGTGGCGGTGGATCATAGCGGCCACCCCATTCAAGTTCCTGAACTCATTCCTCAGACTGAAATGGAGCAGAAATTATACGATGAGGCCTTTAAAAGAAGGCAACTTCGTTTGGTTTAGGAAAGATTTATTTCCTGGTCGGTTTAAAATCAGAATCCAGGAGATTGGGATTGATCTTTGCCGTATCCAATTTCAGCCCCAAGGGTTGCGGGCCCATACTGATACTCATGGAGTGAGGCAATTTAATTCCCAAGTCTACGGTCTTATAATCCCCATAAGTCGTGGTCTGGCTTGCTGCTGGCGCGCCTGGAGCACCAGATCCGACCTGTACTTTCTGAAGTTTTAATCCACTTTCAACATCGTAATATTCCTGGAATCGATCACCACCAGGAAGGGTGATTTCCAACATATGGCACAATTTTCCGTCTACTTCCTCAACCGAAATCAGCGAGCATGCATACGGAGCACGCGTATAACTGAGTTCCGGCAACATTTCTGCCGACAAGCGCACCTCTTCTAAATCACTGTCCTTGAGGTCGCGACTTCCTTGCATGCCCGACTCCTGAGCAGCCAGGCCATCAAAGCGGGTTTCTTGAACCACCCCCATTCCTGCCACTGAAATGGCCATTGCATACATAGATGGGGTCTTACGCTTCATATTCATATTCATTTTCATTCCCTGCATTTCAGCAGAAAAAGAGAGGTCCATCGATTTCACCCTTTCCCAAGCCGTACGTCCCCCAACAGCGTCAATGTACTGGGCGATTACCTTTTGGGCCGTCATATCCGTGGATAGAACTCGTTTACTCAAATCGACTGGGCGGCCATATAAATCCACAATCAAAGGACTGCCTTTGGCATCGAACCGCTTGAGTTTTTCTTCAATAGCAGAGCGTTGACCCACGCATATGATGTATGAACGGTTGGGGAAAATATGTTTACGTGCCATGCCTTGAACAACCATGGGAGAAACATCACCCAATACCCGCAAATAATTCCGATAGTAGTCGGGCTGCAATCCGTAGCGCTCCATCTCAATCGCAAACTGAGCCAAGGTGCGCGGATTTTGGAGAGCGATGGCGAAGGTACCCGTCAGGTATTTTCGAATACCGTCGACCTCCTTCAGAGGAGGCATGGTATCGCGCAAGCGGTTTAGTTCGTATAAAAATTCATGAACCGCACTATCGGTTACTTCCGTTCGAACCTGTGCATTGGCATTGAACAGACTCGATAATGGATCTTTAGACAAGCTACTGTAGGCACCATAGGTGTAGGCATGGGTCTCGCGCAGGTTATTGAACAAGCGAGCATCTCCGCCACCAAGAAGTGTATTCATCACCGATACGGGAATGACATCAGGGGCGTTAGGCGAGAGCGAAACAGGGTGAAGAATATTGATGACCGTTTGTACAGCAGCCGGACGATCCACAATCACGACCCGTGTTTCGGCCGGGGGCTCTGGTGTAGCATAAGATTGTGCAGGAATAGGACCGCGTTTCCACGAACCAAATGCAGATCGCACCAAAGTCTCGGCCTCAGATCGGCTGATGTCGCCAACGATGGCCATATAAGCCAAATTGGGACGGAAATAGCGATCAAAAAAGCTGCGGCAAACATTGAGATCGATCGACTCCACAGACTGCTCGGTAGTTATTTGTCCGTAGGGATGATTCATTCCATACACCATAGCCCTACGAACGTTCGCAGCGATGGCTCCCGCATCGTCTTTCTCTGTCTGAAGTCCTGAAATGGTCTGTTTCTTGATCCGATCAAGTTCTTCTTGGCGAAATTCATTATTCAAGAGCAGATCACTCATAATCTCAAACAATTCCGATTTGTAGCGCGATAAAGACGAAGCGTAAAATCCCCCAGAGCTGGTGGAAACAGTGGCACCTAACCGATCGATGGCCTCATCAATTTGCTCTTTGGTCTTGCCTTTGGTTCCCGTTCTCCACAAAGAACCCGTAACATCCATATAACCCGCTTGAGACCCCTCTATGGGTGGCACATAATCCAAAACCATCGAAACAGATAACGTGGGCAACTTGCTGTTGCTCACCACAAACACCTTCAAGCCATTATCAAGCGTGAACTGCTCGGGTGTGGCCAAATTGATTTCTGGTGCCGGTCCAGGAGAAGGACGTACAGAACGATCGATCGATTGAGCAGATACTGTGGATGCAGCCCAAACAAATAAAACGGCGATCCTAAAAGACTGAATAAATTTCATGCACAGAAGATTGGGTGTTGTTTCGATTCGATTTTTTTCGGAGCCCATTAAGATTTTGGCTTAGGCAGATAAAAAAGACTGGTTCGGTTCGATGGTACTAAATACTTCCTTGCGGCTTCGCGAATTTCTTCGCGAGTCACTTTTTTGTACTGCTCCATTTCCCTGTTCACCATACCTGGATCGCCTTGGTACATCCAATAATCAGATAAGGTCTCGGCGATGCCTTCTACTGTAGACAGCGAATTCACAAAGGTATTCTCAACTTGATTGATCAATTTATCGTATTCGTCTTGAGAAATCAACTCAGTGCGTACCCGTTCGTATTCCTTTTCCATGGATTCCTCCAGTTGCTTTGGTTCTACCCCCATATTTACAATACCAAACATAAGCGAGACGCCCGCCTCCTTCATAGCAATGGGGTAGGCCCCAACAAATAAAGCTTTTTGCTGTGTATTAACAATGCTTTTCTGAAATCGACTGCTTTCACCTTCTGAGAGCAATGTGGCTAGCAAATTTACAGCATGGTATTCAGGCGCCCCCAAAGCCGGTGTCTTGAAACTATGGATGACCGCTGGCAATTGAATATTGTCATACACTTGGTCTCGAATCTCCTTTTTCTGGGTAGGCTCTTTCACTACAGATCTTTTTAAGGAAGTAGCTCCGCGCGGAATACTCCCAAAATAGCGCTCGATCCACTCTTTCGCCTGCTGAGCATTGATGTCGCCCGCTATGCTGAGGATCGCATTGTCTGGTACATAGAATTTCTTGTAGAATGCATAAAATTCCTCCTTTTTCGCTGAATTCAGGTGATCCATGGATCCAATCACCGAACGCTTATAGGGATGACGCGTAAAAGTACGCGACATGGTTTCGTCGAGCAATCCGCCATAAGGTGTATTCTCCAAACGCTGACGACGCTCCTCTTTGACCACTTCGCGTTGTGTTTCAATCCCCTTATCGTCGATCTTCGCATGAAGCATGCGCTCACTTTCCATCCAAAGTGCAAGTTCTAACTGATTAGAAGGCAAAATTTCGAAGTAAAATGTCCGGTCTTTGAAGGTATTGGCATTCAGTACGCCACCGTTTTCTTTCACCAATTTCATGTATTCGCCACGTGCTATATGCTCGCTGCCTTCGAACAAAAGATGTTCGAAAAAATGTGCGAAGCCTGTACGTGTAGGATCTTCATCCTTACTGCCCACATGGTAAGACACCGTGACGGCCACGATGGGTGTTTGCTTGTCTTCATGTAAAATCACCTTCAAACCATTCGATAGGGTATATTGCTCAAATGCTATAGACTTCTGGGCTGCGGCATTTTGGGTAAAAACACAAAGTAAAATTATTGCGGGTAGCTTAAGATTCATAAACCTAAAGAGATCGAACGAAGTGAAAATCATAGGGCGTAGGTTAATCAAATTAAAAATCCAGAAATTCAGTTGTATCATATAGCAACTCAAATTAGGGCATAACAGGAACATTCCAGCCGTAAGGATCAGCAATCTCACCCGTACGAATCTGTTCGAGCTGCTTGCCTAGATATTGTGAAATATCCCGCTCTTGAGTCGGACGAAGTTCCATGCGAAATCCCTTGTAAGTGACACTAGAAATGGGCGCCACCGTAGCCGCTGTACCTGTTCCAAACATATCTAAAAGCCGACCGTGGTTGTAGGCCTCAAACACTTCTTCAATAGAAATTTTGCGAACCTCAACCTTATAACCGGCATCTTTTGCCATTCGGATTACGCTATCGCGTGTGATACCCTCCAGAATTGTACCATCTGCAATGGGTGTAATTAATGTTTGATCAATTTGGAAAAACAGGTTCATTGTACCTGATTCCTCAACATATTTCATTTCACGTCCATCGAGCCAAACGAGTTGATCAAATCCTTGTTGACGTGCCATTTTCAGAGGCATCATACCGGCAGCATAGTTACCAGCTACCTTGGCATAGCCCGTTCCCCGAGGGAAAGCCCGAACATAATCATCGCTAACTTTTACATGAATAGCCGATTGATAATATCGGCCAACCGGACAACAAAAAATAACGAATCGATAGTTTTCTGATGGACGAATACCTACATATTCGTCGGTGGCGAACATGAATGGACGAACATATAAGGAGAAACCCTGTGGCTTTGGAATCCAGGCCTCATCGATTCGAAGCAACTCCATCAAACCATCCATAAAAAACTCTTTACCAATAGCGGGCATACACAAACGCTCGGCCGATTTATTCATGCGCTTGTGGTTGTCTTCCGGACGAAAAACTACGGACCGGCCATTGTTTTGGCGAAATGCCTTCAAACCCTCAAAAATAGACTGTCCATAATGCAAGGCCGAAGTGGCAGGACTCAAAGACAACGACTGGTATGGCAGGATTCTGGGATCGCACCACTTGCCATCACGGTAATCGCACACAAACATATGATCGGCAAAAGTAGATCCGAAAGGAAGGTTGTCAAAATCAATCTGAGGCAGTCGCGACCCCTCGACACGGGTGGTATGTAGTCCTTGCATAGTATGGTTAAGAGCGAAAATTCGCTTGTTGAAGGTCTCACAAAAATACACGAAGTCCGCTTAATTTTGATGCAATTTCACGTCAACAGGTGTAATATAAAATAACACAATACATAATGAACAACATATCCGATTGGAACTCAATCCGATCTCATCAACTTTTTCAACGATTTTTTTTTGATGAAGTACTTTTTTTG
The DNA here is from genome assembly GCA_005799065.1 of Bacteroidota bacterium. GTDB lineage: Bacteria > Bacteroidota > Bacteroidia > UBA7662 > UBA7662 > F1-60-MAGs140. The sequence goes on from SYHW01000069.1 coordinate 17,811, forward strand.
GCTTCTGATCCCGACCCTAGACAATTAGAAACATCGACCTCCGTCGGCGCGTATGCGCAATCATCGACCCCAGTCGATGCGCCTGCACAATCACCAAGCTCGAACTCAACTTCGATCTTCGAAGAAAAGGTCGTCGTCTTACTTCCTGAAAGTCCTACAGAAACACAACAAGTACTACTCAACAAAATCACAGCGGCCTGCGGATTAGCGCAAGATCAAACCAACATGCACATAGGTATCTTTGGTCAAGAAGATATCCCTCAGTTCCTTGGGGCTCGATTGATCCTATCCTTTGGCGCATTAACCAATATTGTGCCGGATCATCAAGTGCATTCTGATGGAATCAAATACATACCATGTCTTCCGCTCGGACGGCTTGAAACCGATGCAAACGCAAAAAAAATTCTGTGGAACAGCCTTAAAAGTTCGATACTGGCATGACTAACATTTGGTTTGCATCGCACAATACCCACAAAATACAGGAGCTACAAACGCTCATTCACCCATTGGGTTGGAACATAAAGGGAATTGAGGAGGCGGGAATAATAGATGAAATTGAAGAAACTGGCCTCACTTTGCAAGAAAACGCCCTGATTAAAGCAAAATTTGCCTATGATCGACTAAATAAACCCTGCATTTCCGACGACAGCGGACTAGAAGTGTCGGCTTTGGGTGGTCGGCCTGGCGTGCATTCGGCTCGTTTTGCTGGTCTCCCGCCTGACAGCGAAAAAAACATTAAACTTTTGCTCAGCACAATGAAGGGGCAGGAAAACCGAAAGGCCCAATTCCGCACGGTCATTTGCATGATCATAAACAACACAGCATACTATTTCGAAGGAAGCATTCAGGGTGATATTACCTCAGAAGCCCGAGGGGTAGGAGGCTTTGGATACGATTCCATATTCATGCCCGAAGGACATCAGCAAACATTCGCTGAAATGACGATCGAACAAAAAAATAACATGAGCCACCGTTCGCGCGCAGTAGGGTGTTGGCTTGATTTTCTTAAAGAAAATGGGGGTTTTCTGAATCCTTAATGGATTGATTTGTATAGCCTACATCCTCCAAAGTAGCGTCGTTGTCGGCTGCTTGTGTAGCCAACTGGTCGCATCGATTATTGTGTGGATTGTCTGAATGCCCCTTTACCCAAACAAATCGAGGCGACCACAACCGAAGCAGAGGCAAAAGTTCCATCCACAAATCAGGGTTTTTGACTTTTTTAAATCCCTTCTTTACCCATCCCTTCAGCCAATTCTTATTGATGGCATCGACCACATAGCGAGAATCGGAATAAATCCAAACCTGGTGGCCATCACCCTTCAGGGATTTCAGTCCAGCCAAAACAGCCATCAACTCCATTCTATTATTGGTTGTGTATCGGTATCCTGCCGAAAGCTCCTTGTGTGCCGCCCCACTCATGAGTACAACACCATATCCACCTCTCCCCGGGTTTCCCCGTGCTGCGCCATCCGTATAAATAAAAACCTCTGCCATAAACTACAGGATCCCAGCAACACTAAAGGTGCTACCCGAAATCAAAATGAAATCTTCAGGATCTGCGGCCTGCTGCGCCGCTCCTAACGCTTGTGCGAGCGAAGCAAATGATGAGCCGCGCAAGCCCTCTGATTCAGCCTCGAGACGCAGCAAATCAGCGTCTAATCCACGAGGAACATCGGCTCGAGCAAAATAATAGGAAGCATTTTTCGGCAAAAGCTTCCAGATGCGTGAGCGATCCTTATCCGAAACCATCGACCAAACAATATGCAGCTTTTGGTATTCAGAACGCCGAACTTGCTCCATCACAGCTTTGATACCTGCCTCGTTGTGTGCCGTGTCGGCCACCACCATTGGGGAGTGCCCGAGCACCATCCACCGACCCATTAGTCCTGTACTCTTTTGTACCTGGGCTAATCCTTCACGCACCGCATCATCAGAAATTTCCCATCCCATGCCCCGAAGAGCCTCTATGGTCGACAGTACGGTAGCCAGGTTTTTTGCCTGATAATGACCTCTAAGATCGCATAGAAGAGGATGCTCAATAATTTTCCCCAGTCGAACTACTTCCCAAAGAGTACCATCCTCATGCTCACCGATACCATTCAAATGGAACTTGTGTGAAGCAAATTGTAGAAGTGATCGTTTTTCATTAGCCACTTGCTGAAAAACAGGGGCTGTTTCTTCCTGAAATTCACCCACCACTATGGGTACGTCGGCCTTTATAATGCCTGCCTTTTCACGAGCAATGTCGGGTAGGGTTGGACCCAATAAATCCGCATGGTCCCAACTGATGTTGGTGATCACAGAAATGGCCGGCTGAATAATGTTTGTGGCATCGAGTCGACCTCCTAAACCTGTTTCAACCACGGCCACATCCACCATTTGATCTGCAAAATACTGATACGCCATCGCTACGGTCATTTCAAAAAATGAAGGTTCAAGTTGTTCAAGATCCTCCCGTAGTCGTCTGCTCATTTCCACAACATACTCTTTCGAAATCATTTGTCCGTTCATTCGGATCCGCTCCCGAAAATCCTTCAAGTGAGGGGAAGTGTAGAGTCCTGTTTTTCGTCCACTTGCTTGAAAAATGGAGGCCAACATATGGGATACAGAACCCTTTCCGTTTGTTCCAGCAATGTGTATAGAAACAAATTTCTTTTCCGGATGGCCTAAATGCACGGCCATAGCGCGTATTCGATTTAAGTCGTTCCTGTAGGCCGCCGAACCGACCCGCTGAAACATCGGCAATCGATCGTATAGGTACTGCAGCGTTTGAGCGTATTCATCTTCCGTTTGATGCATCTGTCATCAATCCAATTCGAACCTAAACGTAATGGTACCCGATTGCAACGGGGGGGCGGTTTGGTTGTCCGTCGCACTAAACTTGAATTTACGTGCAGACAATTTGCATTTTTCGACCAGGTCGGGGCGACTGATGGTCGATTTTTTCGTGTTGAGTTCGGCTTGCACCACTTGACCTCGCAGATTAACAGTGACATTCAACACCACCACACCTTGGAGCTGTGTATCATCGTTGGGCTTGTCCCAAAACAATAAATTTCTCCCTTGCAAAGAAAAATCCGGAGTACCTATGAGTCCATTGTTGCGCGGATCTCCGACTTGTCCGCCCTGAGGCTTTCCATCCCGACTCCCTTTTCGACCAGCAGCTTCGTTTTGCCCGCTTTTCTCTTGTGAACGACTTCCAGGAAATAGGGCCCTCTGATCAATGGGCGTAGATTCACGTTGCTTTTGGGGATTAGGTTTTTCACTGCGCATCGATGGAGCCTCTTCCTGACTTTGGGTCACCACCCTTTGATCGGTGACATTTTGCTTTTGCGTTGTGTGCTCGGGTTTCGACAGTGAAGTCTGTTCTTTGGCCGATACCGCGCGCTCCGTTTGATTCTGGTCTGTTTTTCCCATACCATCATGCTCCCCTCCAAATTGAATGGCAATCCCTAGTTCAAGGGGTGGGGGGAAAGGTGCCTCCAGTGTAAAGCCAAGCATAATCAACAAAAACAGAACGTGAACCACCAGACTGACAACAAAACCTTTCCGCTTGCGGTTTTGATCCTCATTTTTTGCTTGTTGAATGGCCATTTTCCAGTTATTCAGTTGGTTCAGTGGCTAGAATCATCTTCAGGTTGAGTCGATTGGCCATGCCCATTACGGTCACCACCTTTTCTATTGGCACCATCTTATCGGCATTGAGTACCAAAGTTGCGCCAGGTTGGCTACCCGAAAGTTGCGATAATGCAGCTTCCAAGCCACGCTCATCTACCTTTTGGTTCCCGTAATAGATTTGTAAAGCCCGATCGATGCTCACGGATACACTTTGAGGTGCCAGCGTCTGCCCTGTGTTTTTAGGCAAGAGTATTTTAAGCGCATTGGGAGCAACAAGGGTGGAGGTTAACATAAAAAATATCAATAATAGGAAGACCAAATCGGTCATCGATGACATATTGAATTCGGCCTTGCGCCTGTTTTTCGACTGGAGGTTCATGCTTGATCGGGTTCGTGAAGCAGATCCAAAAATTCAACCGAACGAATTTCGAGCTGGTTGACCACCTTCTCCATCATGGCTACCAGATAGTTGTATCCGATGTAGGCCATAATACCAATAATTAGTCCGGCGGCGGTTGTCACCATCGCTTCATAGATACCCCCCGCCAAAACAGAGGGATTGATGTTGTTACCCGCCTGAGACATACTAAAAAAGGCCCTGATCATTCCGGTCACTGTTCCCAAAAAACCAATCATGGGGGCAACAGATGCGATGGTCGCCAAGGTCCCTAAGTTCTTCTCCAGTTGAGCCACTTCTAACTTACCCACCGTTTCTATGGACGTTTCAATGTCCTTGAGCGGTCGGCCTACCCGTTGAACACCCTTTCCGATCATACGAGCCAGGGGGTGATCCGTACGCTGACATAGACTAAGCGCTGCATTTAAATTGCCACCTGACATAAAATCACGAACCATGTTCATAAAGCTCTGGTTGTCGCCCTGAACTTTTCGAATGGCCTGGTAACGCTCAGCGAAAATGTAGACCGCTACGAGCGATAAAACAAACAGTGGAATCATGAATACCCCACCTTTCAGTGTTAAATCGAGAAGACTTAAATCAGACGTAGCTGAAACTGCGGCCAAACTATCGACCGAAGTCACCGAAGCTCCTGTGGCCTGCAGCAGTAAAAAATGGTTATGCATGCTTATAAATAATTAAGTGGTTAACGCATTCAAAAGACAAATATTTCAAAATAGGACCGCTCCTAAGATGAAAATTTTCTGCGATAATGAGGAAAAGTTCGTTAAGATGAAACAATATCCACCGTTCCTTTCAATTTTGTCCGCATTTACCTCATAAACGAACCTAAAAAGTTACAATTTCGCTATTTTCGTGCCTTCCATTTTCGGCCTAGTCATCGTACGTTGGAGCGGGATTATGGAGTTCATTTCACCTCAAAATAGCATTCATGTCGCAGGAAGAGCGGATTGTACCGATTAACATAGACCAAGAAATGAAAACGGCCTACATCGACTATTCGATGTCGGTCATCGTTTCACGCGCCTTGCCCGATGTTCGTGATGGGCTCAAACCCGTACACCGTCGGGTTTTGTTTGGGATGAACGAATTGGGCGTGAACGCAGGCAAACCCTACAAGAAATCGGCCCGTATCGTTGGGGAGGTTCTCGGTAAATATCACCCCCACGGCGACAGCTCTGTTTACGATACGATGGTGCGTATGGCGCAAGATTGGAGCATGCGCCATACTTTGGTTGATGGTCAGGGCAATTTTGGATCGGTAGATGGCGATTCACCTGCTGCTATGCGCTACACTGAAGCTAGGCTGACGCGTGATGCTGAAGAAATGTTGGCGGATATTGATAAAGAAACAGTCGATTTTCAACTCAATTTCGATGATTCACTGGAAGAGCCGCGGGTATTACCCGCCCGCTTTCCTAATCTACTCGTTAATGGCGCCTCCGGAATTGCCGTGGGCATGGCCACCAATATGGCGCCGCACAATCTGAGGGAAGTTGTTGATGGCTTGCAAGCCTGTATACAGAATCCTGAGATCAGCTGTGAGGATTTGCTCAACTACGTCAAAGCGCCTGATTTTCCCACCGGCGGAATTATTTATGGTTATGAAGGGGTTCGCGAAGCCTTGCTCACCGGTCGTGGACGGGTAGTTATTCGTGCAAGAGCCGTGATTGAAGCCTTGGAAAACGGTCGTGAGCGCATCATTGTTACGGAAATTCCCTACCTCGTGAACAAAGCTGATATGCTTTCACGTACGGCGGAACTCGTAAATGAAAAGAAATTAGAAGGCATCAGTGACATTCGCGACGAATCGGATCGCGACGGCATGCGAATTGTCTATGAAATCAAACGCGACGCCATCGCCAGTGTAGTGCTCAACCATTTGTATAAGTACACTGCTTTGCAAAGCACTTTCTCTGTAAACAATATTGCATTAGTGAAAGGAAGGCCGGAGGCACTCAACCTCCGGGATATGATGGTTCATTTTATTGAGCACCGTCATGAGGTGGTCATGCGCCGAACCCAATATGAGCTACGGGAAGCGGAGAAAAAAGCCCATATCCTTCAAGGCTACCTGATCGCGCTCGATCACTTAGATGAAGTCATTCAACTGATTCGTTCGTCTGCTACGCCAGAGGAAGCCCGCACAGGTCTCATTGAGCGATTTGACCTCTCCGAAATACAAGCAAAAGCCATTTTGGAGCTTCGCCTTCAGCGCCTCACCGGCATGGAGCGCGAAAAACTACGTAAGGAATACGAAGAAGTGATGGCGCTCATCGCCCGTCTGCAGTCTATTTTGGGGGATAAGAGCCTCCGAATGCAGATCATTTCGGGTGAACTCAACGAAATTCGGGAGCGGTACGGCAACAACCGACGCTCCGAACTCGTTTATGCATCAGGCGATTTCCGTATGGAAGATATGATCGCTGATGAAGATGTAGTGATTACCATCTCTCATCTCGGTTATATGAAGCGCACTCCACTGACCGAATATCGGGTACAAGCGCGTGGAGGTAGGGGTGCCATCGGCGGTGCCACACGGGATGAAGACTTTATCGAACATATTTTTGTAGCCCGCACCCACCATTATATGCTTTTGTTTACGCAGCAAGGCAAATGCTTCTGGTTGCGTTGTTATGAAATACCCGAGGGCGGAAAAAACACAAAGGGAAGAGCGGTACAGAACTTAATCTCCATTGCTCCCGACGATAAAATCAAAGCTTATTTGAGCGTTCAGGATCTGACCGACACCACCTATTTGGAAAGCCATTTTGTGATGTTCTGTACACGCCTTGGTCAAATAAAGAAGACCAGTTTAGAAGCATACAGTCGGCCAAGAGCCAACGGCATACATGCCATTGGCATTCAAGAGGGAGATGAACTCCTCGAGGCCCGCCTTACAACAGGCAGTTCACAGGTGATGGTGGCACTGGCCAGTGGAAGGGCTATTCGCTTCGAAGAGCAAAAAGTTCGCAGCATGGGGCGAACCGCCATGGGCGTAACGGCTATTCGCTTCGATCAATCGGATGATTGTGTGGTCGGCATGATTTGTGTAGACGATCCATCAACCACGGTTCTGGTTGTTTCTCAGGAAGGGTACGGCAAACGTACGGATATCGAAGAGTACAGAATCACCAACCGGGGCGGAAAAGGCATTAGAACCATGAAAATCACTGAAAAAACTGGGCGTGTCGTGGGGGTTTTAGACATCATCGACAACGATCAGCTGATGATCATCAACCAAAGTGGGGTCACCATTCGGATGCAAACAGACGAACTTCGGGTAATGGGAAGGGCCACGCAGGGTGTACGGTTGATTAAGTTAAAAGATGGAGAGAGCATAGCATCGATCACCCGGGTCAGGGATGCCGGTGCGTTTGATGAAGATTCGTCTGAAAATTCGTCTAATGTGGAGCAGCAAGCCGTCGTTGCTCCAGAAAACAATGAAGTTGATCACGACGATCCAATCACACCCATCGAATAATTCATTTTACTATTTTCTAAAACCGAAACTTATTTAAGAACCTCCTCGCAACCATTCCTAAACCCATTAAAACATGAAATCCACTGTCCTGATTGCCTTGATTTCGCTGTTGACTTTCGGTCAGGTTTATGCCCAAAGTCAAAAAGTCCAAAGCGCACAGATTTATTTAAGAAGCGGTGAACTCGACCGCGCCCTGCCAGCCATCGAGGAGGCTGTTATGCATGAAAAAACCATCAATTCGGCCAAAGCTTGGTACTACAGAGGTGAGGTCTATCTGGCCATTTTTGGGACAGATAACCCTGAGATACAGAAGCTGGTGACAGCCGATCCTCTTTTGGTTGCACTGGAGAGTTACCGCAAATGCAAGTCACTCGATACCCAAGACGATTTTGGTGCAGATATCAATAAAAAGATGCAATCAATTGTAGGAGAGCTCTACAATCGCGGGGTTGAAAACTACAACAAAAAAGAATATAAGGCCGCTATGGCAGATTTTGAGCTGGTACTCATCGATAATCCAAAAGATACCAATGTCTTGTTTAATGCTGCGTTAACCAGCGAGAAGGCCAAAGAACCCGCCAAAGCGATTCAATTTTTAGATGCATTGCTTAATCTGAACTATAAAAGCCCCCAAATTTATGTATCACTGGCCAGTAATAAGAAGGCATTGGGCGATACGGCTTCCGCACTGAACTATTTGAACGAAGGTCAAAAACAGTATCCCAACGAAGTGGCCTTGGTGATTGATGAACTGAATATCTTCTTACTACAGGGACGTACCTTAGAGGTCATCAGTAAACTCGAAAAGGCTATAGCCCTCGATCCCAAAAATGCATCACTACACTACGCCTTGGGCATTGCCTTGGATCAAAGTGGCGATAAAACCAAAGCAGCGGTTTCTTACCAAAGTTGCATCGACATCAAACCCGAATACTTCGATGGATGGTATAACCTCGGTGCGATGTATTTCAACAGTGCTGCAGAATTGATGAATGAGGCGAACAAAATCCCCTTCAATAAACCAAAAGAGTATGACGCGGCCATAGCACTCGCCAAAGAAGCTTTCCAAAAGGCTAAACCGTATCTTGAGAAGGCCCATGAACTCGACCCAAAGGACAGCAACACCATGGTTTCTTTGCAACAATTGTATGCACAGTTAAAACTCAACGATCTGTCGTTGGAGATGAAGAAAAAGCGTGATGCACTGGGAGGAAAATAGAAATAACCCAAATACCCCTTGAAACGGTGGACGCGCATGTTCATCGGTCGCTTCCTGTTGATTTTTGCCGTCGGCTCGAATCAGAATGGCCGAAAAGGGGGGGGGGCATCATTGATGCACTCAAATTTGGGGAAGCCCCCGTTTCTATTCGCGTAAACCGCTCGAAATGGGCATCTGATTTTCAAATTCCGAGGGATTGGTTGCCTGAACCCATACCTTGGTGCGATGAAGGATTTTATTTGGGAAAACGCCCCATTTTTACGCTGGATCCCTTTATGCATGCAGGGGCATATTATGTTCAGGATGCATCGTCCCAAATCCTGGACTGGGTTCTGAAACAAATTGGCCCTTTTAAACTTGGGCTTGATTTATGTGCAGCACCGGGTGGAAAAAGCCAAATTTTATCTCATCACCTAGCCCCCGGCGGACATTTAATGTGTAACGAAATCAGCCGGGTTCGTGTATCCATCTTAGAAGAAACCCTGGCCAAATGGGGCAACCCAAGAACGAGCATTTGGAATTGGGATGCCCAAGGTTTTGGTCAATCTAATTTTCGTTTCGATATGATTCTCGTGGATGCACCGTGTAGTGGAGAAGGCTTGTTTAGAAAAGATGCGGCGTCTTTGACCCGTTGGTCCGCCGATCATGTAGAATCCTGTGCCCGCATGCAGCATACAATCATCGATGACATTCTTCCTTGCCTTGCACCCAATGGCGTGGTCATCTACTCGACCTGTACGCTCGCACCCCAAGAAAATGAGCAGATCTGGCGATACCTGCTCAAACAGGACCTGGAACCTGTTATACTGCATATGCCTGCAGCGTGGGGGTGGACCGATTGCTCTGAATTTGATGCTGAACTGCCCAAAGGCGCGGCATTTCGATTAATACCCGATCAAGGCCGCGGAGAGGCATTTTTTATGTGCTGTTTTCGTAAGAAACAAACAGCAGTGATGCCTGAATCAAAACCCTTATCGGAAAGCAACAAGATGAAGCGTCCTACTGAACTCGATTTCATCGATCCAGGCGGATTATTGGCACATAAGGAAGTGAAACTGATCCAAATAAAAAAACAAAATTGGCTCGTTTCAGAATCCGTTGTACGTGGATACGAACCACACCACTGGAGAAAATGTATTAAACCTGGGGCAAAAATCGGAGGATTACACCCAACTGACCCTACAATACCGAGCCACGAATCGGCCTTTTTGTCTGAATGCAACTGGAATCAATTCCCAGCCATCGACTTGGATGAACGAGAAGCCTTGTGGTACTTATCCGGTCGGGATTTTAGCCCCGGAAAAATGCCTGATGGACATTTTCTTGTTCGTTTTAAAGGACTGGCACTGGGCTGGTCGAGGCGGCATGGTCGGTCCCTGGCCCGCAGCTATCCAACGGGCTGGAGAATTAAAATGCAGATTTAATGAAAACGCAGGATTAATTGAATATGCAGCCTCAAGAGGCTCGTCCACATCGCTTTAGGATGTCTTGATGAATAGCCAAAATCTGTGGGATCAATAGGCCTTTGCCATCATTTTTGATAACGTAATCTGCATGCTGGAGCAACTCACGCTGTTTCATTTGATTTTTTAGTCGCTCCATAATGTGTCGGCGCGACCATCCATTACGAGCAACTACACGGTCGATTTTGACAGCCAAGGGTGCCGAAACCACCACCAGGGCATCTAATCGCTCATGGCTTCCACTTTCAACCAACAGAGCCGCTTCATGCAGGGTGTAGGCTTCCTCATGTCCTTCGTGCCAAATATCCGATATCAAGCGAATCTTTGGATGAACAACCTGACTGAGGGCATATAACTTATCGGGATCCTTAAAAGCTGCTTTGCCAATGAAAGCACGATTAGGAAGTCCGTTTGGGTTAAAGGCTTGTTTGCCGAAAATTTTCATCACCGAAGCTCGGGTTTCATTATCGTACTCGAGCAAATCACGCGCCTCTTCGTCTGCATCGAACACGGGTACCCCTAAAAAACGGAAAACCTTAGCGACCGTAGATTTTCCGCTTCCCATATTTCCAGTAAGCCCAATACGCAATCGATTCAATGCTATTTCTTGGTAACGGAAGCTTGCGGATCCAGATAAACCGCCAGCGTGCTGTCGACCGATACTGCAGACCGCTCAATCTTCAATCGGCCCTGACCTTCAGTCTCAATCACCAAGGTGGAATCCGTAAGTTCTAGTATTTTTCCGTGTACGCCTCCGATGGTGATTACCCATCGTCCTTTGACCAACTGATCTCTGAATAACTTTTGCTCCTTTTCCTTTTTACGTTGTGGTCGAATCATAAAAAACCAAATCACCACAAAAATGAGTATCCAGGGGAGTAAACCCATGATGGGATTCCCGGATGCGGACCCACCTTGTGCTGGAGGCGCCATCAACAATTGGGGCGCTGAAAAAAAGTATGCAGTCATATTAAAAAATTATCGGTCTTTTACCATTGCCTTAATTCTCAGGGTAGTGATATTGGGGATGCAATTGGTCACTACGGTCACGCTTTTGTCTTGAAGTCCACTCTTACCCTCTGAATTGTATTCCACCCGAATTTCATCCTCCTTACCGGGTGCAATTGGGGTTTTGGGGAAAACAGGCACTGTGCATCCACAAGAACCACTCGCCGTTTGTATGATGAGATCTTTTTGGCCAGTATTCTTGAATTTGAAGGTCGTGGCCACCACATCTCCTTCGCGAATGGTCCCGAAGTCATGAATGGTCCGCTCAAATTGTATTGCGGGTAGTTCAGCCTGCACCTTCTCGAGTTGAGCATCGGCTGAAAGGGGATTATTTAAGGCTTCATTGCTCACATCAGAGCCCCCAGAGCCGCAGGAATGGAGAAACGCGATCCCAAAAACGCCTACAACAAAGATAAGAACGCGCAGAAGATGGGATAAGTTGGTCATGTAGCTTCCAAGTGCTTTTGATTCGAAAAGAAAACGCAAATATCTACAATGCAGGCTTAAGAATTACGGGAATTGGCGGAACTGTGTGTAATCAAACCACGACCGGATTTAACAATGATACCCTCTGCTTGTAGATTTTTACTCAGGGCATCGAGTACGCCGTTCACGAAAACACTGCTTTTCGGCGTGCTGTGCGATTTGGCCAATTCAAGGTATTCATTGAGGGTCACTTTAACAGGAATCTGTTGTTCCATGACCATTTCAGCCAAGGCCATGCGCAAAATCAGCAGGTCAATAAAAGCTACACGTTCTAGATCCCATCCTTTGAGGTAGGGCTTAATCCGTGCATCAGTCAAATCCGCCCTGTCGCAAACTTCCTGGACAATATTGGTGCAAAATGTGAGGTCCGAAGGCCAATCACGCGACATTTCCACCAGACGCAATCCACTCGCCCTGATGCCTTCTTTGAGGGTTTTGATCACAGCAGCGGCAATCCATTCTTTATCTGTTTCCCAGTGAATGCTGATCTCCTCAAAATAGGCATCAATCATTTCATTAGGCAATATAATTTCCTTGTAGATGGTTTGCAATAAGTTATAATCTTCGAGTGGATATTGTTCGGGCAGATTAATATAGTTCTGGTAGGCCTCCAATGCCACAACTTCCTTAAAAAGCATGGTCATTTGGTCGGTGTCAGGCATCTGAAAATCACTCAATCGAAAGGAAATTTCTGACTGTCGGTAGCTATCGAGTTTTTCTAACGCCATCGGGTAGGGATGAGCGGCGAACCGGCGATTTTCATGAATTTTACGCACGGCCATCATCATTTTAGCTTCTCGTTGATCGGCCCACTGATCGGTGAACCGAACAATTGTTGCCAAGAGTCGAAGCGATAAAAGGTATCCAATCTTCATCAATTGCACCGAACGATCAACATCGACCATCACTTTTTTGGCGACTGGATGGGCATCGGAATGATGGGCGTAGAGGGTTTCTAGGATTTTTACGCGCAGATGTCGTCGGTTTAACATATATGGAGATTGTTGAATCAGGCGGTGGCCAAAACGGCCCGAGAATCGATACGGGTTCGGGCGGTGCGCACAGCCGCTTCGTGTGTGGTAACACCCAACTGCTCTGCCATCTCTAAGATTTTCAAAGTTTGGTCATACAGCGCCGTGGTGCGTTCCATGGCTTCATCGCGCGTGTAGCCCTTAATTTCCGAGTAGACATTGATGAGTCCACCCGCATTGATGACGAAATCTGGTGCATAAATAATGCCTCGATCGGCCAACATTTTGGCATGCAAGGATACATCGGCCAACTGGTTGTTGGCTCCTCCGGCCACAATACGGCACCGAAGCGTTGGAATCGTTTGGTCGTTGAGGGTGGCCCCCAAAGCACAAGGTGCGTAAATATCGGCCTCTTGATTGTATACAGAATCCGAGGAAATAACCTGAACTTGCGGATGTTCGGCGCGAATGCGTTCAATTTGATCATCAAAAACATCACATACCCTAACCTGGGCACCCTCAGACAAGAGATGACCGCTTAAATAGCGTCCAACATTTCCTGCTCCCTGCACCACTACCGTTCGACCCCCTAAATCTGGCGTACCCCATGCTTTCATGGCCGCAGCTTTCATACCTCTGTAAACGCCGTAGGCGGTAACGGGGGAGGGGTCACCACTGCCGCCATATTGTTCGGGGCGCCCTGTCACGTGGCGTGTTCGTTCGCCAATGAAACCCATATCGGCTTTTGAGGTACCCACATCCTCAGCTGTAATGTAATTTCCGTTTAATCGCTCAACAAACTCACCGTATTTGCGCATAAGATCGGGTGTTTTATCGCGGCGAGAATCACCGATGATGACTGCCTTTCCGCCGCCTAAATCAAGCCCAGCTACAGCGGCTTTATAGGTCATGCCCTCTGATAGCCGCAAAACATCATGGAGCGCTTCAGCTTCATTGGTGTACATCCACATTCGGGTACCTCCTAAAGCCGGCCCAAGCACAGTGCTGTGAATGGCTATTAAAGCCCTAAGACCTGTTTTCGAATCAAAGCAATGTACCAGCTGCTCGTGATTCATCTGTTCCATCAGTCTCAATACCTGCGCGCCGTTTTCGCTGGGGTTGTAGTTCGACATAATACAAATTTAACGAGGCGCAAAAATAGCCTATTCCACCTACGCTTTGTCCGACCACCCCAATAAATGGGTATTTTTGCGGGGTGAATGCACTCAGAGCTGTGAACCCCCATTTGTGGCGCTACAAATGGCATTTATTTGGTGGGATCGTATTTGTGGTACTGTCGAACTATTTTGGGGTTTGGCCTCCACGTCTCATCGGCGCGTCGATAGATTTGATTGCTACAAAAATAGAACTACTAAACGACCCTGATTCTCGTCGAGAAACGTCTCATGAATGGCAGAGTTTTCGAAGCGAATTGCTCTATTTCGCCTTTTTGGTGATCGGGCTATCGATATTGAAAGGCGTGTTTATGTTTTTCATGCGGCAAACCATCATTGTGATGTCGCGGCGCATCGAATTCGACCAAAAAAATGAGCTATACGCCCATTTTCAGAAATTATCGCGCGGATTCTATCAGCGCAACCGAACCGGCGACTTGATGGCACGAATCAGTGAAGACGTGGGAAAGGTGCGCATGTATACAGGACCAGGCATCATGTATATGATAAACATGATTTCGCTGGTGGTTGTGGTGGTCGGCGCCATGCTCCGGGTGAACGCTGAACTCACTTTATACGTGCTCATTCCGCTCCCCGTGTTGGCCTGGGCTATTTTTCGCATCAACAAAGAAATACTTCAACGCAGCTCTTCGATTCAGCAGCAATTAGGCATCTTGAATAGTGCGGCTCAGGAGATGTTTTCAGGCATTCGACTCATCAGAGCCTGTGGATTAGAGCCACTATTTCGAAAACAGTTCGACAGTGATCTCGACGAATTTCGACGCCGATCCTTGCGCATGAGTAGGGCAGATGCCTTGTTTTTTCCGTTAATTTTACTTCTGATTGGGCTGAGTACGATCCTCACAGTATATGTTGGCGGTCTTCAAGTGGAAAAGGGGTTGATCAGTGCTGGTAACATTGCCGAGTTTGTGATTTATGTGAATATGCTCACCTGGCCGGTGACCTCCTTAGGCTGGGTCGCATCTATGGTTCAACAAGCCGAAGCTTCACAAATCAGAATCAACCAAATCCTCCTGGAGCAACCAGAAATTGACCCCGAATCTGGATTGATGGTTGATATTGAAGGCGGATTTCGCCTCGAAAATGCATCCTATTCATATCCGGGAACAGAACACCCTGCTGTTCAACCCATAAACCTGATCTTGAAGTCTGGTGAAACCTTAGGCATAGTGGGGCGCACGGGCGCAGGCAAAAGCACATTGGTGGAACTACTGCTTCGATTGGTGGATCCAAGTGCCGGAGTGGTCATGGTCGATGACATTGATCTCAGAAATATACACCCCGGCCATTACAGGAGTCAATTGGGTTACGTTCCACAGGATGTTTTTCTATTCAGTGATACACTGCGCAACAACTTATTGATGGGCAATCCCAACGCAACTTCCGAAGAATTGGACCAGGTTCTTGGCGATGTTCGGTTAGATAGTTGGGTGAATCGATTACCCGATGGTCTCGATACCCTCCTGGGCGAACGGGGAGTCAATGTTTCAGGCGGTCAAAAACAACGGATTGCCATTGCTAGGGCTCTGTTGAAGCGAACTGCTGTTTTCGTTCTCGACGATTGCCTGAGTGCATTGGATGCAGATACCGAACGACATATTTTAGGGTCAATTCGCAAGGCTACGCGAAGGTGCACCACGATTTTGGTGAGTCACCGAATATCGACGGTTGCGCATGCCGATCACATCATGGTGCTGGAAGAGGGCAAGGTTATTCAATATGGTAAACATACTGCTTTGAGCCAAGTTGAAGGCCTGTATAAAAGCCTTTGCGAACGGCAACAAAACGATCCCGTTTCAATAGAAACATCTGAATAAAACTTGGGTAAAAAAAATCCCAAGTTTTTTTTCATAAGTATGTGATTTTAGTCGGACAGCCTTTAGATTTGAGCCTTTAAATATAAAACATGAGTGATTTTGAATACGGAGGTGATCGTCAGCGCGACGAAGTCTACTCCAAGAGGGTGAGGGCGGGCAAACGCACCTATTTTTTTGATGTAAAAGCTACCCGTGGAAACGACTACTATCTCATTATAACCGAGAGTAAGCGGGCTTTTGAGGAAGGTCAGTATGTGAAACACAAAATCTTCCTGTACAAAGAGGATTTTAACAAATTCGTCAATGGTCTCAACGATGCGGTTGGGCATGTCAAGAGTGAGTTGATGCCTGATTATGATTTTGATCAGTTCGACCGCGACGAGGAAACTCGTTCATACGACGGATGAGTATCGAGCATGAAAAGTCCTTTGGAGTGCTCGATTGCCTGAATCAGGTCGCCGCATTCCACAGAACGTTTCGTCACCCCATCTTGGATGAGCCCGCTGTTCCCCCTACGGATCGGGCAAATTTGCGCATCCGACTCATTCAAGAGGAACTAGAAGAACTCAAAGAAGCGGTTGAACGTGGCGATATTGTTGAGGCCGCTGATGCCTTATGTGACCTGCAGTATGTGTTGAGTGGTGCTGTTCTCGAATTCGGGCTGGCCAATCGTTTTCCCGATTTATTTGCTGAGGTTCAACGCTCCAACATGAGCAAGGCCTGTGCCAACCCCAACGAAGCCGGTGATACGATTAGATGGTATGCCGAACACAAAGGAGAGGAGGCCTACATGGAGGAACATGGGGGTATGTTTTTGGTTTACCGCAAACAAGATCATAAGACCCTTAAATCGGTTCGGTATTCACCTGCTCAACTCGAGCCCTTGGTGCGAAATAAAAAGTAACCCATTGAATGAAAATCATTCGGCTTTTTAGTGTTCTGTTTGCTTCTATTCTTCTCTTGTCTTGTTGGGAACTTCAATCACCATTTTATCAAACCATGTCGACACCCAAGCAACCTGATCCGGAATCTGCCCCTTTCATGAACCCCGATTCGACCCAAAAACATGATACAGCCACCTTTGGTGCAGGTTGCTTCTGGTGTGTAGAGGCCATTTTTCAACAAATTAAGGGCGTAGATACGGCGATATCAGGCTATATGGGTGGACGTATTGCCCAGCCAACCTACAAGGAGGTATGTTCCGGGCTCACCGGACACGTTGAAGTCGTACAAATCGTCTTTGATCCATCTATTGTTTCTTTTGAACAACTACTGGAGGTATTTTGGAAAACGCATGATCCCACAAGCCCGAATCGCCAAGGGGCCGATGAAGGCACCCAATATCGCTCCGTAGTTTTCTACCATTCCAATGAGCAAAAAGAAACTGCGGAAAAAATAAAAGCAGCCTTGAATGCATCAAAAATATATGATGCTCAGGTCATTACAGGGGTGGAGGCGGCTTCTGTTTTCTATCAGGCTGAGGATTATCATCAGAATTACTTTCGTGAAAACGGGGAACAGCCGTATTGTCGGGCCGTTGTTCAACCCAAAGTGGAAAAATTCGAGAAGTTGTTCAAGGGGTTGATCCGCTGAACCGACCATAAACGTCAAGCCATATTTGGGCCCTGCTTTCGGGTGAAAAGCGGGTGGCCCATGCTGAGCAAAGCTTTGCTTGCCTCTGATGAAAGGCGTCGTCATAGAGCAAACGGCGCATTACCATAGACGCAGCCTCCGCATCATTGGCCCGAACATATGTGGCCGCATTTCCCCCCGCTTCTTCCAAACTGGAACCATGCGCGGCCAAAACCGGAGTGCCGCACGCGATGCTTTCGAGCACAGGCAGCCCAAATCCTTCATAGCGCGACAAATACACACTGAATCGAGCCCCTCTATACAACTGGGCTAAGGACTCAGCACCCGAAGGTTGCTGCCAAATGATGGATTCCGTTAGTTTATTGGCCCGTATTTTAGCATCAATCTTTCTTCTCTCGCTGCCATACGGACCGGTGAGAACCAAATGGGGGCGGTCGTCAGGAAGTTGCGCATAGGCCTGAAGCACTGTTTGGTAGTTCTTACGGGCATCGCAATTGCCCACGGCAAGGATGTAAGAATCGGGAAGTGCATTGTTTGCCACTGTCAGTGAATGATCGCCTGGTTGAAATTCGGTCGATACGCTTTGGTAAATGACATTTATCCGTTCACTTGGGATTTTAAGCAAGTCCTGAATATCGTGCGCCGTACATTCGCTGATGGCCACAATCAGGTCGGCCTGTTGACACGCTCTTAACACTTTTTGGCGGTAAAAGAAGCGGTCTGCGAAGGGAAACCATTCTGGATGACGCAGAAATATAAGGTCATGTATGGTCACAATGCTGCACATCCGGTGTCGTTTTAACCCATGCGGGAGCTCGTGGCTCAAACCGTGGTAGAGCTGCACCCCGGATTGTGCTGCTAATCGAGCTATGCCATAAGTGCGCCAAAGACTGTTTCGAATACCTCTTGCCAAACGAGCTGCCTGAGGGTGATGGTAGACTAAAGCAGGGTGGTTTCGTTGTTTCCACTCGGGTGGGAGCCCAGCAGCCTCGGGTGAAAACAAATGGTACTCGTTTTGCGGCGCGGCCTCTAAGAGAGAGGAGAGTAGATTGCGGGCATAGTTACCCAGTCCTGTTCGGTTGTGCAACAAACGCTTCGCATCGAAACCAATTACCATCAGAGATTTAATGGAAAATCGCGCAGCAAATCGTTGAGGGTTGTCTTGGAACGTGTCTGTTCATCCACCTTTTTCACAATCAAAGCACAGGGTACCGAATAGGTGCCTGAAGGGAATTTCTTCGGCTGGCTGCCCGGAATGACCACCGAACCTGGCGGGACATATCCTTTGTATACGACTTCAGATGCTCCGGTCACATCAATTATGGACGTAGTTTGGGTGAGGGTAAGACCTGCACCCAACACTGAACCCCTTCCGATCCGAACACCTTCCACCAAAATGCAGCGCGAACCAATGAAACAATCATCCTCAACCACAACAGGCTGTGCTTGTATGGGTTCTAGAACTCCGCCAATGCCCACTCCACCGCTCAGGTGTACCCTTTTTCCAATTTGGGCGCAGGAACCCACTGTGGCCCAAGTGTCGACCATAGTGCCTTCGTCGACCCAAGCACCAATATTTACATAACCTGGCATGAGTACAACCCCGGGGGCAAGGTAGGAACCATAACGTGCTGCTCCCGGGGGCACCACACGCACCCCTGATTTTTCTAAATTTGATTTTATCGGAATTTTATCCCGGAAATTCAAAGGTCCTGAGCTCATTTCAACATTTTCGCATATTTTAAAATACAATAACACCGCTTTTTTAACCCATTCGATGGTCACCCATTGATCCAATGCGCTTTGGTATTCAGAAACCCGTAGCTGACCTTGATCGAGTTGCTCAATGGTGGCTTCAACAGCTATTTTGTAAATAGGATCCTTTAATAGTGAAGGATCAGTCCAGGCCGCATGGATCAGTTTTTCCCATTCATTTTGCTTACTCATCCTTCCTTCCATTTGATGCTGCATCCCACGGCTTGAGTCTCAGGGAAATCGACTTCTAATCCATCAAGGGTATATTCGATGGCATCTTCGAGCCAAATTCGTGTCACTAGATGCGGATTTTCCCAACTGTCATCTATACCACCCTTATATACCAGCTCCCTGGCCGAATTAAACAAAAAAGCCTCAGGCGTTCGGGTAGCACCGAATAGCTTAGCCACATATTGGCGCTCATCGTGCCAATAAATCGACTCCCATTTGTATTTGGCTGCCAGTGCTTGCATGGCCTCAAATGAATCGGCTGGATAACGCCCGGCGTCGTTTGGGTTGATGAGAATGACACCTAGATTATCTTCGTAGAACTGAGTGATGATTTGATCGATGCGGTCGAGGTAGGCCTGTACATAAGGACAATGGTTACAAATAAATAAGACGAGGATACATGATTTGTCGGAAACATCCATTAATGAATGCATTTTCTCGTCGCATCCTTTGAGTTCGAAGTAAGGTAGGGTGTCGTGTAGGTTCATGAAAATACGAGTCGTAGAATGGGTTAATGTTTAAGGTTAAATGGGTAAAAAATAAAAGTTAAATGGGTTCAAGTTTACAGCAAATTGAGTTCATGTTAAAAATGAGTCTCAGGATTCATGACGATTGAAGCGATCAAAAATCGGAAAATTAAGATTAGGAAGGGGCCGGATCGTCGCGGTGCGAAAAAATTACTTCTTCTCGATCTAAAATTACTTTTCCGGGCGGACCACCCTTAATGGCCCGTACGAATTTCCTCTGTGTACATGAAATGGCGCAGACTTCTTCGCCCCTGCCCTTTGAATGAAGAGCAGCCAAACGCGCGGCTTGCAACATGACATCTTGGGGGACAAGTCTTCCGGCGGATCGTATCAATATGTGCGAACCTGAATGACCGCGGGCATGCATCCAAATGTCATTTTTATGCGACTTCCTCAGCAGTTCGGCATTTCCCTTGCCATCTCGACCCACCCATACCTCCCAACTTTCAATGGAAAAAACACTCCATGCTTTTCGACCAGTATTCGTCGACTCCGTTTTTGGTTTTAACTTAAAGGCCGACAAGACATCGGGCGGCAATGTGAGTAATTGCACCTGGTCGCTCACTTGCCTCCATTGTTTTGGATCGCCTACAGGAGACAACAGACAGATGGCTTGTTGGAGCCCCTTTTGCTCCATACACTTTTGGTTGAGTTGCTGCTGCAGGTGCTCGCGCTGAAGATGCTGTCGTTTTGCTTTGGCGAATAGGCGATCGGCATTTTCAGTACATGATCGACCTGGATCGACTCGTATGCTCAGCATACGACTGGGATTTTCACAATCGGGCAAACGAAGCAGCGACGCTTTGGGCTCGATGAGATCGGGATAGGTCAACAAGCTATTGGCCTGTTTGCGGTAGTCGCCCGATTCATGTAATCCGGCTAGTTCCGACTGCATACGCCTTATTTTTTGCTCGGCCAATTGACTGGCTTTTTGGATACGCTCCAAGATGGAGGTTTTATTCTGTTGAAAGGCAAAGCTTGAGGTATATTGTCGGGCAAATTGGGTTGCGCCCTCCAAAAAGGACAAAGAAGAGCCTCCTGGCCGTGCCGCTGGGTAAAGAACCGGGGATCCAGATGATTCACCTACACAAACGCCGGCATGCTTCCACCAAAACAAAATTTCTGATTTTGAAGAAAAAAACGGATCATCAACAGCATCGAATCCAATAGACTTCAATTCATCGTCGTATTCGGCTGGCAGAATATGATGGACGTTTTCGATTCGTCCTGTCGAGGAGGGTGTAAAATGGTAGTCGGCTTGGTGTGATCGCCTGAATACCGAATGAACGTGTAGTCCGTCATGGTACAACACATTACCGTTCCTGCCGAACCACTTAATCCAAATGGCACCTCCGTTATTCAAGGTGATTTCGATTCTGCGATCAAAAACCCAGCCCCAAACCCCCGTGACTTCGAGCCCCCATGAGGCAAACAGTTGTTTTTCATAGGCTTCGGGCAAAGGCACACCCCCAGGGTGCCAAAAGAGTAGGGGTTGATCAGTCGACCAATTGAGCTCTAAAACATAACATGCATCATTCCTGTCGCCAAATGCCAATTGCAATCGTGTGAGGCTCGGCGAAACGATATATGAAATGGTTTTTCCGTTGAGCTGCTCATGAAGCATGCGGGCCAACAGATTCACGAACAAAAAGTGACTCTGCAAGGCCCCTTTCTGTGGAAGGAAAGGGATTGGCCTCATAAATGAACGGTTAGCCCGTCGTAGGCCAGATATATATTGTCGGGTAATTGACCGCCCACCTCATGGTGGATCCCCAACTGATGCGAAATATGGGTGAAATAAGCCTGTTTTGGTTTAACGCGTTCAACTATTTCAATGGCTTCGGTCAGGGTAAAATGAGAAGGGTGGGGGGTATGCCTTAGGGCATTGAGCACGAGTACATCAGGACTTCCCATTTTCTGGAAGGTTTCTTCTGGGATAAAATTGGCATCGGTGATGTAGGCCAAATTCCCGATCCGAAATCCGAGTACGGGCAGATTCATGTGCTTTACAGGAAGGGGGATGAATGGAATTCCTGCAGCGGAGAAGGCCTTCGTTTGAATGGAATTCAAGGCCAAATCGGGCACCCCTGGATATCGATGTTCATCGAAACAGTAATAAAACTCGCGTCTCAGCGCCTTTTGAACATCTTTTGTTGCGTAAATCTGCGTAGCGGATTTTTGTCGGTAGTTGAATGGACGCACATCATCTAGGCCGGCAATGTGGTCTTTGTGTGCATGGGTAAACACCACGCCATCGAGTCGGGTTACTCCCGCCCGAAGCATTTGCTGGCGGAAATCGGGGCCCGTATCCACCACCACCACCTGTCCGTTGGCCTCCAACATAATGCTGGTGCGCAGACGATGGTCGCGCGGATCCACCGAACGGCATACGGCACACGAACAACCGATCACAGGTACTCCCTGAGAGGTTCCAGTTCCTAAAAACGTCAGTTTCACGACCACATTTTCACGCTCACAATGTAAGCCGTGTTTGGCAGATCTCGGTGAGCAAATTCCGATGGGCAGACTCGAGTGCCTCCAAATCCCATTCGCTTTCGGTAGCCAATTCGCTGAGGGCACTGATTTTGGCTTCCGTGGTGAAAAACTTGTTCACCACCACCACTTTTTTTTCACGAAGTACGCACTTTCCAGGCTGAAAATGACCACGCTCATACCGCAACATATAGCCCCCGGCTTTAAAGAGATCTTCGACGCGCTTAAGGTATTGGGGAGAACTTTTGTTCATGTGTAAACAACAACCACAAATTTGAGAATTTCACCCATTGGTTGAGCGACTTTAGGGCCGGATAATGAGTATTTTTGCAGGCTAATGCAAAAAGGGCTCAACAAGCGGGTTTTGGTGGCCATGAGTGGGGGAATCGACAGCACGGTGGCGGCCGTTATGCTCCATGAGCAGGGTTATGATGTCATTGGCATCACCATGAAAACATGGGATTATGCATCGGCGGGCGGATCAAAAAAGGAAACCGGCTGTTGCAGTCTCGATTCGATCAACGACGCCCGTGAAGTGGCCGTTCAGCTCGGCTTCTCCCATATGATTCTCGATTTGCGCGATGAGTTCGGTGATGCCGTGATTGAAAATTTTGTGGATGAATATCTTTCCGGCAGAACCCCCAATCCGTGCGTACTCTGCAACACACACATTAAATGGGATGCCCTGCTCAGACGGGCCGATATGTTGCAGTGCGACTTCATTGCCACCGGTCATTATGCGCGCATTCAACAGGAAAATGGACGATTTTATGTCGGTCAGGGCATAGATGGAGGTAAAGACCAGTCTTATGTCCTGTGGGGATTGAGCCAAGATTCACTGCGCCGCACCCTTTTTCCGATGGGCAATTACAGAAAGTCGGAAATTAAGCAGATGGCGATTGACAGAGGCTATGATTTTTTGGCCAAAAAGCCTGAGAGTTATGAGATTTGCTTCATTCCCGACAACGACTACCGTTCATTTCTAAAACGTCGGGTTGATGGACTGGAGGAACGGGTAGAGGGTGGGTTGTTTATTGATCGAAATGGGCAGATATTAGGGCGGCATCGAGGGTATCCCTTCTACACGGTGGGACAGCGCAAGGGCCTAGAAATTGCCATAGGTAAACCCATGTTTGTGGCAGAGATCCGCGCCCAGTCCAATACAGTGGTTCTTGGAGAATTGGGTGAACTGGATCGTCAGGCCATGCGCGTTGACCGGATCAACCTTCAAAAATACCCGAGCATTCCATCTGAAGGCATGGAAGTTTTGGCCAAAATTCGCTACAAAGACCCCGGGCAGGCAGCGATCATCTGGCAAGACGGTGATGAAATCTACGCAGAGTTTTCGCGTCCGGTGAAGGCCATAGCACCCGGGCAAAGTGCGGTGTTTTATCAGGACGATGAGGTGGTAGGTGGGGGCTGGATCAGAGAATCGGTCCTAATCGAATCAAATAAATAAACGGAGCATGAGCAAGTATATCCTGGGTTGTTTCATCTTATTGATTGTTGGATTAGAGGGGAGCGCACAAACCGGCAACCGGTATTGGGTTGAATTTACCGATAAATCGGGAACGCCCTTTCGCCTCGACCAGCCAAGTGCGTATTTATCTGCTCGATCGATTGAACGTCGTCAAAAACAAGGCATCGCCATAGATAGTACAGATTTACCCGTCAATCCGACCTACCTCGCAGCGCTCAGGTCTGCCGGGGCTGTTGTTCGCCATTCTTCTAAGTGGCTCAACGGCGCGACCATTGAAACACCCGATGCACCAACATTAGCACGCGTTCAAGGTCTTCCCTTTGTGCGATCAATTCATAAAAACGGCCGTTCGGCTCCTCATAACGAGCATCCGAGGCCAAGTAAATTTGCGTGGAACGGACTGCAGGAAGGAGTACCGCGCCTTTCTGCTGATTCGGGTCAATATGGGGCGGGCTGGGAACAGCTTGCCCTGCACAAAGGGGAATGGCTGCACAACAGGGGATTTAGAGGTGAAGGCGTTTGGATTGCCGTTTTCGACGCGGGCTTTGTGGAGGTTGACCGACTATCCTGCTTCGATTCGCTTAGATTGGGTAACCGGATCGCAGACACCTGGGATTTCGTGGACCTTTCGCCCAATCCATTTGGTTTCGACGCGCATGGGACCTATGTGATGGGTTGTTTGGCCGCATGGTGGCCAGGTCGCCTGGTAGGAACCGCTCCCGGCGCAACTTATTTACTGTATCGCACCGAAAACAACGTGGGGGGTTCCGAAAATCAGATTGAAGAAGACAATTGGGTGGCCGCTGCTGAACGTGCCGACAGTGCCGGCGCCGACATTTTTAACACCTCATTGGCCTATTCCACCTTCGATGATCCGCTAATGGACCATAGCTATAACGATATGGATGGCCAAACAGCACGCATTACGCGTGGAGCAGACTTTGCGGCTTCCAAGGGGATTTTGGTGGTGGCCAGTGCGGGGAACTATGGTAATTCTGCTTGGCGGTATATTGCGGCACCTGCCGATGGTGATTCGGTACTTGCCGTAGGGGCTGTGGCCAGAAACAGAAACAGAGTTGCTTTTAGCAGTCAAGGTCCAACCGCTGATGGTCGTATAAAACCAAATGTTATGGCGGTCGGTTCAGGGGCAGCCAGTTGCGATTTGACGGGGCAAGACGTGGCTTATGTGAGTGGGACATCCTTCTCAGGACCCATCATGGCTGGACTTGCGGCATGCTTATGGCAATCCAGACCGCATGCACGATCGATGCACGTATTTAAAGCTCTTGAAATGAGTGCTGATCGTTCGGCGACGCCCGATACTTTTTGCGGCCATGGAATACCTGATGTTTCTCTTGCCTGGAAACTGCTTCCTTCTGCAGCAACCAATCAACCGTCGGTCGCTTTGGTCTATCCCAATCCCTGTACTGAAGAGGTTGTTGTAGAATTCCCTTGGAATGGAATCGACCAAAATGATCATCTAGCTGCATTTGATGTCATGGGTCGGTTGTGCAGTCATTTTCGCTACACCGCCCAGTTCTCTCCTAACGAGCAACGGGTATCAATTTTTATTGAGTTTGAGCCAAACATGCGGGCAGGTTTGTATGTTTTCAATTGGACGACTTCTGATGCCGGACAGTCGTTTCGAATCATCAAAAACTAACCACCGTTTATGCCGACCCGCCGCTTTCATTTGGCCCATTACTTTTTGGGCCTTATAAGTTTT
Organism: Bacteroidota bacterium; assembly: GCA_005799065.1. GTDB lineage: Bacteria > Bacteroidota > Bacteroidia > UBA7662 > UBA7662 > F1-60-MAGs140. The sequence continues at coordinate 43,296 of SYHW01000069.1, forward strand.
TTTATGTTCTCGTTAGAGACAAGCGCGCAGAAGGCAACTTTAAGCGGTTCTGTGCGTTCGGAGAGCGGCGAAGCACTGGTTGCGGCCAATGTTTGGGTATTGCCTTTAAAGCAAGGCACAACAACGAACGATTATGGCTATTTTGCTCTTAGCCTGCCCGCATCGACCTACACGGTGGTTGTCACCTACCTCGGCTATGCGCCCGATACGCTGAAGATCAATCTCAAACAAAATACGCAACATAACTTCAGCCTAAAATCGACTGCAGTGAACCGGGAGGAAATAGTGGTTGAGGGCAGACGAGCCGATGAGAACACCCGAGAGGCGGGAATGGGTCGCGCTGAAGTGAATATCGAACAGGTCAAGTCACTTCCCGCACTATTGGGAGAGGCCGATATTTTGCGTACCATACAGCTGCTTCCAGGCATACAAAAGGGAGGTGAAGGCAATACCGGTTTTTATGTGCGCGGTGGTGGTCCGGATCAAAACTTAATTCTGCTTGATGAAGCGGTTGTCTACAACGCCTCCCATTTGTTTGGGTTCTTCTCCGTTTTCAATGCCGATGCCATAAACAACACGACCCTCATTAAGGGTGGAATGCCTCCACAATATGGCGGAAGGGTATCTTCTGTTTTGGCGATTGGCATGCGCGAAGGCAACAACCAACGATTCGAAACACAAGGGGGTATTGGCTTGATTGCATCGCGGCTCACCACCGAAGGGCCCCTGAAGCGCGACAAAGGATCATTCATCATTTCTGGTCGGAGGACGTACATCGATGTATTGGTGAACCCTCTGATTCCGCCGGATGCCGTAGCCAAAGGCAGCGGATATTTTTTCTACGATTTCAACACCAAACTCAACTATCAAATCAATGCCAAAAACAGGATATTCGCTAGTGGGTATTTTGGTCGCGACGTTTTTACCTTTAAAAATCAAGAAATCGGTCTTGGATTCAATATCCCATGGGGCAATGCAACCGGCACCCTACGATGGAACCATATTTTCGGACCGAGATTATTTTTAAACACCACAATCATATATAGCGATTTTGACTTTGCTACCGAGGTTACGCAATCGCAGTTCCAATTCAAACTCAACTCAGGTGTTCGAAACCGTAGTCTCAAATTGGATGCTGATTATTACGCTTCCCTGCGTCACCGCTTGAAAGTCGGTGCTCAATATACCAAACACGGTTTTACCCCATCCGTGGTAGAGGCCAGTACGGGTGAAAATACATTTGGCACACCTGGGCTGCGGCAATTGAACGCTCATGAACTGGCCTTGTATGCCCAAGATGTTTGGGACATCAGCGATGCGCTGCAAATACAAGGCGGCATCCGCTGGTCGGGATACCGCCAAGTGGGTCCTTACAACTTTCAACGATATACCAACACCGAACTTTTGGATTTAGTAGAAGAAGTTGCGTACAAGGAAAATGAAAAAGTGGTTGATTATGGGGGATTCGAGCCCAGGCTTCTCCTGCGACTCAGCACATCCCGCCATTCTTCGGTAAAGTTGGGTATCACCAGAAACCTTCAATACATCCACCTCGCTTCGTCTTCAGGGAATGCTCTGCCTACCGACCTTTGGGTACCCAGTACGCGTAAAGTGAGGCCTCAAGAGGGAATCCAATACGCCCTGGGGTATTTTTTGAACGATAAGAAGCAACAATGGGAGGCCTCGGTAGAGGTCTACTACAAAACCTTACAGAATCAAATCGACTTCCGCGACGGTGCCGTGGATGGCTTCAATTTGAATATCGAAAACGACTTTGTTTTTGGCTCAGGTCGTTCTTATGGAGCCGAATGGTTTATCAAAAAAAGAACGGGCGCCCTAACAGGATGGCTGGGCTATACCTGGTCGAAATCGGACCGCCGATTCGATGATATTATGCAAGGCCGTTGGTTTCCCTATAAGTTTGATCGACGACACGATGTTTCATTCGTGGCCTCCTATGAACGAAACAGAAAATGGACCTATTCAACCACTTTTGTTTATGCAACGGGTAATGCCTATACCTTACCCGAATCGCGTTACTTTTTTGAAGGCCAAATCATCAACCAAATAGGAGACCGCAACAACTTCAGGTTTGCGCCTTATCATCGATTGGATTTGGCAGCGGTCTACAAACCCTTGCGTAATCAAGGGCGTAAATGGCAAAATGAATGGGTATTTGCCATCTACAATGTGTACAGCCGACTTAATCCATACTTTGTATACCTCAACAATACGGGCTCACTGCAACAACAAAGTTTGCAGGTAGAAGCCCGGCAAGTCAGTTTGTTCCCCATCATTCCATCGGTCACTTATAACTTTAAGTTTTAAACGATATGAAATCACTCATAAAATTGGTTTTCAACGTTTTATGCATCATTCATTTTTTGTTTATGTCGGGATGTGACCGGGTTATTGACCTGAAATTACCTCCGCCAAAAGAGGCACTGGTGGTCTACGGGCTCATCGAAATAGATTCGTTGGTTAAAGTGAGTTTAACCCGAAACTCACCTTATTTTGATCCTGTGGATCTTCAAACTGTTTTGGGATTACAGGTAACTGATGCATTTATCATTGTTGAAGGGGAGGGGGAAATAGATACATTATTGCCATCACTCGAGTTTCAACATTATACCCCTTTCAACTACAAAGGAACTCGCATTCGTGGTCGGGTAGGGGGGCGATACCGCATTAAAATCATCACCACAGAACACGAACTGGAAGCGGAAACCATCATATTACCTCCATTGAAAGTCGATTCCATTTGGCACCGCACAAAGTCCGATCTGATCATTGAGGCTGGTAACCTATTGCCCACTCAGCGAGACTTCCAATTGGCATCAATCTATTATCGCTACAGCGACGGTCCGTTAGTGGGTGACCGTGTGCGTATATTCTCCCGAAGAAACCAAGAGTCGCAGTGGAGTTCGGGTTTTGCTTCTGCCTTTAGCGATGAGCTCATCAATGGACAAACCATTGACTTTGTGTTGCCTCGGGGTAAAGAAGTATATCTTTTCAACGACTCCACTACCTTCAACGAATTCGGTTTTTTTGAAGTCGGAGATACGGTTTACGTTAAAGTATCAAGTATAGACTTAGCTCAATACCAGTTTTGGAACACGTTGGCCAGTGCTATCGGAGGAAGCGGAAATCCTTTTGCAATTCCCACAGTAGTAGCCACCAACATCCGATCGAAAAGGGGAAAGGGGTTGGGTGTATGGGGTGGTTATGGAAATCAACACTACACCTATTTAATCCGCTAACCGCGTTATGTTCGATTAATCGCTCTATGACCATGTAACCGCTCCGTTCAAATCTGTCTTATTTTTGCGGCATGTCAAATCAAGAACACGCACATTGCCTGATCATCGGTTCGGGCCCTGCCGGTTACACGGCAGCCATTTATGCCGCCCGTGCAGGCCTCAAACCGATACTCTATGAAGGCTTGCAACCGGGAGGACAACTCACCATCACCACAGACGTAGAAAATTACCCTGGATATCCCGATGGCGTACAAGGCCCGCAGATGATGGATGATTTCCGCAAGCAAGCGGTTCGAATGGGTGCCGATTGTCGCTATGGGATTGTGACGGAAGTAGATTTCTCAGTGACGCCCAAAAGGATCGTGGTCGACCAACAATCGGTTCTCACTGCCGATGCGGTGATTATTGCAACAGGAGCATCCGCTAAATGGTTGGGACTTCCTTCTGAACAAAGACTAAACGGCTACGGGGTGTCGGCTTGCGCTGTCTGTGATGGTTTTTTCTTTCGTGGACAAGACGTAGCACTAGTAGGAGGGGGCGATACGGCAGCTGAAGAGGCCACGTACCTGGCGAAGCTTTGCCGAAAAGTGTATATGATTGTTCGCCGCGAGAGCCTTCGTGCCTCCAAAGCCATGCAAGAGCGGGTGATGCGAACCCCGAACATCGAAGTGCTATGGAACCATGAGACACTCGAAATTTTGGGCGATCAAACGGTTTCGGGCGTCAGACTGATGAACAACTTGAATCAAACAGAGCGAAGGCTCGAAATTCAAGGCTTTTTCGTGGCCATTGGACACCAACCCAACACCGATTTATTTTCTACTTATCTACGTTTGGATGAAACGGGCTACATTGAAACCATTCCTGGAAGCAGCAAAACAAACATACCTGGCGTTTTTGCAGCCGGTGATGCACAAGACAAAATCTACCGCCAAGCGGTTACCGCTGCCGGATCTGGGTGTATGGCCGCCCTCGATGCAGAGCGATGGTTAGCAGAAATGGGGCACTAATTCCTATGGTGATGTTTTTTAAGACGGACTTCCGGTGTTCCGACGTATGGACCCCCTTGACTGGTGGGTTGAACGCCTTTTATTTGGTGTAAGCGGGAAAAATCCGGTTTGGGGGAGATGTATTGATCGACCTTCACGCTCTTGTATCAAAAGCTCAGCCGCTTTCTTTCCAATATATGGCCCTAATGCCGTCCCCATTCCATTCATACCAGCGGCAACGACCAACATTCCTTGATTTTTCACCTCCAGGATTGGGGCTAACCGAGCTGGGGTAAAGCCCATGATACCGCTCCATTGATCGGCCACCGGTAAATCCTCGACAGGTATTCCGGTGAGCATAGAAAGTTGGTCCGTTAAATACGCCTGAATGCCGTTTGTGGTGCCGAGTTGATCCGTTTTTTCGCCTTCAAAATCCAAAAATCGACCGCCCCCAATCAACAAACGCTGTCCAACATCGCGTGCATACATATAACCCTCACGAAAATGAACATTCCCCCGAAACGGAATTTTACCCAAAGGCTCCGTGATCATCACTTGCGCGCGATGGGCCTCTATTTTAATGTCAGGCATGAGCCTCGACACAAATGCATTGCTCGCCAGCAGCACTTGACGGGCACGGATTGTTTCCGACTGTGATTGCAAAAAAACGCCGCTCGGATCGAATGCCAAGGAATCCACCGAATGATGGGTACTGATGACACCACCCAAATTCTGGAACTGAAGCCTCAATTGAGCCACAGCCGCCGCCGGATGTAGTTGACCTTCCCAATTCATCTTCACCCAGGAAGGCTGATGCACACCTGGACACCATCCCTTTGGCGCTTGCATTATACGCATAAAATACGGGAGAGGCCCGCCAGAAGCCCGAAACAGGCCATTCAGCGTATTCAGGTGATCATCGAGTCCTGCAGGCTCAGGTGTTTCAGATGAAAATATTTCATAACCAACTGATTTAGCGTATATTGATTTAGTTTTCTTTAAGTAATGCAACAATATAGAAGCGCCTTGGATTTTCCATTGGAGTAATTCTTCAACAACAGGAAGCCCGTGGTCTTGAATATCGCGCATCAATTCTGTGGGGCTGCCCAAACAAATAAATCCGGCGTTGCGGGAACTTGCCAAGGTACCCGTGGCTTCCGATTCGACGACCACAACATGCCAGCTGGGGCGATATCGCTTGATGGTGATGGCAGCCGACATGCCCGTAAAACCTCCTCCTATGATGACTACATCACAGGGGCGGGGAAACAACAAGTCGCGGTCCCAAAAGGTAAACATCTCAATTATACATAATATAAATTATCGTAAAAATTTGGAATTATGGATTAACCTTCTTAGAGGCTTTATAGGCAGCGTTTAAGTCGGACAAGGCGCGTCTAGTAATATTCAAGCCGTCTGAGCCCAGCAATAAATTGCTGCCTGAATGATAAGACAGTATATAGTCGTATTGCTCGCGCTTAGCCAACTCTCGAAAATAGCCCTGAACTTTAGCCCGAAATAAGCGGTCGAGCTGTTCCTCTTCACGCTCTAATTCTGCCGTTAAATTATCCCGAAGATTGATGACATTTTGTTGCTTTCGCATGAGTCCTTCCTCAGCCGCGGAACGCTGAATCTCCGACAAATCGGCCGCTTTTCTTTGTAGTTGCTCTATTTCCTTTTCCAATTTGGCGGCCTCAGTTTCCAGTTCTTTTTCAGACGCCTGGGCTTTTCGAATCATCTTTTCACGCAGATCCTGATAATACAAATAATTTTCGAGCAGCGAATCCGCATTGATATAAACAATTCTCAAGCCCCTTAACGGCATTTGAACAGAGTCGCGTCGAATGCCTACCGAATCGAGAAAGGACCAATCCGTTTGATCCACATCCAAAGTGGAGTCAACTTGTTTACCCCCAACAGCAGCAGAATCCAATTCAGTTTCGCTTGGCCAGAGCTGAGGCGACAAGCGCACACAGATGAAAATCAAAACAATAAGTAACAGGAAACTGAATCCCAAATGGAGCTTTTGAAGTGTGTTCATTTATTATTTTTTATTGTTATAATGGTATATTTCCGTGTTTTTTTCGCGGATGGCGTACCGCCTTGTGGGCTATCCGGGAAAAAGCGGACATGAGTTTTCGTCGGGTTTCGGACGGCAAAATGACCTCATCAATATAGCCACGAGCGGCCGCTTGGTACGGATTGGCAAATCGTTCTGTATACGATGCAACTTTCTCATCCCATTTCGCTGCTGGGTCCTCGGCCGCCTGAATTTCATGCTTAAAGATGATTTCCGCCGCTCCTTTTGCCCCCATAACCGCTATCTCAGCACTCGGCCAAGCAAAATTATAGTCGGCTCCGATATGTTTGCTGTTCATTACATCGTAGGCACCCCCATAGGCCTTTCTGGTGATGACCGTAATACGAGGAACTGAGGCCTCACTGAAGGCATAAAGCAATTTAGCACCATGTACAATAATACCATTCCATTCCTGATCCGTGCCCGGCAGAAAACCTGGGACGTCGACCAATACCAACAAAGGAACGTTAAATGAGTCGCAGAGCCGAACAAAGCGCGCTGCCTTTCTCGATGCATTAATGTCGAGAACGCCCGCCAGAGATGATGGCTGGTTGGCCACCACACCGATACTCCTTCCCCCAAGTAAACCAAAAGCCGTGATCATATTGGAAGCATAATCGGGCTGCAGTTCAAAACGCGATTCGGGGTCAAGAATTTCATCCATCAATTCAATCATATCATAGGGCTGATTGGGGGATGAAGGAATCATTTGATCCAATTTCGGGCGCAACTCATTTGGATGGTTTGGAGGCGCCACATAAGGATAAACAGGGGCCATTTCCTCACAATTTTGAGGCAAGTAATACAATTGACGCCTGATTCCTTCCAAACAGGCCAACTCATGGGGGTAGCTGAGGTGGCAAATACCGGAACGCGTAGCGTGGGTTGATGCACCCCCCAAGTCTTCCGAACTGATTTCTTCGTGGGTCACGGTCTTCACCACATTCGGACCCGTTACGAACATATAGCTGCTGTTCTCTACCATGAAAATGATGTCGGTCATGGCCGGACTATAGACCGCACCACCGGCACATGGCCCCATGATGGCACTGATTTGAGGAACGACTCCTGAGGCCTGAACATTTCGGTAGAAGATGTCGGCATATCCCGCCAAGGACACAACACCCTCTTGAATGCGAGCCCCACCCGAGTCGTTCAAGCCGATAACGGGCACCCCCAAACGCAGGGCCATATCCATCAATCGACAGATTTTTTCGGCATGTGCCTCGCTCAGGGAACCCCCGAAAACGGTGAAATCCTGTGAAAACACCAAAACCGGTCGGCCCATGATGGTACCCGAACCTGTTACCACACCATCACCGGGATACACTTCATTTTCTAAACCAAACTCATGGGAGCGGTGGGTAACCAGCATCCCAATTTCCTCAAAACTACCCTCATCTAACAATAAATCGACACGCTCACGTGCTGTTAGTTTACCCTTTTTGTGTTGGGATGCTATTCTGGCTTCCCCCCCACCCTGCAGCGCAGCGGCTCTTCGCCGCTCCAACTCCTGAAACAATTGGTTCATAGTATAGATCATTGGCGCACAAAGGTACGGTGTGGGTCGACAACAAAGACGAAAGACCGTATTTTTGCGCTTTCCAAAACACCATACCCAATCGATTTCTTTATGTCCTACTACGAGCAATACCGCGAGCGCATCGAAAGGGCCATGCAGGCCAACCGAGAGAGAACCTACTACGCCCCATTTCCCGAAAATCCGAAGGCCTATGCAGAGGATGCAGCAGCCCAAGCCCTTAGTCGATTTCAGGCGTCTATGAACAATGACTTCACCGAGCTGCTTCAAGAAAAACCGCTGCGCTTCGAGGGTGAAGAAATTACGCCCTACCTTCAAACTGGATTGGGCATCCGTTACCCAATATTTGCCGATAAATTGTTGGTTCAAACCGCCTCCAAAGCCATGGACATCTGGCGTAAAGTACCTTACACCGAACGGGCGGGAATCTTGACCGCTTGTTTGGACCAAATGAAAGAACGATTTTTTGATATCGCATACGCCACCCAGCACACCACTGGGCAGTCATTTATGATGGCTTTTCAAGCGGGCGGCCCTCACGCAGCCGATCGTGCAATGGAAGTGATTGCTATGGGTATGGAAGAGTTGAGCCGAGTTCCAGCATCTTGTATTTGGGAAAAGCCCATGGGCAAGTTCAACATCAGCCTACAAAAAACCTGGAAAGCGATGCCACGTGGGGTGGCTTTGGTGATTGGTTGCTCGACCTTTCCTACCTGGAATACACTACCTGGGGTTTTTGCTAGCCTAATGACTGGTAACAGCGTCATTGTAAAACCCCATCCTAAAGCCGTTTTACCCATCGCCATGGTGGTGGCGGAAATGCAAAAGGTTCTCAACGCTGCGGGTATTACTCCGGATGTGATCCAATTGGCCCCCGACACACAAGCCCATCCACTAGCATGGGAACTGGCCGAGCATCCCGATGTGCGCATCATCGATTACACTGGAAATACTGATTTCGGCAACCGTTTAGAACGCCTGCAGCAATCAGGCAAGCAAGTTTTCACAGAAAAAGCTGGGGTAAATCCAGTCATACTCGATTCGGTTACCGATTTAAAAGCCGTCTGCGATAACCTGGCTTTTTCGCTTTCCTTGTATGCCGGACAAATGTGTACCGCCCCTCAGAATTTCTTTGTTTCGGCTGATGGAATTCGTACGCCGGAGGGCATGGTGTCTGTCGACGCCTTCATTGAACTATTCACCGCGGCCCTCAATAATATATCTACGCACCCCAAGATGGCACCAGGCGTATTGGCTACACTGCAACAAGACGCGCAAAAAGACCGAATTGCTCAAGTTGCGGCTGAATTTTCGGATGCCGTGGTTTTAGCCTCCAGTCCATTCGCGAATGAAGAATTCCCCGATGCCCGTGTGGCTTCGGCGCTCTTGTTGAAGGTTGATGCTTCCCGTACAGAGGCCTATGACCGTGAATGGTTTGGCCCAATCGGTGTTGTTGTTTGTACACAATCGACCGATGAATCCCTTAGGCGCGTGTTGGATTTGTCGCGCCGTCATGGCGCCATATCCTGTGGCATCTATTGCACCGATCCAGCCCGCGTAGACGATATGGCCGACCAACTGGCGAAAATTTATGTGCCTGTATCCGTGAACCTTACTGGTCCGATCTACCTCAATCAACATGCTGCCTTTTCTGATTTCCACGTGACCGGAGGCAACCCGGCCGGAAACGCGTCATTTACCGACCCGCTCTATATCAATCGTCGATTTGTGTGGGTAGGCCAACGCTTCTCCGCTTAATGAGAATTCATTTTTTCCTGAATTTAAAAACCCAAGCACTTATCGGTTGTTGTTGCCCTTATGAATAAAGTTACGTTGAAGGTCGATCAGATCATTCCCCAAGGAACTGATGCGGTAGAATTGGTCTTTTTGGATGAACAAAATCGAATACAGAGTTTTTGGCCCGGACAATTCATCACTTTGCTGCTGAATATCGAAGGGAAATCAGTACGCCGTTCGTACTCAATTTGCTCTGTACCTGAGGATTTGCCTCGAATAGCCGTGTGTGTGAAGAAAGTTGAAGGCGGGCTGGCTTCCCATTTTCTGAATGACCGGCTTCATGAAGGCGATCGTTTGGAGGTATTGGAGCCTTACGGGAATTTTTCCCTCAACTACAAAAGTGCAGGCCTCTCCGATTTGGTGCTGGTAGGTGCTGGAAGTGGCATAACGCCCCTGCTCTCCATGTTGAAATCAGCACTCGCACATGCCCAAAACCGTGTCTGCCTCATCTATGGCAGCAGAAGCTATCGGGATATCCTTTTCATCAACGAAATCAATTCGCTTTGTGCATCTTACCCCGGTAGGCTCCGTGTTGAGCATTTTCTCAGCCGTGAGCCCAATGACGGTTGTAGAACTGGAAGGATTGCGACAGATAGCATCATGCAGACCATAGAATCTTGGTCTGATTTGAATATTCAGGAAGCGAATTTCTATTTGTGCGGGCCCAAGGGCATGATGGATGAAGTGGAAGCCGGACTAAAATCGCATCAAATCGACCCGAATCGGGTGCACAGAGAAAGTTTCGTGCTGACCGTTTCCGAACAAAAGGCAGAAAATGATGCATCCACAAGTGCTCAGTCGACGGCAACATCGGTTCAGTCAGCGGCAACATCGGTTCAGTCAGCGACAACATCGGTTCAGTCATCCCATACCGTGCAGATCATACTCGAAGGACGAACGCACGCGCTTGATGTGGCGGCAGGTAGGCATATTCTAGAAACCGCTTTAGATGCCGGGCTCGATTTGCCTTACGCCTGCACCATGGGGGTATGCGGCATGTGCCGTGCCTTTAAAGTATCTGGCGACATGCAAATTGGTGAACAAGAAGCATTATCCCGTTCTGAAATTGAACAGGGCTACTGCCTAACTTGTGTGGGTAAGCCATTGAGTGATCAATTGGTGATCGACTACGATAGACGGTAAGAAACGATCGACTGAAAGGGTCGATCTACGGTAAGAAACCATTTACAAGCGGGAACGAAAATCCTCGTAGCCAAAGCTTTTCAGTGTTTGGTATTCACGGCCATCCCAAAAGCCAATTTCTGGTAGATTCACTCCGTTAAAAGTGGTTGTTTTCACCATGGTGTAGTGCATCATGTCCATAAATACAACAGCGTCACCTGATTTCAATGGCCGATCGAAACTGTAGTCGCCAACAAAATCGCCAGCCAAACAAGTCAATCCACCAAAGCGGTAGGTATATCTACCCGAACTGTATGGCACTTCACCCAGAACAGTTGGACGATAAGGCATTTCAATAACATCGGGCATATGAGTCGATATACTGGAATCGAGCAAGGCAACAGGTGTTTCGCTGGTGTTGATGATGTCCAAAACGCGCGTTAGAAGATACCCAGTGTCCCAGACCAAGGCAGAACCCGGTTCGATCAGCAGCGACAAATGGGGATGTCGGCTTCGAAAATCGGCAATGACCGACCGAAACGCATCCAAATCATAGCCAATGCGCGTTACGAGGTGACCACCACCCAGGTTGAGTTCATCAACCTGATCCAACCAGGGGCCAAATCGTTCCTCAATGGCCTCCAACGTACCCCGCAAACCCTCGGCATCGCTTTCGCAGAGGTTATGGCAATGAAGAAATCGTACCGAATCGGGTAAACGAACAGGCAATTCGACCGACCGAACGCCAAGTCGAGAACCCGGTGCACATGGGTTATAAAGCGACACCCCAACGGGTGAATACTCCGGATTGATGCGTAGGCCCGCCTGCGCCTCCCGATTAACACGAAACAAAACGGGGGCAAATCGTTCGTATTGAGCGAGGCTGTTGAAGGAAACATGCGTTACACGACCCGCTATTTCTTCAAATTCACTCGGTCGAAACGCTGGGGCGAAAATGTGCGTTTCGCCACCAAACTCCTCTTGACCCAAACGAGCCTCGTGCAGTGAACTTGCGGTAGAGCCATTGAGGAAGGGACGCATTTCATCAAAAACATGGTACATCGAGAAACCCTTCAATGCCAGCAATACACGAATACCTGTTTCATTGCGCAGCCGGTCAACGAGCAGCATGTTGCGCCTCAGCAGGGGCTTATCGAGAATAAAAGCAGGTGAGGGAAGACGATCCCAAGGTAAACTCATCGGTAATCGTCGAACGCCAAGGGGCCATCGACCTGTTCATGCCAAGGCAATCCAAATCGAGGGAGTTCAGCCATAAATGGATCCGGGTCAAACTCCTCCACGTTAAATACCCCCTGCCCTTTCCAGGTTTTGGTCATCATCATCATGGCCCCGATCATGGCGGGGACGCCTGTTGTATACGACACCGCTTGTGCACCAATCTCACGATACACTTCCGCGTGGTCGCAATTGTTCCAAACATAATAATTCCGCGGCTTGCCGTCGCGCACACCGCGAATCTGACAGCCGATCGAAGTCTGTCCGGTATAGCCCTCACCTAGCGAGGAAGGCTCGGGCAAGACAGCCTTCAAAAACTCCAGTGGAACGATATCCATACCCTGGAAGCGTATAGGTTGAATGCCTGTCATACCCACATTTTCCAAGACCCTCAGGTGGGTGATGTATTGTTCGCTAAAAGTCATCCAAAAACGGGCTCTTCTTAGGCTGGGGATGTTGCGCACCAATGATTCCAGTTCCTCGTGATAGAGGAGATACGAAGGTTTCGGGCCAATCTCAGGATATGAAATGTCTTTTCTTATACTCAACGGGTCAACCTCGATCCATTTACCATCTTCCCAGTACTTACCCCTTTGGGTAATTTCCCTAATGTTGATCTCAGGATTGAAGTTGGTGGCAAATGCCTTTCCGTGGTTGCCCGCGTTGCAATCTACGATGTCAAGATAATGAATTTCATCAAAATGATGCTTGAGGGCATGCGCCGTAAAAATACCCGAAACCCCTGGGTCAAATCCACAGCCCAAAAGTGCCAAAAGGCCCGCTTCCCGAAAGCGATCGTGGTAGGCCCACTGCCAATGGTATTCAAATTTAGCCACATCGCGTGGCTCATAATTGGCCGTGTCGAGGTAATGGGTGTTGGTTCGCAAACAAGCCTCCATAATGGTGAGGTCTTGGTAGGGCAATGCCACATTGATCACCAGCTCGGGCTGAAATGACTCCATGAGATCAACCAACTGTTCCACATCATCGGCGTCGACCTGTGCCGTTTCTATACGGTTGCCACCCACCTGAGCAGCAATTTTGTCGCACTTCGCACGGGTTCGGCTGGCGAGCATGATTTTCTGAAATACGGAGGGAACGGCTGCACATTTATGTGCAACAACTGCCCCTACACCTCCAGCACCAATAATCAAAACAGATCCTTCTGCCATATCCAGTTATTTTTAAGCGTGCAAAAATACCAAAAAATCAGGCCTTTCGGGCAGAAGCTGCAGCCAGAATACCCAAACGATAAAGAACACGGGCGCCGACATTGGCATCCCAATCTGTTCGTCCGACTGGCGACACCTCACAGAGGTCGAATCCGATGATCGATCGACCGCTTGCATGCAGCTCAGCCAATAAGTAATGAACCGCCCGAAATTCGAGCCCACCCGGAACAGGCGTGCCCGTGTGTGGACAATAAACAGGGTTCAGACCATCGATGTCGTAGCTCACATAAACCTTTGGCGGCAGTGCATCGATAATTCGCTTACAGGTTTGTTTCCATGGAATCCCTTCATATTCAACGCGTTTCAGTTCATGGTCGTAGAATACAGAAATCCGAGGATCGCTTTCGGCCCGTTCCTTTTCTGAAGATGCATAGTCGCGAATACCCACCTGCACCAGCCGCTTCACCCCCGAAAGCTGCAAAGCGTTGTGCATGATGGAGGCATGGCTGTAGGTAAGCCCTTCATAAGCATCGCGCAGATCAAAGTGGGCATCGATTTGGAGAATTCCAAAACCCTCCCCCCCATAACGCTCCGAAAGTGCCATAAGAAGGCCCAAAGGCACACTATGCTCACCCCCAAGCACCCCAACAACCTTTCCTCTATCCAGCCAGCCGCGCGCTTCTTGATACACCCATTGATGAAGAAAGGCACATTTTTCATTGATTTCCTCCCGTAAAGCCTCCATCTCTTCCGCCTTCTCCTCCGCCCTGCCTTTTTCGAGCCATTTGATGTATTTTCGGCATTTTTTGCGCCAATCGTTGGATCGCTCGCGCCAGTACGACTGGATTTCCGTGAGTGCCAGGGTGTAGGTCCACGCTTGCGGCACATAATCGTCCTCCAAATCGAGCTGAGGCGATGCTTTGAGTATAGCCTCCGGTCCATCTGCTGTGCCATCGGCATAGGAAACAGTTACGTCCCAAGGAACTGGAATGACAACTACTTCGGCATCCGCGGGATCAACCGGCAGTCCAAATAAATGTCCATTGAGCTGACCGGGCGCGTCTGGATCAAAGTAGGTCAGGTTCATGCCCATTATACATTAAACCGAAACAACATGATATCACCGTCCTGTACCTCATAAGTCTTACCTTCAACACCGGCCTTACCCGCGTCGCGACAGGCCGACCACGAACCTAGGGCCACAAAGTCGGCAAAATGAATAACCTCAGCACGAATGAAACCTTTCTCAAAGTCAGTATGGATGACCCCGGCAGCCTGCGGCGCTAAAGTACCCTTATTGATTGTCCATGCCCGAACTTCTTTCTCACCCGCCGTAAAAAACGTTTGAAGATTGAGCAATCCATAAGAGGCCCTGATGAGTTGTTGCACGCCGCTCTGGGTAAGACCCAAGTCCTCCAAAAATAGTTCACGGTCAGCGGGGTCCTCTAACTCGGCTATTTCCGCCTCTGCAGCCGCACTGATCACCAGCACCGATGCACCCTCTTGCTCCGCCAGAGCACGCACCGATGCCACATGCCGGTTTTCGCTCCTGATTTCCGTTGCCTGAACGTTGCAAACATAGAGCACGGGCTTGGCTGTAAGCAGAAAAAGATCACGTACGGCATCCTGGTAGTGGGGCTCATTGGGCATAGTTCGTGCCGACATCCCTCTCTCTAAATGCCGCTTATATTCCATGAGGATCTCGTATGTTGCTTTAGCCGCTTTGTCACCCGCATGGGCAGCGCGTTCCATCTTCTGAATTTTTTTATCGACCGATTCCAAATCCTTGATTTGAAGTTCCAAATCGATAATTTCCTTGTCGCCTAGTGGATCAACACGGCCATGTACGTGTACCACATTATCATCATCGAAACAACGCAGCACATGAATGATGGCATCAGTTTCCCGGATATTGCCCAAAAACTTATTGCCGAGTCCTTCGCCTTTACTGGCACCCTGTACCAAACCAGCAATATCCACGATTTCAATGGTGCTGGGCACCACTTTCTCGGGATTCACCAGCCGAGCCAATTCAGTGAGGCGTTCATCCGGCACAGTAATGACCCCCAAGTTTGGTTCTATGGTGCAAAAAGGAAAATTAGCGGCCTGAGCCCGAGCATTGGATAAGCAATTAAACAAGGTCGACTTACCTACATTGGGCAAACCCACAATCCCACACTGTAATCCCATTTTTATTTAATGTTTTTTTGTTATAAATAGATAAGGTGTCAATAAACTATGCTCAATCGTCGTCATACATTCTTCGAGTGATGGGGATGTTGATCCGCCCGAACAAGTAATAAGTGCCGGAACGGTAATATGGAAGCCACTCGGCACCGGTTTCAAAATTCAGATAGGAACGGCCTTTTGCCGTTGGGAGGGTTGCCCCAGCGGCGAGCGACAAAGAACCGCGCTTTTCGGTGAGGGACTGGGCAAGGATCCGAACAAATCCTGCTGATGGATGCAGGTAAACGAAGCGATAGACGTATGTTTTTAGTCCAAAATTCCAAATCTGGGTTGCATTTTCGAATTGATATCCATTGAAGCGGAATGCTGCGGAAGCTGAAATTTTGGATGAGACATAAAGGTCAGCCGCCAATGTAACACCACCGCCCCTACTGCCCAACCTGCCCGTATAATTGGCTGTTCCCGCATTCACGCCAACACAAAGGAAATCACCTTTGGGCGCTTGAGCCATAATCAAAGTTGGGCTTATGAAATAAGCCAAAACGAACAAACAAATGCATCGAAAAGTAGATGGGTATCTAGCCAATGATTTCCACATATCTGCGCAAAAATAGCAGATGGTTCTATTATTTAATTTTTTTTCAGTTCTTGCATCCCCTATTCATAAGCCCAATCAAACCAATCCAATGAGCAGAATACATGTTGCGAATCCGGTCGCCGAACTCGACGGCGACGAAATGACCCGAATCATCTGGCAGTATATTCGAGAACAATTGATTTTGCCCTATGTTGATGTAGAACTCTTGTATTTTGATCTGGGCATAGCGCATCGAGATGCCACAGGCGATCAGGTGACCATTGATGCCGCCCATGCCATACTCGATTGTCGGGTGGGTATTAAATGCGCTACCATTACCCCTGATGAGGCTCGGGTTAAGGAATTTGGACTCAAACAGATGTGGAAATCGCCCAATGGCACCATACGAAACATCCTCGATGGCACCGTGTTCCGCGAACCCATTGTGGTTTCCAACATTCCGCGACTCATTCCCAACTGGACAGCGCCGATCTGTATTGGTCGACACGCTTTTGGCGACCAGTACAGGGCTACAGATGTACTCATTTCAGGTAAAGGTAAACTCACCATGCGTTTTGAGCCTGCAGATGGTGGAGAAGCACGCGAATGGGAGGTTTTCCAGTTTAAGGGTGATGGCGTCGCTTTGTCGATGTACAATACGGATGAGTCTATTCGGGGATTCGCCCGCGCCAGTTTCAATCAAGCCCTGCTAAAGAAATGGCCATTGTTTCTATCGACCAAAAACACCATTTTGAAAAAATATGATGGTCGGTTTAAAGACATTTTTGAGGAAATTTATCAGGCCGAATTCAAATCTGCATTTGAGGCCGCCGGCATCTACTACGAACATCGTCTCATTGATGACATGGTAGCTTCGGCCCTAAAAATGAATGGCAACTTTGTTTGGGCTTGTAAAAATTATGATGGCGATGTTCAGTCGGATACGGTAGCGCAAGGATTTGGTTCGCTCGGGCTGATGACCTCTACCCTGATTACACCGGATGGACGAGCCATGGAGGCTGAGGCCGCCCACGGTACGGTGACC
>SYHW01000009.1 GCA_005799065.1 Bacteroidota bacterium
CCCCGCCGAAGCCGCAGGCCAATGCCCATAGGGAGAACCCGCATAATCCAATCGAACGAACGACCAGGCATCCCATACGCGGAGGCCCGTAACCTCAACCCGTGGATCGCCCGGCGAAGCCAAGGGCGACAGGCTATCGCCGTAGGCCTTGATGTGGGGGTAAACCACAACATGAAGTAGGGCAGGAAGAATTTGAAGCACTAGGGTGTCTGAACAGCTCCCTTCCTGATTGACAGCGGAAACAATAACAACAAAAACACCAACTGGGCAATCGGGCAGACAGTTTAACGCTCCAGTAGCGGAGTCTAACACCAAAAAAGATGATGCACCACATGGTTCCATTCTATACCGAATAGAATCGCCACCATCGTCGGAAAGTGTCGCCATCAGTTGACCGAGTGTGTCGCCATAATGACCTATAATTGAATCGACACCCAATGACAAGCCCGAAGGCAAGCGCGCCCGAATCCGAAAAATTTGACCAAAAAGTGTATCAAATCCTGCTGCTTGTACCATCCATTGCACAGAATCAAGCGCTCGGTGGAGCATCAGTCCATTCCATAACACCAAGCCCGAGTCGCTGTTTACCGTTATTGGATTGAACTGCCCATAGAAAGAACCCCCATGCAGCAATAGATAAAGGGTACATTCGAGCCGGAAGGAAGAATCACGATTGCCGAAGGAGTCGACTGCTTCTACACCTAAAGCCTCCGGGAATACAAGCCCGGCCACAGCATCCTGTTGAACATCGATAAATTGTAGTTGCACCACCGCCCTGGCTAACCCAGTGGCCTCTAAAATGAGGGTATCCGAGCCAAGAAGAGAATCAGCCGAAAACACCATGAGCCGATTGACTCCGGCACGGGTCGACAATCGCCACCATCCAGGTGAAGCCAAGCCATTCGAGTCGGTCAATGCCACGCCTGATTGAATGGTTCCTCCTCCCAAATCAACTGAAAAATGCAGCTCCAGACCCGAGAAAGGATGTCCGTTCGAGTCGATCACGAGGACTACAGGGTCGATCGGCACGGTAGCGTGAACCGCCGCGTGCTGTCTGGCACCAGCAACTACAAACAAGCTCAATGGAGGCAAGACAGACTCAGATAGCGCTGTGTTGCATTCGATAACTACACCTTCAAGCCCATGAGCACCAACCATTGAAAGATGAGTGCAGGCCGTAGAACCATTACAAATTCTTACCCAAAAGAAACCAAATAATATGAGGCATACACGCCAATTGTCGTGCCCCTTTTGCCTGCCGAACGATCCGCCCCAAATCATGGATGCAAAATTCGTCGACAACTAAAAATATGCCTGTATGACAAAAGCCGTACGGGGGCTGTGATGGCTTTGCCCATGAAAAAATTGCTCCTCAATCACACCAAGGCTTAAATTTGCAAGACCTATCCCAATGAACAATGAAGACTGTCCTACTGATGTCAACTTCGCTATATGTTCTCCCGGGTCAATCCAGCTACCCAACAGGCGCACCACAACTCAGTCGTTTTAAGAAGCACATCAATAGCACATCAATAGCACATCAATAGTGTATTTTTAGGCGTATTACCAGCACTGCGACCCAACCTCATGCTATCATTCAAGCAACCATTATGAACCCCGAAGAACTCCGCGCCTTTTGTATGGCACTTGAAGGCACCACCGAAGACTTTCCGTTTGGACCGGAGAATTTAGTTTTCCGAATCAATGGCAAAATTTACCTCATCATCGACCTGGATCAGCCCGAACAATGCAATGTGAAATGCGATCCAGAAAAGGCCATACAATTCAGGGATGAATATCCGGAGGATGTACTTCCCGGATACCATATGAACAAAAAGCACTGGAATACCATCCGTTTGAATGGCAAGCTACCTAAAACATTGATCGAAAAAATGATCATGGAGTCCTACCAACTGGTATCGGCTTCTGGCCCTGCACGCCCAAGACAGAAAAAATCAATCAAATAGACCCAGCTGCTGAGGCACCCCAGTCCGACCGATATCAGTCGGATTCTGACCAGCATCCGACTCGACACCACCACCTGATTGGGCAGCATCCGGTTCAGCAAGATCGCCTACCCTAACCCCATCCGAATCCATGAGAGCCGACTCATCCGGCTGGGTAAAGGAAACCAACTCAATAGACACAGGAAGGTCAGAAACCAACCGATTACCCACCGCCTTCCACCCCTTAACTTCAATGAACTCCGTTAAAGAAACCGTTGAACTTTGGGCTTTTTTTCCCTTACCCACCACATACTCCACAACCAAATCACTTCGCGTATCGGCAAACAATAATTTCGATCCGGCCGATTCAGCAATAAAAGAAAACCGCTTGTCGAGCGTGGCCGTTTCAACGATAAAGCGCTTAACATAAGTTGACTTTTGCGCCGCAACATAATGCACGGCGGTAATAGGGCGTTTGGAAACCCACTTCTCCAGTAAAATCAACTGTTCAGGAACAAAACGATGGCTTAAGTCAGAATTCGTGAGTTCATATGAACCCTCCTTGTAAACCGCAAGAATGGCATCCCCCGAATCGAAGGACCCAAGCAGCCGTCCACGAGCGTCCACATTCAACCGACCCGTGGTTTCATCATACCACAGCTGCCGACCACCCAATGTCGATGCCCCCCGTTCGCGAAAGAGCACACGCTTCACCGGGTATCGGGTCAAGATGTTTCCTTGGGCCGAACGCGCACGAATGTCTAACGATGCGAAATCAAAATCGAAAACCTTCTTCTTAGCACGCGAAGCGGGGCTCAAAAAAACCTGAACGACCTCCGACTCTGAGTTCGGGTTTGCGCTGAAGTACAAGACCTTACTGCCTTTTGACCCCCGGGTGAGTTCATATTCCTTATCCCGTGTAACGCCACCCGTTTGGAAACGCTTTGCGTATACCGTACCATTCTCGCCATCTAAATACATCATATGGAAAGTCAGCCGATCATCACCTCTGCGAAAAACATCCACATGCAGAACATCCTTACCTACAAATCCCTTATCGCTCACACGCGTAACCAGCATCTTACCGTCTCGACGTACCACAATGACCTCATCGATGGGCGAACAGTCGGTCACATACTCGTCCTTCTTCAACCCATAGCCCACAAATCCCTCTGCACGGTTCACATACAATTTTTCGCTGGCCACAGCCACCTGAACGGCCTGTATGGCGTCAAAAACCCTGATCTCCGATTTCCTGCCTCGTCCACCTCCGTACTTTTTCAACAACTTTTCGTAGTAGGCAATCGTGTGCGCCACCATATGTTGCAGATCATGGTGAATCTGCTCCATGTTCTTCTCCACGCCCCGAATGTGCTCGTCGGCCTTAAAAGCATCAAACTTACTGATACGCTTGATTTTGATTTCCGTTAGGCGCGCAACATCTTCCTCCGTCACCGTTCGACGCAATATGGGAAAAAATGGCTTCAATCCCTCAAAAATGGTATGAATAACGGCCTCCCAAGTCTCGCACTCCTCAATATTGCGGTAGATCCGTTCCTCAATAAATATTTTTTCGAGGGATGAAAAGTGCCAGTCATCTTCCAATTCCTCCAACCTGATCTCGAGCTCGCGCTTCAAAAGATGCATAGTTTGTTGCACATTGTGCCGCAAAAGGTCAGATACGCCCAAAAACTCAGGTTTGTTGTCGGTTATGACGCAGCAATTGGGTGCGATACTCACCTCACAATCCGTAAAGGCATATAACGCATCCATGGTGATGTCGGGCGACACACCCGGGGGAAGCTGAACCTCTATTTCCACATCCCTAGCGGTGTTGTCAACAACCTTCTTTACTTTAATTTTGTTGGCCTCACTCGCTTTCACAATCGACTCCATGATTCCGCCCGTGGTGGTTCCAAAAGGAATTTCCTTAATGATCAGCGTCTTTTTATCGCGTTCTTCAATCCGTGCCCTACACCGGATGCGCCCCCCGCGCCGCCCATCCTGATAGGCACTCACATCCACCAATCCACCCGTAGGGAAATCAGGATACAATTCTACCGCTTGCTTGCGGAGGATTTTAATGCCTGCCTCCAGTAATTCCACAAAATTGTGGGGCAAAATTCGGGTCGAAAGCCCTACGGCAATGCCCTCAACGCCCTGGGCCAGCAATAAGGGGAATTTAATCGGAAGGGTAACAGGCTCTTTTTTCCGGCCGTCGTAGCTCATTTGCCATTCTGTGGTGGGGGCATGAAAAGCGACCTCTTTGGCGAATTTGCTGAGCCTGGCTTCAATGTATCGGGGCGCTGCGGCACTATCGCCCGTACGGACATCACCCCAATTGCCTTGTGTTTCAATCAGGATGTCCTTTTGTCCTAAGCCCACCAAAGCCTCGCCGATGGCCGCATCTCCGTGGGGGTGGTACTGCATCGTCTGACCGATCAGGTTCGCCACTTTATTGAATCGCCCATCATCAATCACCTCCATGGCATGCAGAATGCGCCTTTGCACCGGCTTCAAGCCGTCTTCAATGGCAGGAACAGCACGTTCCAGAATAACATAAGAAGCATAATCCAAGAACCAATCCTCATACAAACCAGAAACCGGACGAGCTTCTGTTAGGCCTCCCGAATTTTCTGCCCCTTCGCCCCCAAACCCCTCGTTCAAATCAACCAAATCATCAGCCATAGACCTACAAATATCGGGGAATAACGGATATTATAATCATCTTAAGTGGTCGTTGATCCAACGGGAAATAGCAACTGTTCTATCCTTCTTTTTCCCCTTCCCAGGATAGCCTGAATTTTCATCGCCATGATGTCGCGATCCAAAAAAAATGGGTGATGCACATTACGATGCACCACCCCCAAAAAGCCCTTTCAACCCATTAATGAACCACCACAAACTTGCGGAACTGACTGCTGCTTCCAGCATCCATGCGCAAGATGTAGAGGCCAGCAGGCAACTCAGCCGTTGATAGACTGCCGCTCCAACGACCGTCCATAATTCCCGAAGCCGAGCCCGTATTCATCACCTTACCCGCAGCGTCCATTACCTCCCAAGAGAGATTATGAACCCCTGGGCGCACCACAGCATTCATCCAAAGGCGATCGCCCACAGGATTCGGATAAACTTTCAGATCACGAACATCCATGCCCTGATCGCGAACACCTACAGAAGGGGCTTCACTCGTTATGGCCACGATCACAGGCACATAATCAGCGCCAAAACCATTGGCATTCCAAGCCGACACATAAACGGGGGATGCGTACTGATTGTATTCAGGCGAAGAAGCAGTATAATCAATACCTGTTCCGATAGAGGTAAACACACCAGTTTGGGTTCCTGTGTATACAGTCGATAAAATATAAACCCCGGTATCCAGTACCACACCGTTCGTTTGAGAAGCGATATCCGTAATGTCAGCGGTTTTAATCGAGCCCGAACCAAGGGTATCCGTATAGGTATAAAAACCCTCGCCAATGTCGAACACCTCACCCGCATCGACAACCTCGTTGCCATTGCCATCGTCCCAGCGACTAACTTTCGCTACCACCGTCTCGTTGTTCATATTAAATCCGGCATTGGTCACAAATGCAAACTTGATCTTATCGACCCGGGTCTCTCCCCCTACTTTAGAGTAATAGAAAACACCATACTCGTAGGGCCCAGAGGTGGCGTCGGTCGGACGAACACCACCAGAAGTCAGTGGATTCAATTGGGCATCTAAACGCACCTTACTGTATACGGTATCGGTAATCCTGAATTCCTGTACATTTGAATTATCGGCATCGAAATCGTCGGCTGTGCTGGATTGAACGTTAAATCGAAGGGTGTAAAGACCACGACCAGCGGTGAATGGGTCGTAATCATTCAAACGAACAATGAATGAGTCGCCTGGCACCATAGTAGGGATGGTGGCCGTTTGGTTGTAGACCGGATTCGTAGCTCCAGCCAAATTCGTATGATCAACCACTAGATTCATCGTGATTGCATTTTGCGTATCGATACCATAGTTGCGAACAATGGCCCCCAGCTTCATGACATAATCGCCCGCAGCCTGGATCTGAGTACGGGGAACGGCCATATCCATCGGACGGATGAGGTCGCCCGTAGAGAACCCGATGTCGTTGCGAAATGCCCCACGCTTTTGTCCGATTAGGGCAACCGTAGAATCACCATCGATATAAGGGCGAATCAATGCCCCCTCGGCGTTGCCAATTAACACCAATGGGATGGTTACCTGTGCGCCTACTCCACCACCAGCCAAATTCAGAATGCCCGGTGAGTGGTTGATGATGATGAGTCCGATCGCCCCAGCCCGTTGCGCTGCGAGGGCCTTTACACCGAATTCACAATTACCGCGATACAAAACCGCGATTTTACCAGCAATCGCCGCGGCATTCACCAAGGTCGTGTCGCATGCGAGAGAGTCACCTGCAGCGGCACCGCCAGCACTGCGGCCAATAACCAAGCGACCAGTCGCCACCACAGTATCGAGCGAAACACCCCATCCCGACGCGGGAATCCCAATGTCATAATTACCCCGAATCGGCTGTGGGTTCAGCACAAAACCTACGACTTGCGCTTGGGCAACAATCGACAGGAAAAATGCACAAAGAAGCGTGCAGGAAAAAAGTAAGATTTTCTTCATGTTTGAAATAGATATTAATGGTAGATAAAATTTTAAAAGGAGTTAGGGCAATAATACAAAAAAGTAGCCAATCTGAACACCCACAAATTGTATCATTGCACCTGATTGTGAACGGAAACCACCACAAGCTGAAGAAGCGCTCATCAAACTCAGGAAGCGCTCATCAAACTCAGGAAGCCTAAATTTTGACAAAAATGAACCGAACCAACCAGAACGGCACCACTGAGGAACAAATTGAACGAATTAAAGTCCGGGTTAAAGGCACACTCCCTGGCTTACCGGCTATGCTCCATATGGCGCCCCCCTTTCGCGAAGAACTCATTGCCCGTAGCCTGGTCGATGCTCGCCCACGGATGGCCGCTGTTCTCATCCCCATAACCCTACGGGCAGATCAAATCCACATCGTCCTCACCAAAAGATGCGCATATCCCGGCGTACACAGCGCACAAATCAGCTTTCCCGGCGGAAAAATGGAGCGGGGCGACGAACATCTGCAGGCCACCGCCTTACGCGAAACCCAAGAAGAACTTCAAATCGCAGTCGCCCAGCTCGAATTACTCGGGGCGCTCACCCCACTCTACATCCCACCCAGTAATTTTTGGGTACACCCCTTCGCCGCTGTAATACACAATCCGCCAAACATTTGGACGCCCCAGCCCGATGAGGTCGACCAAGTGCTCGAGCCCAGCTTACAGCAGTTGCTCAAGCCCGAAATACGGATTCAAAGAGAAACCCAAACTTCAGAAGGGAAACAAGAAGTTCCAGGTTTTCAGCTCAACGACCATTTCATTTGGGGCGCCACCGCCATGATGCTCGAAGAATTCCTCTGTGTCATCCATCAATAAAAAACCGACAGCCGAATGAGCATCAGTCATTCAATGAGCCACAGCCATTTAACGAGCATCATCCTTTTAACGAGCATCATCCTTTTAACGAGTATCAAACAAAATAAATCGCAACGCGCTACACCCGACATCCCGCGCATCCCCTAATTTTGCAAGCTCCTCCACCGCACACCACCACATTTTTGCAAATCCCACCACATTTTTGCAAATCCCACCACATTTTTGCAAATCCCACCACATTTTTGCAAATATCACCGCTGCATCCGCCCATAGCCCCGCCCTTATGTCACACCTCGACGCACTCAACGAACCCCAGCGCCAAGCCGTACTGTGTACCGAAGGCCCGGTAATGATCGTGGCCGGGGCCGGAAGTGGTAAAACGAGGGTTCTCACCTACCGCATCGCACAAATTCTGCATCAGGGTACTGATCCTTTTCAAATCCTGGCCCTCACCTTCACCAACAAAGCCGCCAGAGAAATGCGAAACCGCATTGAAGGGATTGCAGGACAGCAGGCCCGACATCTTTGGATGGGCACCTTCCACAGCATATTTGCCCGATTGTTGAGGGGGCAGGCAGAAAAAATCGGTTACCCCTCCCATTTCAGCATCTACGATACCGACGACAGCAAGAGCCTCATCAAAACCCTGGTTGCCGAAATGCAACTGGAGGCCGACCTCTACAAAGCAGGCTATGTCTACAACAGAATTTCATCCGCAAAAAACAGCCTCATCGGCCCCGAGCAATACGCCAATTCAGCTGAACTTTTGGCCCAAGACGCATCCGCCGGCAGGCCCCACATCCACCAAATCTACAGCGCCTACGCACAGCGTTGCTTCCGCGCGGGGGCAATGGACTTCGATGACCTGCTGCTCAAGACCTTCGCGCTGTTGACCCAACACACCGATGTCCTAAACCGCTTTCAACACCAATTTCAGTATATATTGGTTGATGAGTACCAGGATACGAACCTGGCCCAATACCGAATCATCAAAATGCTCGCAGCCGCGCACAGAAATCTGTGTGTGGTGGGCGACGATGCCCAGAGCATCTATGGATTCCGCGGAGCCAATATTCAAAACATCCTCAAATTCAAGGACGACTACCCCGAACTGAAGACCTTTCACCTCGAACAAAACTACCGAAGCACCGGACATATTGTGCAGGCGGCCGGCAGCCTGATCGCGCGCAACATCCATCAATTCGAAAAAAAACTGTGGACCGGCAATGAACAAGGCGCTAAAATAAGGGTGTCCTCGGCAGCCAGCGATGGCGAAGAAGGCCGGTACATCGCCTCCGATTTGTTGGAGGCAAGGCTCAGAAACCAGCTCAAATACAGCGAATTCGCCATATTATACCGAACCAATGCCCAGTCGAGGCCCTTGGAAGAAGCGCTCAGGCGACAGAACATCCCCTACAGGATCTATGGAGGGCTCAGCTTTTATCAAAGGAAAGAAATCAAGGATATGCTGGCCTATCTTCGCTTGATCGTGAACCCGACCGACGAAGAAGCCCTGAGGCGGATCATCAACTACCCCACCCGAGGAATCGGCAAAACCACCCTCGACCGGCTCTATGCATGGGCAGGCGAACGGAACGAGCCCATCTGGAACCTCCTCACCGCGATGGCCGACCAGCCCGCGGCCCCACAAGGCATGAATAAAGTCGTTGATTTCGTGTTCATGATTCGTGGATTCCAAACACTGAGCACGCGAGAAGACGCCTACCAAGTGGCCCAACACGTTTCCAAGCATACCGGACTTCATCGCCTCCTGGTCGAAGACAAAAGTGTAGAAGGCATCAGCCGCATGCAAAACATCGAAGAGCTGCTCAACGCCATCCGAGAATATACCGAAGAGGACGAGGTAGACCCCACCACAGGCGATGTAGAAAGCCGCGATCGCAGTCTGGCCGGATTTCTACAGCATGTAGCGCTGTTGACCGATGCCGACCTCGAATCGGATGATGAAAACGCAGAAAAAGTTTCGCTGATGACCATCCACCAGGCAAAAGGCCTCGAGTTCAGTCATGTGTACGTGGCGGGTCTGGAAGAGACACTTTTCCCTTCATCCATGAGCCTGGAAAGCCGATCGGATTTAGAAGAAGAACGACGACTCTTTTATGTGGCCATCACCCGGGCCGAAAAAAGATTGACCCTAACCTACGCCCTAACCCGATTTCGCCACGGCAATTTCCTGTGGCCCGAACCCAGCCGGTTTTTATCGGAACTAGACCCCAGCTGCCTCGACATGCGAAAAAGCAGCAGCAACCAGGCAGCATCTACCTTTGGAGTGAACTCCTCAAATATGCGCAACAGCAGCGCGTCGGGGTCGGGATATTCCAGCGGGAACAACCGCCCATCGACTTTTGGCTCCTCGAATGGAAAAAGCGCGAACACCTATGGCAAAGCCGTTCACAAGCCGATGCCGTCCCGAACGGCCCCAGCGAATCAAGAATCAGTCAATCTGGTGCACTTCGAGCCCGATGACACCACAAACCTAAAAGAAGGCATGAAAGTGCTGCATCAACGATTCGGCAAAGGTGATGTTTTGTCGGTCGAAGGCGTCGCACCGGATCATAAAGCCACCATCCGCTTTATTCAGCAAGGAGAAAAGATAATTTTATTGAAATTTGCACGCATGAAAATTATAGGTTGATGAATCCCAACCCACAAAGACCGGGCTACAATACCCAGAATGACGATATGTTGTTGCCTGAATACGGCAGACATGTGCACCGAATGGCGCAGCACCTGCGCGATATACCGGACGCGCAAGAACGAAGTCGCGCTGCCCATCAAATCATTGAGGTGATGAGCATGCTCAATCCTCAATCGAAGGAGGCAAGCGATCAGCGGCAAAAACTATGGGACCATCTTCATCTCATGGCAGGTTCAGGAGTCGAATTGGACAGCCCTTTCCCCAAGCCCGAACACGACCCCATATTTCACACCGCGAGCAGGCCCGAGTACCCCAATCAGAACATCCGAATCAGACACTATGGAAAGATAGTGGAAGAATTCATCACCGCAACACAGAGTATGCCTGACGGGCCTGAACGGCAAGCCTTAGCCGAACAGGTGGCCAACTTCATGAAAATGAGCTACAGAAATTGGAATAAAATCGTGCTCAACGATGAGGATGTATTCCAAGACCTCAGGAAATTATCGAACGGGCAAATATCCCTATCGTCGGAAGATACAGTGCTGGGCAACTCCTTTAGTGGTCACCACCAAATACCGCCTAGCGCGAAAAAACCGTTTAAAGGGAAACCCAAGTTCAAAGGGAAAAAACATTTCAGGGGATGAACTTCGAACAAAAAGATCGTTTCGAAATTGAGGGCGGTCATCGCCTCCAGGGGGAAATCACCCCTCAGGGTGCCAAAAACGAGGCGCTTCAGGTCATTTCGGCTGTCTTACTCACCGGCGAGCCTGTAACCATCCATAACATCCCGGATATCGTGGATGTCAACAACCTTATTGACTTGCTGCGGGCATTGGGCGTGGTTGTCGAAAAAATCATGGAGGGAAGCTTCACCTTCACAGCGCGAGAAGTCGACCTCGACTATATGGAAAGTGAGGCTTTTCGCACACGGGGGAGTGGCCTAAGGGGCTCTATAATGATCCTCGGCCCCTTGCTCGCCCGTTTCGGCAAAGGATACATACCCAAACCAGGCGGCGATAAAATTGGGCGGCGTAGGCTCGACACCCATTTCCTAGGATTCGAACAACTCGGCGCACAATTCACTTATGACCCCGACAAGGAATTCTTTCGCGTAGGCGGTCGAGCGCTGAAAGGCACAAACATTCTGCTCGACGAAGCTTCTGTAACTGGCACGGCCAACGTGTTGATGGCCGCTGTTTGTGCCGAAGGACAAACCAGCATCTACAACGCTGCCTGTGAGCCATACATTCAGCAACTCTGTGCCATGCTCAACAGGATGGGCGCCCGCATCGACCCGCTCTGTATCGGTAGCAATTTGCTGCGTATTGAGGGCGTATCGAATCTCAAGGGCACCGAACACCGACTACTGCCCGACTTCATCGAAGTAGGCAGCTTTATCGGCATGGCCGCGATGACACAAGGAGAAATGACCATCAAGAACGCAGGGATCCCACACCTCGGCCGAACAGTTGATGTTTTTCGTCGTTTAGGTATTCAGGTCGATGAGCGAGGCGACGACTTATTTGTACCTGCGCAAGACCATTATGCGATAGACACTTTTATAGACGGTTCGATTCTCACCATTGCCGACGCGCCCTGGCCCGGACTTTCACCTGACCTACTCAGCATAGTGCTCACGGTGGCCACCCAAGCCCATGGATCAGTACTCATCCACCAAAAAATGTTCGAGAGCCGGTTGTTTTTTGTGGATAAACTCATTGACATGGGGGCCCAAATCATCCTGTGCGACCCACACAGGGCCACGGTGATTGGACTGGAGCGAAAACATGCCCTGCGCGGCATCAAAATGACATCGCCCGATATACGCGCCGGAGTGTCATTACTCATCGCCGCACTATCCGCTCAGGGTACCAGCATCATAGACCATGTGCATCAAATCGACCGCGGGTACCAGCAGATCGAACAGCGACTCACGGCTGTAGGAGCCCATTTGCACAGAATCTAATCAAGGCAGATTGACCCATCCTTTCAGCCTTACTTTATCTTCCCTTTGAAAATAGGATCTGCGTAGACGAAATCGAGCAATTCACCTATCTTTGCGGCCCGAAGGCTTAGAGGTGCGGAAATTCGCGGATCAGAAACTCAAAGTCCTGCATTCAACCAAAAAACAAATTCAACGAAAAAACAGCGCACACAACATCCGGTACAGCAGCCCAAACTACATCCAAAAAAACTATATGTCGACCCTCACCTTCACCATGATCAAGCCCGACGCCGTTCGCGCGGGCAATATTGGCAACATTTTGGCCATGATTAACCAAGCAGGTTTTCGTATTGTGGCCATGAAATACCTCAAACTCAGCGAGCAACAGGCGGGGCAGTTCTATGCCGTTCATGCCCACAGGCCATTCTACTCAGAGCTAGTCGCCTTCATGAGCTCAGGCCCGATTGTGGCAGCTGTGTTGGAAAAAGAAGACGCCGTGGCATCATTCCGCACCCTCATCGGCGCCACCAATCCAGCCGATGCGGCCGAAGGCACCATCCGTAAGCGGTATGCAGCCAGCGTGGGCGAAAACGCCGTGCATGGCAGCGACAGCGATGAAAATGCGCAAATCGAGGCCAACTTCTTCTTCAGCAGCCTCGAGCGTTACTAATCCTCCATTTCCGGGCACCTCCGTGACTGATCGAGCAAGCCCATAGGCCTACCCATACCCGGATCATGCACTGGATTTCTTTTTGGGACCAACAAGCCAGATCCGAGCATCCCGCCGAACAGGTCGGAAGAATTCTACGTGGAAAACCAATTGCAACCGAACTGAACCAACAAATTGCCGAACACATCGTTCGGTTGTTGGCTGTAGAAAACCACCATTCACTACTCGATCTGTGCTGCGGCAACGGTCAACTCAGTCAAATGCTGGCCCAATACAGCCAACAAGTCCTGGGGGTTGACTTCTCTTCGGAACAAATAGCTCGGGCACTCAAGCATAAGGGTCAAGAGCCCAATCTGGACTTCGCCACTGGGGATGCCCAATCGTTGCATCTGCAACAAAGTTTCGACCGCATCAACTTGTACTTCTCCTTTCAGTATTTCACCAACACCAAAGCAGCCCGACAGGTGCTTCAAGGCATCTACCAACATCTAAAGCCGGGTGGGCGTGCACTGTTGGGCGATATCCCAAACTCGGAAAAGGAAAGCGTCTACTATGGCTCATTTTATGGCTTAATGAAAGCCCGCCTTCAAACGCTTTTGGGCAACAACACCATGGGACGCTTTTGGCATCCGAAGACACTCTGCACCTTGGCCCAGCAAATTGGCTTCACCGCACAAGCGCTACCCGAGCCTTCGCACCTACCCTATGCGCATTATCGCTTCGACCTTCTGCTCACCCGACCCGAATGAAAACGAAATAACCCATAGATGTTCGACGCACGATTTCTGGTGGTGGGACAGGGACTGGCGGGGACCGTTTTGGTGGATGCACTCCTGGAACGGGGTCAATCGGTACACATCGCTGACCAGCACATGGTCGGCGCCGCCTCCAAGGCTGCGGCAGGCATTTGGAACCCCCTCACAGCCCGAACCCTCCAAGAGTCATGGCGCTTTTCAACCTTCATGCCTCTGGCGCTCCAATACTATCAAAAAAAATGCGCTGAACGGAAAATAGACCCCCCGCGTCCGCTTCCCCTCCTCAAAGCCCTCCCCAACCAACACAGCCTCGATTACTGGAACCGCACCGCCGACACCGCCGGCAGCAGTTGCGAAAAATCGAACGGACCACCCCCTTCCGAATATGAAGATCAACTCCATATTGGCCCCTATTGTGGTTGGGTAAAAGGAGCAGGACAGTTAAACGTCGCCGCGTTTACAGAAGCCGCACGCCGCGATTTCATCGAATTAGGCATACTCCAAGA
>SYHW01000010.1 GCA_005799065.1 Bacteroidota bacterium
CATTGCGAATACTTCCTGCCAACATCAATGTTTCATCTGCACCGAAACAATCAAAGCCTTCAAATATGCCTTCGTTGTTAAAGCAGAAAGCAGAACCTACGTATTTGGTTTTGTTGCTGTGGCTGTAAAATGCACCAACGCCAACTATCAATTCATTGACTGTTGAACAATTTAAACGCCAGGGTACTCCGCCCAGCTTTGCCAACAATGCAATTTCAATATTGGGTAAGTACAAATTAAAATCTTCTCTTGCTAAGTTTTGATTGAAGATAAACTGTGAGCTGATGTCGTGTTTTATGAGGATTTCTTTTACACTATAGTAAACATTCAGCAGTTCGGTGTTTTCTTCTGTTTTGGCAATTGGGCTAATGTAGATAGCCACATATTGCGTATTGGGTGTTCTTACTGTATTCTTTATGGCTGCATCAACCTCAGCAACAATATTTGATTTGTCTTGTATTTCGATATTGCTTGCAATATCTAATAGAAGTGGTTGTTTGATGTATGTGTAGATGTCTGGAAATGCTCTGTATTCTTGCCCTTCATCATTCTTTTTGAAAAAGCCTTTGTTGAAATATCTGTAAATGTTTGCAACTGCTATGGCTTTGTCTTCGGGATGATAAATGAAAAAGAATTTTACATTATTGTGCGGTGATTTTTTATACGGACCATTTTTCATACCTGTCAATGGATTTATGGAAAGTGTGTTTTTGCCAAATAACAATTCGTTAGAATTGTGTTTGGTTCTAAAAGTTTGGTCTTCATTTACTTTCCAAAATCCTTCCTTGCTTAATGGTATAATGCTTTTAAAGCCTTCAGTATTTAAAACAGTATTGTAGAAAGCATTTATAAAGCCTAAATACTTTGGATAGCGGTTGCTGAAATCGGGTTTGTCGAATGGTATTTCAAATTCTCCTTTTAGTTGATTATTGAGTAACGGAAATATTTTATCTAAATCTTGCTTTTCTTCTGGTGGCATCTTTATCCAACGGAATAATTTGCCATTGCTGTTTACCCAAGTAATTTTATCGGTGTCGATGTTGCCAATGTCTTGCATTGATTTGGCGTACAGCTTTGCTGTACCATCGTAAGACACTACTAATTCAAATGTATTAGATACCCTTGCATACTGCACTTTAAGGGTGAATTTGTTGTATAGATTAAATTGTGTGGTGCTTTTATTTTTATCGTGTTGCCATACTTCTACATCATTTACAAAATTTGGAAACAACACATCTACTTTGTCTTGCAAATAATTATAGATAAGAAAACGGAAGTAATGCAAACCGAAATTGCTGTTCTTCTTTATATCTACTGGGGCTGTATAATCGGCATTTTCTGTAGTAGAAAAATTGCAGTACAGGTGACTAATTTCTTTTAATTCGCTTTCATATTGCTCCCACAATTCTTTTGGATATTCGCCTTTATGCAAAGAGGCGTAGCCTTCAGTTTTTTCTTTGAATAAACCTACTTCCAACTTTGTAACAGTTGGTGAAAATGGGATGATATTTAATTGAATTTCTTGCATCAAAAAGTTTTATGTCATTATTGTATTGCTTGCTTTACTAAACTCATTATATACTCAAGGTCTTTATCGTCTTCTACTTGTACTTGATAATCTCCATTACCCCAATGCCCAATATTGGAAACATCTTGTGCTAATTTCTTGGGGTCGTCCAACAGCCCAGCTTTAACATTTATGAAAAGCTTTAGTGATTTTTTTAAGATTGCAATGTCTGTTACGTTTTTTCCTTTCTTGAAAGCGATGTAAAACTTTTGTGGCTTTACTTCAATGCCATCAATAAGGTTGAGAATAGCTGCTTTAAATTTTTCGTACAACTCTGCTGTGAGGTCGGTTGCTTTTTCAATATGATCTTGCTCTGTATATACTTTGATTTCGGCTGTTACATTTTTGAGTGATTGGGTTTGCTGAGTGATGGGCTTTACGCTTTCAGCTGCAACAGACTTTTTAATTGGACTGATGGCAAGGGTGTCATTCTCGAATTGCTTTACTTCCCACAATTCAATAGCAATGTCTTTAAAGTTTGTTGCTTGTATTTGGTTTTCTTGTAGGCAGCACTGTTGCATTTATGGCCACAATACTTCGTTGTGGTCTTTTGGGCAATGAAAGCCTTACCGCAATGGTCGCAGAATTTGGGAAGTTTAATTGTACTACTCATTTGTTGCTATTTGTTGCAGTATGTTGCTGGGTGGTGCTACTTGGTGCATTATTTCGCCTGATTTCCATCAAACTGATATGTGGGCAACAAAATAGCCAAATGGGCGTCAAGTATAAGTAAAAAAGTAGAGTTGGGCAACAAAAAAGAGAAAGTAAATCCCTTTAAAACCTATGAAAAACAAGCACCTGGCAAACAAAAGAAAGTAAATTACTTTCCGATACAAAAACGGGAGAAAATCGCGCCGAGGAGGTCATCGGCACCTACGGCCCCGGTAATTTCTCCCAAATGACGAAGGGCTCCGCGCAGATGGGCCGCCAATAATTCGGTGGGCAGTCCGGTGGTCATTCCCACCTCGGCTTGCTGGAGCTCGGCATCGGCACGACCCAGAAGTTCGTCGTGTCTCAAATGGGCCACCAACACCTCCGACGATAAGCCCAGGGCATCGACCGTCGCACGCAGTGTGTGCCGCAGTTCGGATAGTCCGGCCCCTGTTAAGCCGGAGATGGTTAATAAATGGGGCAATACCGATTTCCATTCGGGCCCATCCATGCGCAGGCGGTTTTCCGCGACATCGCACTTGCTGGCCACGGGCATCACCACGGCATCACCGGTGTTCAAGCCTTCCAATTCCTCCAGCACCTTACTGGGCGAAGAATGATCTGCGGGATCAAATACATACAAAACCAGAGCAGCGCGCTGCATGCGGTCGCGCGTTCGGTCAACTCCCATTTGCTCTACCGGATCGGTCGTTGCCCGCAAACCGGCCGTGTCGAGCAAACGAAACTTGACGCCGCCAATATGCACCAAATCTTCCACCACATCGCGGGTGGTGCCCGGAATGGGTGATACAATCGCTTTTTCCTCGCCTAAGAGGGCGTTGAGCAACGTGGATTTGCCTGCATTGGGGCGCCCCGCTATGACCGTAGCCACTCCCTCACGCGCCATTTGTCCGGCCCTATACCCCGCCCGCAAAGCGGCCAGTTCAGACCGCACATCAACCAATAAAGCACGGAGGGTGGTTCGATCGGCAAAGGCTACATCCTCCTCCGAGAAATCGAGCTCGAGCTCGAGGAGGGCTGCCAGGTCGATGAGCTGCGCACGAAAGCGTCCGATGCGCTCCGATAGGCCACCCCGCATCTGGTGAACCGCCAATCGGTGGGCAGCCGGATGATCCGCGGCGATGAGGTCGGCCACGGCTTCGGCCTGACTCAAATCGAGCCGCCCATTCAAAAAGGCGCGAAGGGTGAATTCGCCGGGTTCGGCCATTTTGGCCCCTGCATCGAGGCATAAACGCAAGACCCGCTCTATAATGTAGGGTGATGCATGCACCCCCAGCTCCACCACATCCTCCCCTGTATAGCTCCGCGGCCTGGCAAAGCCCGTCACCACAGCTTCATCGAGCAGGTCTGGACCATCATATAAACGACGTAAGCGGGCGCGCCGATCCAATTCGGGCCGATCATCGGCACGCATCCCGCCCAACGAGGCCACGATTTGCGCCGAAGAGGGGCCCGACAGGCGGATGAGTGCCACCGCTCCTAAACCTTGCGGGGAGGCCAATGCCACGATGGTGGAGCCATCTGAGGCCCTATTATTGCTCATTTTCAGCTATTTCTTGCAAAAATAACCCCTGATTTTTTTTCATTCGAGAGAAACCCTTTATTTTAGTACACATTTTTCCATATGAGTAAGCTGGAAGCCATCCAGGCATGGTGCGCCGACCGAGAAACGCCCCCCATCATCTGCTTTGTTCAGGGAATCGACCCAGAGGTCATTAAACTCACCAAGATCCTGATTCAGGAGGATCTGGCTGAGGTGATCTTGCTGGGCGATGAACTCGAGGTCTACGATCAATGCCGCATCTACCGGGTCAACGAGAGCCGATTGTATGGGGTGATGAACCCCGCCGACCATGCGGAGATTGAATATTATACGGATCTCTACCTCGAGCAACACCCCGATGAAGATCCAAAGAAAGCCAGCCGGGCCATCAAACGTCCGGAAATACTGGCTCAGTTAATGTTGAGCGATGGTGTAGTGGACCTGGTTATCGCCGATTTGGCGACTTGGTCGGGTGTAGCTGAATAGCTTTTTGCTCAACACCCAAAGAAAACAGTCCATAGTCGAACCGAACGGGGTCTTCCAGATCCAATAAGCGCATTTGGGCCGTGAGGGCTTCCACCGCATGCCAGCCCCGCTCCTTGCCGCTCAACAACCCCCACTGCAAGGCCACCCGTTCCACATGCACATCGACCGGCATCATCAGACTGGCTGGCGAGATGCGTTGCCAAAGTCCGAAATCGACCCCCAGTGCATCGCGGCGTACCATCCACCGAAGGAACATATTTAATCGTTTGCAACGCGACCCTCTGTTGGGCGATGGCACATGCTTGCGTGTCCTCGCGGGAGCCCATTCAACGGCAAAAACTCTTTCGTGGAAGGCTTGTAGCCGCTGCCGTCCGTCGAATTCCCCCGCCGCAGATTCCCCCGCCGCAGATTCACCCGCCGTAGATTCACCCGCCGTAGATTCACCCGCTGCAGATTCAAAACTTTTGAGGAATGCATCTTCCAGGCTGCTGTATTGGCTATAATGCCGATGGAGGAAGTCGATCAAAAACAACAAATCCGTATCTTGAAATGTTCGGTGCACAAATCCCTGTAGGGAGGCCCATTCTCGTTGGGTGGAGGAGCGCACAAAGTCGCCCGGAGCGTTGTCCATCCGACGCATGAGATCGCGCGCCTTGCCAATAATGGTGGTGCGGTTGCCCCATGAAAACAACGCAGCAAAAAACCCCGCTACCTCAATATCGGTTCGTTGGGTAAACAGATGGGGGATCTGGACGGGATCGTCGTCGATAAAGGCCGGGCAGTGGTAGCGCTCGGTGGCCTTCAGCACGGCTTCTTGCCAATTTGGCTTTTTCACCCTAATCTATTCTATATGCCCTATCCGTTCTGTCCATCCTATCCATTCTATCCGTCCTATCCGTTAAATCAATCCTATCCGTTAAATCAATCCTATCCGTTATATTAATCCTATCCGTTCTATCCGTCATCCTATCCATCCTTTTCGTTCTATCCGTCCTATCCATCCTATCCGTTATATCAATCCTATCCGTTATATCCGTCATCCTATCCGTCCTATCCATTCTATCGATCCTATCCATTCTATCGATCCTATCCATTCTATCGATCCTATCCATTCTATCGATCCTATCCGTCCAATCCATTCTATCCGTCCAATCCAGCCAATCCGGCCTTCAAATCGTCGATCAGGTCATCGATGTCCTCCACGCCCACACTCAGACGAAGTAGTCCGTCCACAACACCCGCTGCCATCCGGCGTTCGCGGGGAATGCTCGCGTGGGTCATGCTGGCCGGGTGTCCCACGAGCGACTCCACACCACCAAGCGATTCAGCCAAAGAAAAGACCTTGAGCGATGAGGCCAGCTGCCGTGCCGACTGTTCCGAGTCGTTTTGCAGGGTAAATGACACCATCCCACCGAATCCCCTCATCTGTTTCGCCGCCACGGCATGCCCCGGGTGGTCAGAGAATCCGGGGTAATAGACTCGTCCCACAGCCGGGTGATTCCTGAGAAATTGGGCCACAGCTGCCGCATTTTCGCCATGCGCTTTCATGCGCAGGTGCAGGGTTTTGACCCCACGCAACACCAAAAATGAGTCCATAGGGCCAGGATTGGCGCCACAACTGTTCAGGATAAAGGCCAAACGGGCATACAAAGACTCCTGATTGGTCATGAGGGCGCCCATCACCACATCGCTGTGCCCGCTGAGGTATTTGGTTACGCTGTGCATCACGATGTCGGCACCCCAATCGAGTGGGTTCTGGAGGTAGGGCGATGCGAATGTATTATCGACCGCCAACCAGAAGCCTCCTTTTTGGGCCACTTGGGCCAAGGCCGCGATGTCTACGATCCGCAGCGTTGGATTGGTGGGCGTTTCCGCCCAAATCAGCCGGGTTTTTTCAGTCACGTGAGCCGAAACAACAGCGAGATCAGACAGATCGATGAAGTGGAAACGAATGCCCAGCGGTTCATAGATTTGGGTGAACATCCGATAACTCCCACCGTAAAGGTCATCGCCGGCGATCACTTCATCACCGGGTTGAAGGAGCTTGATGACGGCGTCTATGGCACCCATTCCGCTTGAAAAGCACAGACCGTAGGCCGCATTCTCGAGTGCTGCCAGATTGGCCTCCAATTGGCTGCGGGTCGGATTTTTTCCACGGGCATAGGCATAGCCCTTGTGTTGCCCCGGCGCTTCTTGCACGTAGGTGGATGTTTGATAGATGGGCGTCATAATGGCCCCGGTCACCGGATCGGGATGCACCCCGGCATGAATGGCTTTCGTTCCGAATTTCATGGTCTGGTTGGTTTTTCTTTTTCGGTTTATTTTTTTACTGTTGATTTCTGCTGCTCTATTGAACAAAATGAACGGATTCATAAACGCCGTTGATTCCTGTAATGAGGCTGAACCCAAATGCAGCACAAACATACGCATACAGATCGAGAAGCAGGTCACAGTAAAGAAGCGGGTCACCGACGATATCTACCTCGCCCGAATACAGCCTCGCCCGCCATCCTCTTTTCCGTTCCCGATCAACCCGTACTTTTGTAACGAAATACGCGCGCAAC
Source organism: Bacteroidota bacterium (assembly GCA_005799065.1). GTDB lineage: Bacteria > Bacteroidota > Bacteroidia > UBA7662 > UBA7662 > F1-60-MAGs140. The sequence goes on from SYHW01000010.1 coordinate 6,833, forward strand.
GCTATCACCTTTTCACGCTATCACCTTTTCACGCTATCACCTTTTCACCACATAACCCCTCAACCATCCCCTTACTTTGATTAGCCGCAGCAGCATCGATTTAGTTATGGAGTCGGTTCGCCTCGAGGAGGTGATTGGAGAATTTGTGACCCTCAAAAAAAAGGGGACGAACTGGATTGGTAATTGTCCGTTCCACCAAGAGAAAACGCCATCATTTGTGGTGACCCCCGCTAAGAACCTCTACAAATGCTTCGGCTGTGGGGCTTCAGGCAATGCAGTAGGGTTTCTGATGGACCACGACCACTTGTCGTTTCCTGATGCGATTCGTTGGCTGGCAGGTCGCTACAACATCATAGTAGAAGAAGATCTATCGTCCGACAGCGAGGCTGAACGGGTACGCAAAAGTGAACGCGATCGCCTCTTCGACCTCCATGAACTGGCGGGTTCTTTCTACCGAAGGTTGTTGCACGATAGTGATGAAGGGCAAGCTATAGGGCTCAGCTACTTTCGTGAGCGTGGGCTCAACCCCGATACCATGCATGCTTTCGGTTTGGGCTACAGCCGCGACACGCGCGATGCCTTCCTCCGAATCGCTGTTGAGTCGGGTTATACCGAAGAGGAAACTATTGCAGCCGGATTAACAGCCAAGAATGAGCAGGGACAGGGCTACGACCGCTTCCGCGGACGGGTGATGTTCCCCTTCTACAACCTGAGCGGCAAAATCATCGCTTTTGGGGCACGCAGCCTACGTACCGACAAAAAAGAGGCGAAATACCTCAACTCCCCGGAAACACTCATCTACTCCAAGGGCGACGGCTTATATGGCCTGTTTCAGGCACGCAAAGCCATTCAGAAAAAAGAGAACGCCTATTTGGTGGAAGGTTATATTGACCTCCTCACCTTGGTTCAATCTGGCATAGAGGAGGTTGTAGCCAGCAGCGGAACAGCCCTCACGCAACGACAAGCGCGTTTGCTGGGTCGACTCACCCCAAGGGTCACTTTGGTCTACGATGGGGATGAAGCCGGACAAAAAGCAGCGCTTCGGGGGGTTGACATCTTATTGGAAGCCGACATCAACGTCTTTGTAGTGACCCTACCCGAGGGGGAGGACCCCGACAGCTACTGCCGCCGACTGGGTCCGTCCGCCTTCCAAGACCATCTCCATGCAGAGGCCCGCGATTTCCTCCGCTTCAAAACCTCCTTGCTGCTTGCAGAAAGTGGCGACAACCCGCTTAAAAAGGCTGAAATGCTGCGCGAATTGGCGTCCACCATCGCCTGTGTGTCTGACCCTCTAAAACGATCGACCTACTGCACCGATATTGCCGCCCGTACCGGTGTGGCAGAACCGGTGTTTGTGGATGCTGTGAACCGCGCTCGTATTGCCAAAGCCACACAGAGCAGACCGGAAGACCGTCAATCGGCTCTCGATGCGCTCCCCGTTCCTGCGGCCCATTCAGGACTTGAGCCCGGATTACCCCAAGGTATTTCGGACGATGTTCGGCGAACAGCGTTGAGCGACGAACACCAAGAAGAAGACGTGATCCGCTTGCTGCTGCAGTATGCCGCCCATGAATTGAGCGACGGACGCTCTGTGGTGGGCACGGTGGTCGATACCCTCGATGAAGTGAGCTGGGATAACCCATTTCTGGAGCTTATTTTTCGTTGTTATGAAGAGCACTGGAAACGCGACCGATCTTGTCCGCCCACCCACGAGCTCTTCAACCACCCCGATGAGTTGGTACGAAAAGCTGCGGCCCGGTTAGCAAGCAAAAACTACAGCATCAGCAAGCATTGGAGCGAGAAATTCCAAATTGATGTGCCCCGCCCAGAAGACAAGCTCTTGGAAGACGTGTTGAACGCCCTCAACCGGGTGAATATGAAAAAAATCATCCGATTGATGCATGAAACGCTTCAAGAATTGAAAGAATCGACCGATTCTGGTGCAGAAAAACCAGAAATCTTGGAGAATTATATGATCTACAAGGATATGCACCTAAAACTAAGCCGCATTCTGGGCACGGTAGTCAGTCACTAGTTCCATCCGCGTTTCCTTCCTATCGTCTACCTGAATATCTTAACAGCCTGAATATCTTAACAGCCTGAATATCCTATTGAAATAACGAATGCGCGATGGGATAATCGCCCATCAACACCAATGGCACAACTTTAATTGAAGACGAATCAAATCTAATGCGCGATGGGGTTGAGGGGAAGTGAAGTGCCTTCCACAACCCATGCACAAACCCGCTCTACCTCCGGCTGTTGATCATAATGTACGTCGATCACCACAGTGTCGAGCTCGCCCTTAGGTTGTACCCGAACCCTCAATACAGAGCGTTCAGGATGCATCGACTCGATCTGGATGGCCTCCCTAAACGCGATGCCCCCAATGCCCATCCACTTGAAAACAGCCTCCTTAACCGCCCAACCGAGTGTGCGTGCCCCAGTATCCGCGCCCAAAAGCACTTTCTCAGAATCCTGAAGGTATCGATCAACTACACGGTGCACCTGCGGTCGGTAGCGTTCAACATCCACACCAACACGTCCCGGAGCCAAAAGAACGGCGGCATAACCCGGGCAGTGGCTCAGCGACACCCCCCAATCGGGTACCAGAGGCAGGAACGGTTGTCCGTTGACCCCCTTTTCTAAATGTAAACGCTCTACCCTTTCGCCAAAGGCAACCAGAGGCACGGTCTGCAGCTGACAAAACAGCATCCAACGGGTGATGATCCACTCCCGCCGACGCCCTTCGTGTGTCAACTGCCTAAATTCGTTGTGTAATGATGGCGACAACCATGACTTTGGATCTGGGAGCTGTTCTAATTCGGTCGCTGTGGTAGCGGCCAAACAGAGCAATCCATCGTGCCCGACCCGCCAGCAACTACCGTAGGCAGCTAAATCGGGCTCGTCAGTGGGTATCTTTGTCATCCTGCAAAAATGGAGATTATTCCCCTATTTCAGTGGCCGGGCCACCGCGATGCTGTGTATGCGGTGGGTAGAGACGTGAACGGAGCAGTCATGAGCGCCGGGGGCGATGGAAATATTGTAGCCTGGGATCCTTCAAATCCTCAGCTACCGGGTAGGGCGATGTTTCGCCTGAACGGTGGGATCTACACCTTTCATGCTCCATCCAGGGCATATAACGCCTGGATCATTGGAGGCATTCGGGGTGAGATGCACTTTTTTCAAGAAGCTGCTGCAGGCCCGGAAGCTGGTCATTCACCCAATAACGCACGAGCCAAAAGTCAGACCCCTTCATCGGCACTGCATCCGCCCGATCCAGCATCTCAACAACATCTGCCCGATCCAGCATCTCAACAACATCCGCCCGATCCAGCATCTCAACAGCGTACGCTGGTTCTACCGCCCCCAGCCCAGCCACACGATGATGCTGTTCAGCAGAGAATATCATCAGACTGTGGTCTGGTGCATCTCGCCTCATCCTCAACCACCTTAGGGATAAACACCGGAAAAGCACCCATCCACGACCTGCAATTCATGGGACAAACATTGTGGTCGGCCCACGGAGATGGCCGGCTTTTAAGCTGGTGTCTAGAGGACCCGTTTCCAAGAATCGCAAACCATAGCGCACTATCGCCCAGCGCACTACGGTGTTTGGCCACACACCCCTCAGCGCCCTATATGGCCTCCGGCAGCAGCGATGGGAAAATCCGGATTTCGTCAGAAACAGGCAAAGTAGTTCAAGAATTTTCCGGGCATACCCTATCGGTTTTCAGCCTATTGTTTCTTGTTGGCGGCAAATACCTGCTCAGCGGATCACGCGATGCGCACCTCGCCGTTTGGGACACTGAAAGCGGGCAATTACTCGACCGATTCCCCGCCCATTTGGGCACCCTAAACCACCTCGTGGCCATCCCTGAATGGGGATGTATAGGAAGTGCGGGCCGCGACAAAGAGATCAGGCTGTGGGATTCCAAGACCTTAGAACTTCGCAGAGTCATCAACAGAGAGCATGCCCCTCAGCATGCCCACACCCACTCCGTGAACCGCCTACTTTGGATACCCGAAAAAAGCATGTTGTTGAGCGCGGGCGATGACCGTAAAATTCGGGCGTGGCAAATTTCTGGGCGTACCTAATAAATGGTATTTCGAATGAGTTAACGAACCCTTAATATCACACTGATTAATCTTGCATCATGAAACGCCAACCTAAATTCCTGCCTAAAGACCTTACCCTCCTGGATCTGACCTTGGAAGATCTAGAGGTTTTGCTCGATGACGAACAGGGGTTGATTTCTTTGATAGCTGATACACATCGTCAGACTGATGTGTTTGGTCAGTTTCCAGTACAATATAAAGAACCCGATGCCGCTGACCAGTCTTTGGCAGACCATCAACCCATCGAACAGAACCCTGGAACCACGCGCGATGCTCATCATAAACAATATCCCCTTATTGTGTATACCGACGACGACCTTTGTCTCTATTTCATGGATGATGGAGGACGACGATCGAAAGGCCCGCAGTCCGATACCCATTTCCATTTCCTCGACACAACCGAACTACCCGATTGGCAGGGCATATTGCGCTACCTCCATTGGGAGCAGCACGGCCTCAACTCACTGGGCGACGAATAACCCGATAACTGGGCCTAAGTAATCCTAAAAACAAAGTGTGAATTGGATCCATTCAGCATCCTTCAACGACGATGCGCGCGGAGTTCCAGGTCGGTGAGAACGTTCAGAAAATTGTTATAGGCTTCGAGCGCCGATTCGTACGGACTAAACAGATTCACTTCGCCGCGTTCCTCAAACCGCTGGGTCATGTAATAGAAATGGTCCGAAGATTGCAAACGAGACCAGGCGCGCAGAATGTTTCCGTCGCCCAGACCCATTACAGCATCTTCCAGTTCATATAGACGATTGATGGCTTCCTGTTGTAGGTCATTTCCCGTAAATGCATCGAGACTGTGGTCGCCATACGCCCAGGTGATGGGGGCAGGCACATCGTATTTTTCTCCCACTGGTGTCGCGCCGCCCAACAATTGCACAGGCGTTCTAAACAGGTGACCATGTGCAGTGGCCACGCGAACCATGTTTTTAAGAAAGTTTGGCAACTGTTCGCGCGCGCCTGTACGGGTGGACACTGCTCCGTAGTCGAGGAAAATGGAAACCACCTCCGCACCACTTGCATCCAACTCATCGAGCCATTGCACAAACTTCACCGCGTTTAGGGGATAATGGCGGTGCGAGGGTTCGTAGAAAAAACGCCCCAACTCAGCACTCAGCCTGCTGTTCTGGGTGATGCAAGCGAGGCGATTTGATACCGGACTTCGGTATATCCGGTTCGGGCTTTTGCTGGTCGATTCGAGCGATTCGGGAAAGGGTACCAAAACGGAGCGAAAACCCATCCGAACCAGGTCACTCACCAAATCATTGGCATAGAGCATCTCCGTATTGCGAAATGTGGTGCAGACAGCACCCAGCTCTTGTTCCATCAGTTGCTTATGGGCCATAACCTGCCGCTCAAATTCGGAGCGGGCATAGAGACTCGCCAAGCTGTGGTTGTAGGTCTCACCAACCCATTCCACGCCACCCCAATCGTTCAACGTCCGGAAACTATCGATGAGTTCGGGAGCAGCCACCCGCATCTGCTCCCAGGCCAATCCTGAAATGGAAAAGCACACCCGAAACTCCTCTCCATATTTCTTCATCAATTCCAGTAGAATGCGGTTGGCGGGGAGATAAACCTCAGTGGTCATTTGCCGCATGATTGCGTGGTTGAAGTCGTCGGAAAAGTAGTCGGCGTCTTCCCCGATGCGTGTAAAATCGTAGGCATTCAACCGATAGGGCTGGTGGATCTGAAAGTAGAGGCAGATGGCGGGCATGTCAATTTTTCTGCAAGAATTTTCTGTATTGGTTCATCACCCCAGCTGCAGCCAAATCCCAGGAAATATGCTGCAAATCGAGCTTCTGTAGTTCTATGCGCTGTCGATGTTCCTCTGGGTCGGTCAATAACCGTAAAATATGTTCAGCCAATGCATCGGTATCCCAATAATCGGCCTTGAGGGCGTGTACAAGCAATTCGGAAACGCCAGATTGTTGAGATACGACACAGGGAATGCCAAATTGGGCGGCTTCAACGGCCGACAAGCCAAAAGGTTCAGAAACGGAAGGCATGAAATACACATCGGCCACCGACAACAACTGCGATACTTTTTGGCGCGTCACATGACCCGTAAATAGAAAATGTCGACTCAGGCCTTTATAGGCTGTCCAATTGATCATTTCCTTCATTTTATCGCCTGTACCTGCCACCACAAAGCGAACCTCGGGATAACGGGCGATGACTTTCATGGCCGTTTCTAAAAGGAAGAATGGGCCCTTTTGGTGAGTGAGGCGGCCCACAAAGGCCACAATTTTCTCAGGCACATGGTGTTCGGCACGAAACACCTTTTGCGGGTCTATGCCATTATGCACGGCCTCGATTTTATCCGATGGCACCTGATAGTGTTCCACGATGAGTCTACGCGTATACTCACTCACCGCGATCACCCGATCGCACATGTGCAGTCCAAAGCGCTCAACCTGATAAATGGCATTGCGTACCCCTGGGCCCGCCCGATCGGTTTCCAACGCGTGCACATGCAATAAAAGGGGCTTACCCGTCTTTTTTTTCAGGCGAACTGCGGCCGGGTAGGTTAACCAATCATGGGCATGAATCAGATCGAAATCACCTTTCCCAAACACATCGGCCACAGCCTCCGCGTAGGTGGATACTTTTCGCATGAGTTGAGGTCCATAGACCTGTCCATCGGCCAATATCTCCTTCATTTTTCGCCGTTGGATGCGTTCCTGTTGCAAGAAACCAGCCCTCAACTCATCACTCAATCGCGCGTCGAGCATGTAGAAGTCGAGCTGGGATTGATCGCCTTCCAAACGTTCCCACTCTGGCGAGGTTATGTCGAACTCACCCGCCTCTACGTCCATCCCCACCACCCGAACACCCTCCATGGCCATCCGATCGTCGAATACCGGCACCACAAAAGTAATGTCTACAAACAGCCGAAGTGCACGCACAAGACCTTCGCAAGCTACCCCAAGACCACCCGCCTGAAGGGGAGGAAATTCCCAGCCGATCATCAAAATTCGGCGGCCCGAAAGGGGCTCTCGGGTCCTGGCGTTAATTATTGCTGCTTCTTGCTTCATCAAAGGTAAAAATATCGATTTTTGAGGCCCTAATTGCAACGACCTATGATTTTATCCGACTCAGAAATTCTACGCCATATCGACGAGGGCAGCATCCTCATCGAGCCCTTTCGCCGTGAAAATCTGGGCACCAATTCTTATGATGTGCACCTTGGGCGCTATCTAGCGATATATCGCAACCGAATCCTCGATGCACGGAGCGATAATCCGATTGAGGAGTTGTTGATTCCGGAGGAAGGGCTGGTGATCTATCCTGGGATTTTGTATTTAGGGGTCACTGAGGAATACACCGAAACCCACAAACATGTGCCCTTTTTGGAGGGCAAATCATCGGTAGGTCGCTTGGGCATCGATATACACGCTACAGCAGGTAAAGGCGACGTAGGCTTCTGCAATACCTGGACGCTTGAGATTTCATGTACGCAAGCGGTTCGGATCTATGCAGGCATGCCCATCGGTCAACTCATTTATTTTGAAGTCAGTGGTGAAGTACAGACATCGTACAGTCAAAAGAAATCGGCGAAATACAACCACCGGTCGGTCAAACCCGTTCCGTCCCAAATGTGGAAAAACAGGTTCTAAGGACGCCGGGTAATCTGGCCCATGGAGGCAAAACATGCTTTAAGGACGCCGGGTAATCTGGCCCATGGAGGCAAAACATGCTTTAAGGACGCCGGGTAATCTGGCCCATGGAGGCCTGAGCCGAAGGCAAAATGAGCATATCAGCCACATGTACATGGGCAGGTCTGCTCGCCATATACCACACAGCATCGGCAATATCATCCGCCACCAAGGGCTCAAGACCTTGGTAGACCGCGGCGGCGCGCTCACGATCTCCTTTAAAACGCACTACTGAAAATTCGGTTTCTACAAGCCCAGGTGCGATGAGTCCCACCTTGATGCCATCAGGATTCAATTCCATGCGCATGGAACGGGTAATGGCTTCAACCGCGTGTTTGGTAGCGCAATACACCGCCCCGTTGGCATATACTTCTTTTCCAGCTATTGATCCCAGATTAATGATGTGCCCCTTACCTCTGCGCCGCATCCAAGGTGCTACGACCCTGCTCACCCTCAGCAGCCCTTTGATATTGGTATCGATCATCGCATCCCAATCCGATAAGTTAGCGGACTGAACTAACTCTGTCCCCTGAGCTAATCCAGCACTATTGATTAAACTATGAACTTTCACCTTAGGATTTTGCTTTAAAAACGCTTTTAACGGAGCTGGCTTGGTGACATCCATAATCAGGCAGATCACGTCAGCCGCTCCTTGTTTAAGGCATTCTTTTTTCAAAGCTTCGAGCTTTTGTTTA
>SYHW01000011.1 GCA_005799065.1 Bacteroidota bacterium
CCCAGAGTTCCACTTACACCCAGAGTTCCACTTACACCCAGAGTTCCACTTACACCCAACCAATCCATGGACCTCACAGCCTAAAAGCTTCGGAACGGGCCTGTGCAGCACTATACCCTCTTCCCAAAAGAAACCGAATAAGCCTAATTCTTCGTTCCGGCTCAGGATGACGGGTCAATCGTTCCCATTTCCGTTCCGCTACCCGACGCAGAGTACTCAAGTATTCCTCATCGCTCAATTCAGCTAGGGCTCCTTCAATATCTTCCATCGATAACCCGAGCCGCAACAGTCCTGCTCTAATTTTGGCCTGCCCCCACTGCTTCTGACGCATTTTGCTACGCGCATACAGCCGCGCGAACCGCTGCTGGTCTACATACCCCTCTTTTTGAAGCACTTCCATCCACTCTTGTGCCTGTTCCTCCGCCACCCCGCGCCGTGCCATCCAGGCTAGTACACTCTGCAGCGAGCGTTCCTGGCGGGCGCAGTAATTCATGAGCTGAGCCAACTGAGCCTTTCCCCCCTCCGCTTCATGGTCATGTGCATCTATGGCTTGCGTCATGCCCAAAAATACAACGGCTCGCTTTTCCATTTTACGCGAGTTTTCAAGTATTTACGCAAGTTTTTACGTAGATTCGGGCGTGCCCCCAATCCCTCCTAGCCACAACCGCAGGGCTCTGCTGCTGCTGTTTTCGGCCAATACCATATCAGGAGCAGCACAAGGCATCAGCATGATTGCTGTACCCTGGTATGTGATCGACCAATTGGGTGCCAGTGTGATTTTCTCATCGTTTTACGCTGTCTTTACCTTGCTCAGCGTGTTTTGGGTGATGTATGCTGGGGCTCTCATCGATCGATTCGACCGACGGCGACTTTTTATCGGACTCAATGCTGTATGCGGATCTGTTGCGCTTGCAGGGGGTTTTTATGGGTGGGCTACTGGATCACTCGGCCTCATCCCTGCCTTGATGGTGATGGGTGTTACCCTTCTTAATTTTAACCTGCATTACCCAGCCTTGTATGCGTTTGCCCAGGAGATGACCGATGCGCAACATTACAAAAAGATCATTAGTCGGCTCGAGATTCAGGGACAGTCGACCAGTATGCTGTCGGGGGCCTTGGCTGCATTGTTGCTCGAAGGGGTCGCGGCTGATCATGAGGTGTTGTTGATGGGGATTCCGGTGGTTTTCCCTTTCGAAATTACGCGCTGGTCGCTGCATGACATCTTTTTGCTGGATGGCATCACCTATTTCATCTCCTTGATGTTGATGTCGGCCATACGTTACCGTCCCCTCACCCCATATTACCCAGAGCCAGGTCGCGTTCTCGACCGTCTGCGCACGGGCTATGCCTACCTCCGTTCCAATCCTTGGTTGTTGCGCTTCGGGATGCTCAGCTACGGGGTATTTGTGACCGTACTCGTGGAGGATCGCGTGTTGTTGCCCACCTACATTCGTCAGCACCTTTCGGGCGGCGCCGACGTCTTTGCTTCTAATGAAATGCTCTTTGCTTTCGGTGCCCTTTGCTCGGGTTTCGTTACTGGATCTGTCTTGGGCCGATGGCCAGCGGTGTATGGCGTTTCCGTTTTGATGACCCTGATGGGCTTGCTTTTTGCCGTGTTAACATTCAGCAAAAGCCTGTCTTATCTATTTGTATTTTCTTTTGTTTATGGATTTGTGAATACGGCGGTACGCATCCTTCGGGTTCAGTATTTGTTCAGGCGGGTCGAAAACGGAAAAATGGGCAGGGTTTTGAGTTTTTTTAAGGTTACCGACACGCTCGCACGCGGTTTTTTCATTGCGTTATTCAGCCTGAGCTGGTTCCATGAAGGCAATCAAATTCGGTTTGCATTCTTAATCCTCTCTGTTTTTCTCCTGGTCTGTGCGTTGGGTATTTGGCAAACGGCCCGGCCATTGTTGGCTGAAGATGCCGCCGGAGGCCATCGATCTCCACGTCATTAGTCGCATTCTCTAAAGGTCGCCCCTATCTTTGCACAATATTTTTATGGAACTGGCCGCTTCTCTCCCTTTGGGGAGCATCGATTCCGAAACGTTGCACGACCTGTGCGGCGCTACTTGGTTGCAGCGAGGCTTATCGAATCGGGTACAGCACCTGGCATACGACACGAGGCGGATTTCAAACGGCACCCATTCGGTTTTTTTCGCCCTTCGTTCAGCTGGGCGTGATGGCGCGGCATTTGTGGATGATGCTTGGCGCACGGGGGTACGGCTCTTTGTGGTGCACCACGATTTTGAGGTGCCCCCGCAATGGCGCGAAGGCACTTTCTTGTCGGTAGACGACACCCTTTTGGCCATGCAACATGTAGCGGCTTGGCATAGAACCCGTTTGGGTGATCGACCGGTATTGGCCATTACCGGCAGTAACGGGAAAACGGTGGTAAAGGACTGGCTCTATGAACTCCTATCGCCCGATTTGAATATACATCGTTCGCCACGGAGCTACAATTCGCAGTTGGGTGTCGCTTTATCCGTTTGGCGCATTCCTGCCGATGCCAATTTATCGATCATCGAAGCAGGGATCAGTCAGGCGGGAGAAATGAAACGCCTGCAGGCTGTGGTTCGTCCAACCCATGGCCTTTTTACCCATTTGGGCGACGCACACGACGGTGGATTCACCGACCGTGTTCATAAACTTCGTGAGAAATTCTTGCTTTTTGATGGGGTAAAAAGCCTTACCGTTCGGGTCAACGATCCCCTTGTTGCGGCTGAAGTGGGCCTATGGCGTGCACGCCATGCGGATGCCGAGTTACTCAGTTGGTGCATGGCCGATGATCCGTCTTTTAAAGAGGCTCATCCACGAGAAAATCATCAGTCGAATGACTTGTATTGCGTAGTCTTTAACGAAAGCTTCGACAATAACAGCAGTCAATGGCGTCTGGAGTGGGCATCGGGCGAGCCCGATCGGCTTCAACTGCCTTTCACAGACGCAGCATCTGTTGAAAATGCCCTCTCTTGCCGGGTTTTTTTGGCCGGTATGGGTTACCCCAACGATGTTTTAGTCGGCCGCTTTGGGGCCCTCAGAAGTCCGAAGATGCGCATGGAAATCCGCGAGGCCTTGCAAGGTAGTTTCTTGATCAATGATTCCTATAGCCTCGATATCGATTCGCTGGGGATTGCTCTTCAGTATATGAAAACCTTGCCTCAACAATCATATCGGGTGGCTGTGCTCTCCGATTTTGATGATTCGCTCGTCCGCCACAACCCACACATTTATTCTCAAGCTCTTGATTTTCTGCGAGAAGCGCATATCCAACTTCTCCTGGCCGTCGGTGCAGGGTGGCGCCAGGCGGTCGGCTCGTCTGTTCAACCTGAGTGTCTTTTTTACCGCGATACAGAACACTTATTGCAGGCCATGCCCTATGAACGCTTGTCGAATTGTGTTATTTTATTGAAAGGGGCTCGGAGCTTTGCCTTGGAACGGGTCGACCGCCGCTTATCGATCAAGCAACACCAAACCGTTTTTGAAGTTGACCTGGACGCGGTTCTCCATAATTTTCGGGCATATCGCGCGCGCCTTAAGCCCGAAACGCGCGTGATGGTGATGGTGAAAGCCCTTTCGTATGGCAGCGGTACCGCCGAGGTTGCGGCCCTTGTTCAGCACCATAAAGCCAATTATTTGGCGGTAGCCTACCCCGATGAGGGGGTGGCCCTGCGCAATAATGGCATCCACCTGCCGATTATGGTGATGAACCCCGATGTCCATTCTATTCCCTTATTGTTGGAACACCGTTTAGAGCCAGAGATATTTAGTTTTTCCTTATTGCAGACGATTCTTGACCTAGCCCTTCATGTAAACGACAAAGCTCCGCTGCGCATCCACCTTAATCTCGATACGGGTATGAACCGCCTGGGTTTTTCGCGGGCCGACTGGCCTGAACTTTGCCGGCAATTATCGATAATGGGTAGTCAGGCAGGCCGAATTCGTGTTGAGTCGATCTACACCCACCTGGTGGCTTCCGAAAGTGCTGAACATGATGTCTTCACACGTCATCAAATCGAACAATTTAGTGAAGGGGGTGCGATGGTCGCAGCAGCATTGGGCTATATGCCGCTGCGGCATGTTCTGAATACCGCCGGGATTATTCGTTTTCCGGAAGCGCAGTTGGATATGGTGCGACTGGGTATTGGTTTGTATGGTGTAGATCCCATCCCTCAGTCTGATGCGGCTCTGCGTGCTTGGTCGAAAGATGATCCCGGTCTGCGTGATGGGTCGAATCGCATTGAATTGCGTCCGGCGGGTAGTTTACTCACCACCATTGCCCAGATCCACGAAACAGATGTGGGCGATACCATCGGCTACGGCCGGAAAGGGCGTCCTACTGCTCATGCGCGGGTGGCCACCATCCCCATTGGGTATGCCGATGGCATTCCATGGCAAGCGGGTGAGGGAAAAGTGCACTTCATGGTGAATGGAAAGCCCGCGCCTACCCTAGGTCGAATTTGTATGGATTTATGCATGCTCGACGTAACCGGCATAGAGTGCCGGGAGGGGGATGTGGTCGAGGTGTTTGGTCAGCACCAGCCTGTGGCCTCCTTAGCCCATGACCTCAACACCATCCCATACGCCTTATTGAGTGGCATTTCGCAAAGGGTAAAACGGATTTATCTGCGTGATACTTAGGCCGCTTGAGGCCAATTTCCTTGTCATGTGTGCCGTCTTTTTATGGTTCTCCATTTTTTTCCGTAATCTTCCGTAAGTAAACGTCAGCCATACGACTGGTTCCCTTGGCCCATGCGAACTTGCGTTCATGAGTAAGACAATACCTCCTGCCCGCACCTTCATCAGCTTCGATTGGGCCATGAAGCGCCTATTCAAGCAAAAGTCTAACCACGATATCCTTGAGGGCTTTCTGAGCGAATTGTTCAAGTTCGATGTTCGGGTGACCGTCATCCTCGACTCTGAATCGATTGCCGAAAAGAAGGATGATAAGACCAATCGGGTCGATCTGCTCTGCAAGAACGAACATGACGAACTGATTATCATCGAAGTGCAATACTTCCGCGAGACCGACTACTTCCAGCGGATGTTGTTCGGTGCCTCGAAGTTGGTTCTGGAGTACCTCGACAAGAAATTGCCTTATGGTAAAATCAAAAAGATCTATTCCGTCCACATCGTGTACTTCAACCTGGGTCTTGGCAAAGACTATGTGTACCGCGGTCGGCAACAGTTCACTGGGATTCATCAAAACGACACCCTCAAACTGGGGCGTGCCCAACGCCGAAGATTTGGTGGAACCGTTCCAGCCGATCTATACCCCGAATACTATATCATAAATATCAGTAGATTTGTAGGGCCTATAAAGGACTCGCTGGATGAATGGATCTACTATTTCAAGCACAGCAAATTGCCCAAGAGCTATCAGGCCAAGGGGCTCGGTGAGGTGGACAAACAACTAAAATTAGACCTTATGAACCCAGAACTTCATAAAGAATACATGCACAAGCTCAAGGAATACGGGATATCGGAGAAGACGCTCCTGGACTACTGGGATGATGGCGAAGCCGAGGGGGAGCACAGAGGATTTTTGAAAGGCTTGATAAAGGGTAAGGCGGAGGGGATAGCGGAGGGTAAGGCGGAGGGTAAGGCGGAGGGGATAGCGGAAGGAATGGAAGTAGGTCGAGAGACAGGTGCAAGGATCCAGCTCGAGGCTACTGTGCTCAGAATGCATCGCCATGGAATGAGCCTTGAGGGGATCTCAGAAATCATGGGGATAGAGGGGGCAGAGGTGGAGGCGATATTGAAGAAATTGACTGTATAACCAAGTTGAGCACGACCTTTTCTAAGGCCGCTTGAGGCCAATTTAACTGTACAAACCTTCCGGTCTATTCACTTCTTGTTGGAGCGTCAGTCGGAAATGTACATGGGTATTTCAATCAACAACAATTCCGAATCGGGCGCTTGTGCCGTGATGCCGATTTCGTTACGATCCAAGGGCTTAATTCCCAGGGCATCACGCCGGTTGAGGTCCACGCCATCCACTTGGAAGTTCCCCTCAATGACCATCGCAAAGAGACCGTTGCTGGCTGTCCGCTTGGGATAAAGAATGCTCGTGCCCTCATCAAAAATTCCGCGGTAAAACCACGCATTTTGGTGGATCCATAGCTCATCAGCCGCCCCTTCATAAGACTGTGGTACAACCAGGGTCTGCAAGGTATTCCGACTGCCTTGGAAATCGAACGACTTTTGATCGTAGCGAGGCGACACGTTCTTGCAGTCGGGAAATACCCATATCTGGAATAGACGAACGTCCTGATCGGGATGGTGATTAAATTCACTATGTGTTACGCCCGTTCCTGCACTCATTACCTGCACATCACCCTTTCGAATAATGCCCCAATTGCCCATGCTGTCGCGATGCTCCAATGCGCCTTCCAAAGGAATCGTAATGATTTCCATATTGTCATGGGGATGCGTTCCAAAGCCCATACCTCCTGAAACCCGGTCGTCATTAAGTACCCTAAGCACCCCGAAATGGATGCGATCAGGATTATAATAATTAGCAAAACTGAAAGTGTGGCGTGCCTCCAGCCAGCCGTGATGGGCATAGCCCCGTGATTCGTTTAGAAATAGAATCTGATGGGGTGAAAGTCGGGACATTTATACTTGTAAGTTTATAAGCAGCGGTTAGTACGCAGAAGGGGTGATGTTTAACAAAAATAGTGCGCTTTGTTTGTCCTTCCTAGAAATTTGTCCTTCCTTAAAAAAAGATCTGGAACTGCAGGGTAAGGGTGCACTTGCGGGGACCGGCCTTCATGCCAGATGTACCTGCGTTTCCGGGATACTCGGGGAGGAATGTAGGTCGCGACAGCCAATCCAGCGTCAATTTCGCCTGATGTCCTTGAATAAAGTAATTGCAGCCCAAATTCCAGGTGGTCATAGGCAAGCCATTGAGTGCATCAAATTTTGATAGGGTAGCCGTAGCGTATGGCATGAGTTTTTGTGCCTGGATGAGTTTACTTTTCGGAAGCAAATAGCCGAATTGGGCATAAATAGTCTGACCCGTACCCATCATCGGCAGAGCATTGCCCCAGGTAGGGCCTTGTCGTCCGGTTCCCGGAACAAAGGATACATCCTGACCATTCGCAGGGTTCATGATTCCGTTATATCGCAGATATCGCGTTCCATAATTGGTGTTAAAATAGCCCAAATAGGCACTCAGAGCATTTCCCCGATCCTGATTAAGCGGAATGTCAAGGTAGCCTTCAATAGCCCATAGTAGCATCGGCTCGAATTGTCGGTAACTGCTGATTCCGTTCCACATCGCATTTTTTTGATGAATGATACCGCCCGCAATGTTATATATACGCTTCTGTCCGAGCCGTGTTCCTGCCATATAGGGCGTGATATGCGATTCATGTGTACCGAATTGGTAGATTAAATAAAGCTGTGACTGGCTTTGATGACCCACAGGTGAAAAGGCCGAAAACAATGAGTCGGGTTTATACGGCGGCGCCGGGTATCCTCCGGATGAACTTATAGGAAATGGATCACTCAATACAACTCTATAATCGAAACGGCCTATCTGACCACGAGCATAAACGCTCAACTTGCGCGAAAATTCATCGGTTTGGTCGACCGTTGCCTGGGCAAATACGGGCACATCAAGCGAAAGAATGGATCCAATCGCAGGTTGGCTAAACCTTGAGAGCCCGTTGATGATCGTAAGACCTCCCCCTAATTTTAGTTGATTCGCAGGGCCGATTCGGTATTCGCAAACGGCATCGTGCAAGAATGCCGCCTGTTTTCGGTTGCCCCCCAGTGCATATTGACTGTTGAAATTGTTCTGCCCATATTGCATATTAAAGAACACACGATCGGTAAGCTGCGCGAGGAGTTGCATTCGTGTCCGCCTCAAACCGATGTCGCAACTTATATCTTGTGGAAGTCCCTCTACCGTTGTTCCCGGATTGTTTTGATTTCGGCGCAACCAGACCTGGTTAAGGAATGTTATTTGAATATATCGGGTTCCAGACCCGTTGAGCTTATAACGAATGCCCTCCTCAGGTTTTGGGGTGCTCAGTATTGAATCGGGCGTTTCGGGATTTATTTGGGCATTTTCAATCCACTCAAGACATGTAACGGCGCCATTAGTGCCCTTATAGACGCCAATCATACAAAACATGTTGAACAATGCAAACCCAAAGCGGGGTACCGGTATCATAGTGCCAAACATGGGATGTCCGGGTTTAATTATTCACCCTAACCCGAGAAGCCAAAGGATGCTGGGAAATGGGTTTCATCCCTTCCAAACCTTCCAAATGCAGCACTCTTCCCTCATTCTTTGCATGGATGCGTTGTTCCTCCATGAACTCGAGGAATGAATGGTCAACAAATTGGCAATGGGAAAAATCGATCCGTACAAGCGATACCTCCGATAAGCGACCGAGTACTTTTTTGTATCCGATGAGGTGCGTGAACAACGCAGCCCCATGAATTTCAAGCGTGTGCGGGACAAGGTCAGGCCTTAATTCATAAGTTGGTTTGAAAAAGGATCCCAAAATGAGCCAACGGATGATATGCAATAATAATTTTAATAAAATGCCAGAGGCCACGCCCAAAAGAAGATCTTCGGCCAAAGTAACACCAATGGTGACCAAAAATATGGCCAGTTGCTCCCATCCGATTTGCAGAGTCTGACGAAATTGTCGGGGCGAAGCCAAGCGGTAGCCAGCAAACAACAGCATGGCGGCAAGTGCTGAATTGGGAATGAGTTCTATGACTGGAATCAGAAAGAGCATGGAGAGCAACAAAAAAGCGCCATGAAAAAAATTGGACCATTTTGTGTGCGCTCCGAATCCCACATTGGCACTGCTGCGGACCACCTCCGAAATCAAAGGTAATCCACCCAACATGGAGGAAACAAAATTACCCACACCCAAACCAAATAAATCCGAATTGTAGTCGGAAGTACGCTTTTGCGGATCCATAGAATCGATGGCCTTTACGGTGAGCAGCGATTCGAGCGAGTTAATGAACAAAAACATGAATACATATTTCCAAAACACCCAGGTCCCTATCAATGAGAAATTGAAGTGGAAACCGAAATCGCCCCAAAAATCTCCGATGTGCACGAGGGTGTATGCCGGTAATTTTTCTGGAAAATGACGGATGAGTGAAGTGGGAATCGCAATGAGCAACACCCACACCGGTGCAGGTATTTTTTTGAGCCAGCCCTTTTGAACGGCGGGGTAAAAAAACATAATAAGAAGCGATACGACTCCGAGAATGGCCGGCTCCATACGGGCTTGACCGATGAAATTCGGGATTTCGGCCAGCAATTCAAGCGGTGGCTTTCCGGCATACATCGAGGGTTCGACCCCCATGAGTACAGGAAATTGCTTGGAAATGATGATGATGCCAATGGCAGCAAGCATCCCGTGAACTGCCGAATGTGGAAACAAATCGCTCAGCGAACCGAGCCGACCCAAAGCCAAAAGCAACTGCAAGAGGGCAGCCAACATTACGGCAGCGGTCACCATGGGCCAATAGGCTTCGCCTCCAAATTCCAGAAAAGCCCCCGAACAAACGGTAATGAGACCGGCCGCAGGACCTTTAATCGTAAGGGGAGAAACTCTAAAAAGCGGTGTGATGAGTCCACCCACCATGGCGGTGAGCACCCCCATGGCCGCCGGAAAACCACTGGCCTTGGCGATGCCTAAACTGAGGGGAAGTGCCAAAAGAAAGACCAGAAAACCCGACAGCATATCGGTTTTCCAGTTTTTTTGAAGGTCCTGCAGGTCACTTGCGTCCAACAGGGTATATGGATTTTTATGTGAAGAATGATTATTCATCGGGGTTCAAATTAAAGGGTTTGAGGGGTAGAATGGAGATAAGATTTTTGATGATGACCCAGAAAGACCCTGGCATACATGCGTATGATCGAGATTCCGTTTAGAACAAATGATAATGCAAGCAGGGTGGCCATAACAAAGTCTCCCTCCTCTATATGGCTCAGGAGAAGGTCCTGTCCTAAAAATGTGGTGGTGATGGGGAATCCCGACATGCCCAGACCGCTCATCAGAAAGAAAAAACCAAGGGTGGGCTTGGTGTGTATTAGCCCCCAATACGCGTTCAAATCGGGCATTTGTTTGAGTTGGGCACGGAGTAGTAGCAGCACGGCGTATCCCACACTACTGCTGAGTATGATCCCGCCTAAAAAAAGAGCAGCTTCCGTGTCGTTAATCTCTACCCGCCACTGTGTAGAGCGCAACACCAGTAGGTTGCCCAACAAAATCCACGTCCACCCATAAACTACGCTACCCCTTTCGTTATAAGCCTTCACCATCAGGAGCAAAGCCCAGATTCCCAGTGCGGTAGACGTTGCACTGCGCGCGAAGTCGTTATCAACTCCAGCCCACTCGGCCTTTTCAAACGGCAACCAAAAGGTCGATAACAGCATAATCATTGTGGTCATCAACAGAAAAAGTGGATTTGGAATGGGGTTCAGGATTTTTTTTAGACGTTTCAAAGGTGATAACAAAACGGAAAAGATCAGGTGATCGAGGTTCCATTCCTTGAGGCTCAACAGATACAAGCTGCTTTTGAGGCGATGTACCCAGCGACTTTTAGCAGGTGCAACGGGCTTAGGCTCAAAATGATAGAATTGATCTCGAATGAGGTAGGTCACCACCGAAGGCGATACCAGCAATTGGTATGTTCGAAGCAAGGCATTTCCTACAAAATGAATCAGTACCAAAGAATGCAGACCCAACGCAATTTCCATAAACATCATCCCAATCTGTGCGCTCGAACTGTAGGCAATTTATCCCTTTATGGTCGACTGCGTGCGGGATATGAGGGTACCACTCACCGCGGTGGTGAGCCCCAAAAATGCAATGAGCACCTTAACTTCAGGAAGCATCTCCCAAAAGGTGTGCGTGCGCATCAGCAAATAGGCTCCGAGGTGAACAGAAAGCGACCCGTAAAAGACCGCACTCGATGGGGTGGGGCCTTCCATTGCGCGTGGCAACCAGGAAGAGAAGGGGAACTGCGCGGACTTGGCCAATGCCGCCAAGAGCACCATCAGCGAAACGAATAAGGCTGTCTGGTGGTGATGCTCGAAATACACGTCGCTCCACTCATGCTACGCCAATTCGGCAAAGGTGATGTTTGCATGCCAAAAATGATGGCTCATCCACATGGCCATGAGTAAGCCCACATCGCCCAAACGATAGATGGTGTAGACGCGTACAGCATTCCGCACAGGAATGTACCGTAGTCGATAAAAGGCCACCAACAGAAACGATGATAGTCCGATAAATTCCCAGCCCAAAAACAAGGTTTCGAAATTGCCGGCCAGAATCACAAACACATAAGCCGCATAAAAAAACAAGAGCGTATTGAAAAAGCGCTTGTACCCCCACTCACGGTGCATATAAAATCCGCTGTAATAAACCACCATGCCGGCAATTAGGGTGCCTGTCCAAAGAAAAGTTGCGGATATATAGTCGAAATACACATCGATGAAAAATCCATAGTCATCATGCCTGTAAAGTGTGATTTCACGCAGCTGAAGCGCTGGTTCTGATTGCCCAAACCAGGAGACACTTAGGGCGAGGAGCATGGCAGCATGGCTGATTAGGGTGGTGAATGCCCATCGGGAGAGTCCCTTTTCCGCGCGCGAAGGAACCAAAAGGCTCACGGCAAATCCGGCAAATGGCCAAAGAAGAGCTATGGTCAGAATAATGTTATTACTATTCATAGTCGTGCAACGAGTTGACCTGTTTTGTTGACAACCCGCACAAAAGACTCCTCCCCCTCAACAGGGTTGACACTTTTGGTGTAAGGCACATATGGCATCCATTGATCGTTTTGGTAGACCAGATAGTCTCCGGTGTTCGGATCCAATATGGAAAACCACACCCAGCCTTTCTGAACCCAGGCAAAAAGCTCCGGAAATCGCTGAAAAAGCCGCTCTACAACTTCTCCTTCTTGCTCAACGATAAATAAAGCACGTATGGGCTCATGTATTTCGGTCATCTGACTGGGAAGTCCTGGGCGCAAGTCGCCATCGATGCCGTTGTTTACCGCAAACAAGCCCACTACATTATGCGGAAGTTTGGTGCCAGCCCCCCATTGCTGTGCATCGACCCTCGAGAAGTAGTACTCCAGGTTGATGCCTCCACATACGGGTATAGCCGCCGATAATATGGACTGGAGGGCATCGCCCGTTGGGTCCTGGCGGTAGTCGTAGGAGTTGAGAAAGGGGCGCTTGTCTAGGTACAACCCCTGAAAGACTTGGGATCGACCCACCAGGATTAAGGCATTGTCGGTATGGTTCCACTCAGGCCGTGGCTCAAAAAACGCAAAGCTCCTTTTGCGGATGGCCTGCATGAGTCGATCATTGCTTTCGGTTCGATGTACCGAGGGAAATCTGATGGCCCGTTCACGCGCATTGTCGACCAACGCCTGCTGCATACCCATTTGGAAGCGCTGATGGCGTGTGTGTTCCTTGTGGTCGGCGCTGTGAAGATCGTAGTAGATGACCTCATCGCGCGTTGTATCGTGAAGCGCCCCAATGAACCTGGTTTGGGCGGGAATGTGCAACCCATGTTGATCGTTCAGCAAATGCCGTACTTCATGTCGGTTGGCCATAGCGGCAAATAAGCGGGCATTCACCGAACCGGGTCGGCCGCTGCACGCCCCACAGTCATAGCCTGCATAGTAGGGGTTATTCACCGAACTCCCTCCATGCCCTATGATGTAAATATGCGCGGCAAAATCGGATGTAAGTCCGATCGTCGACAGGGTTCGGTATACTATTGCGGCCATTTCCTGATCGGTGAAACCGATTCGAGAACCTTGGTGCTCCCGTCCATTGTAGACATACTCGAGCTTGGAATGCTCATCCATATGTTGAAAGGAATCGGCCATGAACGCAACCGGACGCGGATTAAACAGGTTGCTCAACATGCGTATTCCGGCCATAAATCCCAGGGTATTGGACAGGATCCACCCACGAATGAGCGAGCCGCGGGCGTGACGCATCGATAAATCGCTGACAGGTCTTTGCCGGCGTTCGTGTTCTACCACCAAATGCCGGGGTTTAACAGGCGCCGGGCAGCACTTTGTGATGAATTTTCCGTGCTCAGGTTGAAAATAGAGCGCAATACCGAAGAAACCGGGGGTTCCGTAGGTACTGCAGTCCTTCAAACAATTCTGTAAGTGCCGTCTCACTGAATATTCGCGGTCATCAATACAGAAAACAGCCTGAAATGCATCGACCGCTTCGTTCGGTTGGCCTACTTGACCCCGCTCAACGTCCGATCGGGTTGGCTTTAATCCGCCTAAAACCTGATCGTAATAGCTCCACTCAAAAGCATCCTGCCAAATTCCGAGGACAGAGGACAGTTCACCGGGATCGGGGATATCGACAAACAGGTCCGGAAACTCGGGTTTGGTGAATGAGGTTAAGGGCAACCACCCGTTCGGAAACTTATGATCCAATGCATCAATTTCCAGGAGTAATTCCAGTGTAATCCACTCTTCCAGGGTCACATGCCTTCGATCGAGGAGAATTTCCGGCTGCGCTTCGGTAGTGGCCACGAATCCCGACCAACCCGGATGCGCAAATTGCTGGTCGAATAGATAGGTTTCAAAAGCCGCGGAGTCGCCAACTACCCTTTCGAGTAGATCGGAGAGCGCCGGGATTCCGTTCCGAAACCAATCGCGCACCCGGGCAGAACGAAAAATGGATGTGTTTCCCTCATTCACCATTCTCTGAAGTCCTTGTATGAAGCCTAGTTCAGGGTATGGGAATTTCCAGGATGCAATTCCTTGATCGAGATAGCCTGCAATCAGTCGAAAAAGCAAGGGATGAGCCGATTTGCTCAGATTGATTTGTCGTTTGTGTTTCCATTGTGCACGAAATCGCCCGATTCTTGCGTGGATGTCTGCATTCTCGGGCTGCTTCTGAACCATGCGGGCCAGCAGACTATCGAATTCCTCCTGCGGATAGGGCTCTTTAAATCGATACAGAAGGTGCCGATGGATTCGGTCGTGCAGTATTTCCTCGCTAATTCTACCTTCTTTGTGAAGTCGACGGAATTCGTTGAGCGACAAATAAGTTGCGCTTCCGTGGAGTGATGATGCCGTCCAGAGTGCTTGGTGAAAGGGTAGATCTTGGTATGCGTGTAGGGTGTTGTGGTGGATGAAGTCCTTTAGGGAGGCCTGTGTGGGCAGATGATGCCGCAATCTGACCAGTAGATCCCCCCCACCGTGGTTGGTATCCATAGTTCTTAAAGTATGAAAGTGGGATGGTTTGAGAATCTTGTGCCCCCATTCCTGTTTTAATGGTGCACAAGTGCTGCTGAATCGCTCGTAGTTGATGCAATTATCAGCTGATCAAACCTTCGATACAGTCGTGTATCCTCAGATTTCCCAGAAGCAGATATCGGGGGATGCCGGGTTCACATCTTTTTCGATGCGATGGACAGACTTGTCCGGTAGATGTTGTTGTTAAAAATCGGTGGAGTCGATGGTTAAAAGCTAGAGCGGACTTCGTCTCCCGCTCTGTTTCCTCTTCATTGGTGGTGCCAGCAATTTCCCCCCATGGCAATATCCCATTGGCTGATTCGGCATGAAAGAAGGGGTCGTAGGGCGCATGTGCCTGCGGAATTTGGTGAAATTCCGTGTTTCGTACACCTGTATCAACGCTGATTTGACTCGCTGCGGACGTTGAGCCATGAAGCAAAGTGACGGCCTGGGCGCAGTAAAATGTCCAGAATATTCCGAACACGAATGTCCAAAGGGATGGCACGATTCGTTTCATTTCGGGGTCAAATATAGTCGATTTTATAAACGGACGATTAGGTCTTTTTATTGCGTATCGGGGATTGAAGCCATGTGTATTTGGGATTGAAGCCTAATGCCCATTTCCAGCGGCCAGTTCTCGTCTCCATGCCCGGCCGGCACACCGAAAATCACCGGATAATGGTATGTCGCGACCGATTCTAAGATTATTTCTTCCCATGTCGATCCAAATGAAATGCCGTGGTCTTTCATCCCCGTAAAATCGCCGACCAACAGCCCACTCAAATCTTTGAGCATTCCGGCTCTTTTCAGCGCCGTCAGCATACGGTCGATGTGGTAGAGATATTCATCGACATCTTCTAAGAAAAGAACCTTTCCCTTCAGGTCAGGAAACGATCGACTTCCCAAAAGACTATACAATACCGATAGATTTCCGCCTATGAGTATGCCGTC
>SYHW01000012.1 GCA_005799065.1 Bacteroidota bacterium
AGGCTCAGTTCGCAAAAGAAAAACAGTGAACTAGCTTAAACTCAGTTCGCGCAAGGTTAAAGGTGAACGAGTTTAGGCTCAGTTCGCAAAAGAAAAACAGTGAACTAGCTTAAACTCAGTTCGCGCAAGAATTTGGATGAAGCGTGCATATCGATGGAGAGTATACGGTCGCCCTTTAGAGTTGGAACAATTTGGCGATAGGATTGACGGATTTGCTCGAGTTTCGGGGCTGTAGTGGTGTTCCTTTCATCGATGGCTTGGGCTGCAGTCATCCATTCCACTCCAAAAATACTCCATAGGTTATCGATAATCTTCTGAAGCCGAATACCTGCATTGGCCCCCATGCTCACATGATCTTCCTGCCCATTGCTTGAGGTCACATTATCGATGCTGGCCGGTATGGCCAGTTGTCTATTCTGGCTGACCAATGAAGCCGCTGTGTATTGTGGTATCATATAGCCCGAGTGCAGGCCCGAATCGGCTGCCATAAATGGAGGCAGTCCACGTGACCCCGACAACAACTGAAAGGTTCGCCGTTCACTGATACTCCCCAATTCAACGAGCGCCATGGCGAGGTAATCGAGAGCGAGCGCCAAAGGTTGACCATGAAAATTTCCACCGCTCATGATCAAATGTTCATCAGGGAAAATGAGTGGATTGTCGCTTACCGACTGGCATTCTACAGCAAAAATGCTGGTTACATGTGCCAAAACATCTGATGAGGCTCCATGCACCTGGGGTACACATCGAAACGAGTAGGGATCTTGTACACCAGCAGGCAAACGTTCATGAATGGCCCCTTCTTCGAGCCACATTAGAATGTCCTGAGCCGTGTGGATTTGGCCATTGTGGGGCCTTGCCCTATGCAACAATGGATGAAACGGCTGAAGATTTCCTCCGAAGGCATCGATCGACAATGCAGCGCACATATTGGAAATGGAGCGTAACTTCCTGCCTTCATGAATCGCCCATAATCCGAGGGCAGACATATATTGCGTGCCGTTGAGCAAGGCCAGACCTTCTTTCGATTGAAGTTTGACCGGATCCCAGGCCAATTGACTGCATACCGCGGCTGAGTGCATTTTTTTGCCCTTCCACACGACCTCTCCCTCACCCATCAATGGAAGGCATAAATGAGCAAGCGGTGCGAGATCGCCCGATGCACCCAAAGAGCCCATTTCGTAGACCACTGGCAAGACATCATGGTTATAGAGGTCGACCAACCGCATGATTGTTGCCCGACTGACCCCAGAATGTCCCAGAATAAGGGATTGAATTTTTAGGGCCAGCATCAAACGTACGATTTCGGGGCGGCATTCGTCCCCTACTCCACAGGCGTGTGAGCGGACAAGATTTTCCTGAAGGGCCTCGAGCTGTGCTTCGGGTATGCGAACCTGACACAGCGCCCCAAATCCAGTATTTATGCCATAATAAGCCTGATCGTTTTCGACTAATAAAGCATCGAGGTAATTCCTGCTTTGCGTGGCCGCTCGATAAACTTCTTCAGCAATGAAGATGCTTTGGCCAGGTTGAGCCAGGGCTATAAATACCTCAATCGATGTATGCTTATTTAAGGCGTATTCCATGGATTATTTCCTTGTAACCACTTCAGAAGTTCATTGGGCTGAACGTTGATTTGTTCCGAATGGGATATCCTTTTGAGGCTGATGCTGACCCCATGTTCAGGATCTCCTTTGAACATGGCCACAATGGGGATAGACCTGGCTTCTGCGTATTGGAAAATTTTCTTCGGTTTCGGGTCACCTGAGAAAATGTCGGTATTGATTCCGTGCTTTCTTAGGTCATGTGCACAAGTCAATAAATGTTCCATGAGGCCGGGATCAGCGGTGGCCAAAAGCACTTCTGCCGCCGATGTCGGTTGGTCCGCAAACATATTCTTTTCGATCATGAGATCCAGTATTCGCTCTACACCAAAGGAAATGCCTACGCCACTGAGGCCTTCCACTCCGAAGGCAGATGTGAGGTTGTCGTATCTTCCGCCACCGCCTATACTTCCCATCCCCGCAATCCCGGAGTCTACTTCGAAAATAAAACCTGTGTAATAGTCTAGCCCGCGGGCAAGCGACAGATCAAATCTATAAAATGAAAGGGGAACCTGAAGCGCGTTTATGTAATGAACGAGTGTTTTGATTTCGCGCACAATCGATGTCGGCAGCGCTACACCGGTGTGAGCGGAAAAATCGCTCAGAAGATCCAACAGTTCCAAAGAACTGGGCTTAGATTCTATGAGCGTCCACCAGGCTGATTGTGCTTCTTGCGATACACCCTGTTCGGTGAGAAAAGTCGACATCGGTTCTTTACCTGTCTTGTCGAGTTTATCGAGCTGCACCATAAAGGAACGAGCCATCGCAGACAAACCCAAGCCTTCGGCCATAAACTGCAAAAGTTTGCGGTGACTCATTCGAACGCAAGCGGTGCTGAAACCAAATTGTTCAAGTACCTCGGAATAAAGTGCCACCATCTGTGCCTCAGATGACAAGCAATCTGAGCCAATTAGGTCGGCATCACATTGGTAGAATTCGCGGTAGCGACCGCGTTGGGGTCGGTCGGCCCGCCAAACAGGTTGCATTTGATAGCGCTTGAAAGGGAAGGTGATGTTTCCTCTGTTCATGGAAACATAACGGGCGAATGGCACAGTGAGGTCATATCGAAGTGCTTTCTCAGTAATGAGACGCGAAAATCGGCTGATTTGACCGGATTTCGCCGACAACCAATCCTCATCTGTAAGCGTGTCCAGATATTGACCAGAATTTAATATTCTGAAAATGAGCCGATCACCTTCCTCACCATAGGCCCCTTGCAAGGTTTGATTCAGTTCTATGGCGGGCGTTTCCAACGGCAGAAACCCATACCGCCGAAACGCCTCTTCCAATCGAGAAAAAAGCCATTTGCGGCGGTCTACAAACTCAGGGTCGAAGTCGCGAACCCCTCTTGCCAATTGTGCCTTTGCTGTGGCCATTATGAGGCAGGGTGAGGTTAAAGGGTTGAAATTTTAATTTTCTTTTGAATTTCGTCGAGTTGGCCCCTGAATCTACGGTCGGTATCCATGAGATCTTCAACCGCTTGGCAACTGTGAATGACCGTAGAGTGATCACGACCACCAAAAGAATCTCCAATGCTCTTAAGGCTCTGTTTGGTAAATTTCTTGGCCAGATACATTGAAATTTGACGCGCCTGAACCACTTCACGTTTGCGTGTGCGCCCCCGGAGCATATCGACAGGTAGGCCGAAGTATTCACAAACCATTGTTTGAATGGTTTCTAATGAAACGTCTGGGTTTACATTCCTAACGAAATTCCGCATCACAGTTTTGGCCAAATCCAAATCGGGTTCCTTTTTATTCAGGGTGGTGTATGCCATTAGCGAAGTGAGGGCGCCTTCTAACTCCCGCACATTGGTATTGCAATTGAGGGCAATAAAATCGATCACGTCGTCGGGCAGTTCAATGCCATCTGAATACATTTTCATGTGCAATATGGCCACCCTCGTTTCGAAATCGGGGAAGCTCAGATCAGCACTTAGACCCCACTTAAATCGGGAAATGAGCCGTTCTTCCAGCCCCTTCAAATCCTTAGGTGATTTGTCGCTGGTGAGCACAAGTTGTTTACCGCTTTGATGCAAATGATTGAAAACATGAAAGAACACATCTTGCGTTTTCTCTTTTCCGGCCAGATTGTGTACATCATCCAGAATCAAGACATCGATCAGTTGATAAAAGTTCACAAAATCATTGGCCGAGTGATTTTTAAGGGCATCGATAAACTGCTGAGTGAATTTTTCGGCAGTTACATATAAAATGGTCTTTGAAGGAAACAGCGTTCGGGTTTGGTTGCCCATGGCCTGAACAAGGTGACTTTTGCCTAAACCTGTTGGTCCATAAATCATGAGCGGGTTGAACGATGTGCCCCCGGGTTTAGAGGCTACTGCCTGTGCAGCATTGCGTGCAAGTCGATTGCAATCGCCTTCAACAAAATTCTCGAAATTATAGCGGGGATTGAGTTGAGGATCGACCTGTATCTTGCGTAATCCGGGAATAATAAAAGGATTCTTGATGTTGTTCCCGATGTTTACGCCCAATGACACATCTTGCTGTTTGCTTCGGCCTGGTGAGCCCGGTACACTAACCGTATAGGGTTCCTGACCATTGTAGTGGCCATCCATCAAGATGTTGTATTCTAATCGACCATCAGGCCCCAACTCTCTGCGAATCGTTTTGTGAAGGAGATTAACGTAGTGTTCTTCGAGCCATTCGTAGAAAAATTGACTGGGCACCTGAATGGTGAGCACACCTTCCTGCAGTCGAACGGGTTGAATGGGTTCAAACCAAGTCTTGAAGCTTTGCTGCGTCACATTATCACGGATGACCGAAAGGCATCCTCCCCATATTTCTTCTTTGGTTTTTTGCATTATCAATTATTGGGTAACTACATCGGGAAACCGCCGATGAGGCAACGAAAATCGAATGAAAAAAGCAAACAGAAAAAAATTTGTTGAAGAAATGAACAAGCGATGTGGATAACAGTTGAATAGAATGATGAGGAGGCCAATGTGTGCATCGTAAAAAAAATAAAAAAATATGATGCTCAAATTTGGAATTGATATCTATTGTATATAATTATGATATTCAATGCTTTGTGATTCACGTAACTATTAGATAAATTTTAACAAAGAGATCTGGGCCGTTCACCTTTAAAGGGGCCCAACCCTAGATTTTTTGAATCACCTATGGAGATCAGAGAGGCTTCAACGGGATAAATCTCCGTTCGCTTTCCTACTTTTATATCCCAATCGACTTTGCCCAATCGCAGTCCGCTGTGGCCAGCCTGAACGACATAAACACGTTGACCGATTGGGTTTGTGTAGACCTCGGCTTGGTCCAAAAAACTATGGGTATGTCCACCTACAATAAGGTCAATTCCCGGTACCGTTTGCGCCAACTGACGGTCGCTCGGACGATCATCGGCATATCCCAGACCCAGGTGAGATAAACAGATTACCATATGGCATCCGCATATTGTTCGAAGTTGTTGTGCTTGCCGACGTGCCGCTTCAAACGGATCAACGTAGGTTAGATGGGGCACCAACGCGGGGGGAATAAGTCCACTTGGGTTGATCCCTAAGCCAAATACACCGATTTTGAGCGGGTCTCGCCGTATGACCACGGCCGATTGACATCGTTGGGCCAGCGCATGCCGACCAAAAGAATAATTCGCACAAACTACAGGGAATTTTGCTCTGCTCAATTGTGTGAACAAATTATCCATACCGCCATCAAAATCATGATTGCCCAGCGTGGCTGCATCGTACCCCAACTGTTGCATGGCGCGAATCTCCACTTCGCCCTGATAAAAGTTGAAATAGGGCGTGCCTTGAAAAAAATCGCCCGCATCCAACAATATACTGCGTTTGGATTCGCTGCGAATGGTATTCAAGAGATCCATACGGGCTGAAATTCCGCCCATTCCAGCCATTGAGCTTCCTTCGGGATAGGGATCAATGCGGCTGTGGGTATCATTGGTATGCATGATACTGAGCCGGCAGGTTACACCCCTGGCGTGTAGGTATGCGGGAAAGTAAGCAGACAACCCGATGGCGCCTGCTGAAATGCCCAACTCGCGGATGAATTGACGTCTATTGTACCCGTATTCTGCCATCCATTTGTGTTTTAAGCGGGGCTCCACTGGATCCCCATTTTTCTAGATGTGCGGCAACCAAGTCGGTTATTCGAAATGCTCCGCGTTGGACCTGCCTACCCATTAAAAAGGAACAACCATCGCCCCCATCTACCAAATAATCAGGAAGCGCAATTCGATAGGATTGATTGAGTTGGATGGGCTCATTTCCTACCAAAATATCGATGGCTTTCCCCTCTTTAATGGTCATTCTTAAGCCCGATGCAGCGACACCTCCTTTGGCCGCCCAGTGGTCGAGCAATTGCTTTAAATCTCCACCCGTTAGGGTGATTCTGTCGAGACGATTGGGAAAGGGCAACACTTCCATGACATGCATCAATCTCAGGGTGTCTGCAGGGAATCCTGCTCTAATTCCACCGGGGTTCAGCAGAGCCACATCTACGCTATCCCATATTTGTCGTGACTCGAAAAGGAGCATATCGGCCAGCAAATTGGTGAGTTCCGACTCCGGCATCGATTTTATTAAGATTTTGGGCGACCATATTAGGGGTTTAGAGGTCATCAAATTCTGTAGATTTCTAAACGAGTCGACCCACAAAAATGGACTGTATCCCCGATCCTTCAATATGGAATCGCTGTTGATTTGGTAACTGCGGTAGGAATTGAAGTGGGCCTGTGATCGCTTTGAGCGCCTGGCTTTTAACACCGTGGTGTCTGTAGTTGAATAAATATGCAGATTTAAAATGCTGTTTGGTCGTTGTTTCTCCCTAAAGTTGTCCCAACTTACGGCTCGAGAAGGCTTCACCATCACGGTCAAAAGAATCCACACGAGCAGGAATACCCGACTCATGAGGGTCGTTTTTGATGCAAGCTTCTCAATGCGCGGTTGCATGCAGGTAATCCACTTTCGGCAGCCCGTTTTAACAGGAGATGACGGTAGAGGGGAGTGGAATCAGCCGATTCTGCCGCGGTCGTTTGAATCAATTGAATGACTTCATCGCGCGCAGCAGAGGTAGCCAGCCAAACCAGCGGGTCAACATAAATTTGCTGGCTTAGGTTATGTTCCCATTCGGTATTGATCCCCGCCAGCAGTGCAAAATGAACTTGTTCTATTGAATCGCCTGTAGACGGTGTGCGCATGAGTAGGCCTTCTGGCTTGAGGCGCTCTACAAACAACAACAAGCGTTCATGTGCTTGGATTTCGAGTGGAAGCAGGACGCGGCGAATTTGGAGGTGTCGGACCATTAAAAAAACAACAAATGATACCGATACCAACAGCATCAAAAAGGCGATGGCTTGTGCGAATAAAGTTTGCATGATGCGAAAATACGCACGACCATGCTTTTCAATCAACCCAAGGCGGTGTATTTTGTATATTTGTGGTTGGCCAAGCGCCAAGCAACACGAATACACATTCAAACTTCTGTTCGTAATGAATTTAAACAACAGCTCAACATCAGAAAGGCCATCGACTAATCGTGCTGTTGACTCCGCGGAGCACGCCCCATCAATCCGGTTGAGTGACCGCGCGCTTCAGGAATTGCTGCGGTTGTCGAACCATTATTCAGTAGGTCAAGTGACTCGCTTGGGTGTGAAAGGGGGCGGTTGCGCGGGACTGTCGTATCTCCTCGAGGCCGGAAGTCCCCAAGAAGGCGATTATTTGATTCGGGTCGGATCCATTACGTTGGCCATTGAGCCTTCGCACGCCTTATATTTGGATGGATTGCAACTGGACATCGGTGAAGGATTAAACAACCGAGGTTTCATTTTTGAAAATCCCAACGCAGGAAGCACCTGCGGCTGTGGAACGTCATTCTCTTTGTAGAAAACCTGCGGGGGATTACTAGATGTTCGGCAGAAGCTCAGTAGAAGATCAACGCTTCCAACCACCTTTTCGGGGCGATTCCGAACGTGAGGAATGATGTTGAGGACGGCGCCCTGACTGCTCGCCCGTTTTTTCAACCCGAATTCGCCTTCCACGAAATGCCCCGCCATCAAATGTTTCGATGATCGCCGACATATGAGCCTCGTCGACTTCCACAATCGTGCGGGTGTCGCCCAAATCGATTCTTCCCAAATCCGACTTTTTAAGTCCGGAATGATCCAGCAGAAATTGGAGCATACTCGCTTTGTAGAACCCATCCCGTGTTCCCAAGCTGATGAATAAGCGCGACATTGGACCCCCTGCCTCTCCCCTTTCCCCGCCAGAAATTTGCGTACCTTTTCGGCCCTGATCGGGGGTAGATGGATTTAAATCGATGGCGTCCTTGTAGTATTTCATAAAGCGCTCAAACTCAAGCGCCACAATCCGTTCCAATAAATCCTCCTTGGATACCTCGGAGAGTCGGGCAAACAAAGGATCTAAGAATTCTTGGTAGTCGTGATCACCCACAGGGGCAGTTGCGATTTTCTCCAGAAAATGTGAAAACTGTTTGCGGGTGATTTCTGGGCCATTGGGTATGTTTCCCCGTTCAGGAGTAGAAGACAACAACCGTGCGATGTGGCGGATGCGGGTTTGCTCGCGGGGTGTCACCAAACTTAAGCATTCTCCGGATTTTCCTGCCCGTCCAGTACGGCCTGAGCGGTGCGTATACACTTCAGGTTCATCGGGAAGCGAATAATTGATAACATGGGTAAGGTCGCTCACATCGATTCCTCGGGCGGCCACATCGGTAGCGATTAATAATTGCAAACTGCGGTCACGAAAACGCCCCATCACGCGGTCGCGTTGTTGCTGGGTTAGGTCTCCATGCAGGGCCTCGATATCGTATCCTTCACGAATCAATCGCTCAGCGATCTCTTGTGTTTCGGCTCGGGTGCGGCAAAAAATAATCGCATACATCCCGGGGTGGTAGTCAACCAAACGCTTGAGGGCCTCAAATCGATCCCGTTGCTGCACGACATAAAACCTATGGGTAATGTTCGCAGCCGACACATTCCGAGAACCTGCGGAGATTTCCTCCGGATTTGTCATGTAGTTGCCCGAAATCTGACGCACAGCATCGGGCATGGTGGCCGAAAAAAGCCAAGTTGATTGCCGCGATGGTGTATTTTGAAGAATGTAGTCGATGTCGTCGCGGAATCCCATATTGAGCATTTCATCGGCTTCATCGAGTACAACATACCGCACCGTGTCGAGGCGAGCGGCTTTGCGGTCGATGAGGTCGATGAGTCGGCCCGGAGTGGCCACAATAATGGCGGGACGATCGCGCAACTCCTTGATTTGGGCTTGGATGCTGCTGCCACCATAAACCGCACAAACGCGCACATCGGGCAGTTCACTCGTAAACAATTTTAGGTCTGCCGTGATTTGCAAACACAGCTCGCGCGTTGGACTCAAAACCAAAACCTGAAGTTCGGATGGGTTTTCCATACACATCTGCACAGCGGGCAAACCAAAGGCAGCGGTTTTGCCAGTTCCAGTTTGGGCTAAGGCCACCACGTCGCGGGTTCCTGACGTTAAAACAGGTATGGTTAATTTCTGGATTGGGGTAGGCTCGGTGAAGCCCAATCGAGCGACAGCGGTACATAGGGCCTGGTGCAGGCCAAGGGATTCAAAAGCAGACATGTGGGTGCGCGGGGTTAAGCCCCAAACGGGTTGCAAAATTACTACTAAATTTCCCCAAAGGGTTTACCTATTTTTGTGGAATGAAAAAGGCGCCTATCATTGCATTAGACGGGTATTCTGCTTGCGGAAAGAGTACTTTGGCGAAGGAGTTGGCCCAAGCTTTGGGTCTGATTTACGTCGATTCAGGCGCCATGTACAGAGGGGTGACCCTCTATTTCTTGCAAAATCACATCGATCCTAAGCCTTCCCCCGAGGCCACATCGGCCATGGCATCAATTCATTTAGCCTTTCGGAAATCGTCAGATGGGCTGGCCAATGAGTTGTGGATGAACGGAATTCGCGTTGAAGATGAGATCCGTGGACCCGCAGTTTCATCGATGGTTAGTCCGGTGGCAGCCATTCCAGAAGTGCGTCAAAAGCTCATCGAAGAGCAACGCCTGATGGGGGTCCAGGGTGGTTTGGTGATGGACGGACGCGATATTGGAACGCATGTCTTTCCCGATGCCGATGTCAAAATATTTATGAAGGCCGATCCCCTCATTCGCGCCGAAAGAAGGACCGCTGAACTGAGGATGAAAGGTGAATATTGGAGTATGGAAGATGTGCTCCAGAATTTAGCGGAACGCGACCACATCGACACAACACGCAAAGATCAGCCGCTGCGGCAAGCCGATGACGCGGTTGTTCTCGATAATTCGAATTTAACGCGAAAGGAGCAACTGGAATGGGCCTTGAAGCTGGTCGAACAACGACTGCGCGGTGAAGATTAATTCGATTTTCTGCGGCGATCGGCCTCCCGAAGTACGATTTTCCGTAAACGCATTGATTTTGGGGTGATTTCAATGTATTCATCATCCTGAATGTACTCCATAGCATCTTCCAGAGAGAAAACCCGTCGTGGTGCAATACGGGTATTATCATCTTTTCCGGCTGCACGCATATTGGTTAACTGCTTGCCTTTCACGAGATTAACGACCAAATCGCCAGGTCGGTTATTTTCACCCACAACCTGACCTTCATAAACCGACTCGTTAGGGTCAACGAAGAAGACACCACGGTCTTGCAATTTATCAATGCTGTATCCGGTGGTCATACCTGTTTCCATGCTCACCAGCGATCCGTTGATGCGGCCGGGTAGCTGCCCCTTGAAGGGCTCATATCGCTCAAATCGATGCGACATGATCGCTTCTCCTTGTGTGGAAGTGAGCAAATTGGATCGTAAGCCGATGAGCCCTCGGGAGGGGATGGAAAACTCGAGGTGAACCATATCGCCTTTTGGTTCCATGATCTGCATCTCCCCTTTTCGCTGGTTGACTTGCTCAATCACTTTTCCTGCGTGTTCTTCAGGTACATCCACCACTAAGTGTTCAATGGGTTCGCAGGTTTGCCCGTCCATTTCCTTTAGAATCACCCTCGGCTGCCCCACCTGCAACTCGAAGCCTTCGCGGCGCATGGTCTCGATGAGCACCGAAAGGTGAAGAATACCCCGGCCAAAAACCTGGAGGCTATCGGCCGATCCCGTTTCCGCCAAACGCAATGCGAGGTTCTTTTCGGTTTCCTTCTCTAAGCGCTCGCGGAGGTGACGCGAGGTCACGAATTTACCTTCTTTACCGAAAAATGGTGAGTTGTTGATGGCAAAAAGCATGCTCATGGTGGGTTCATCGACCGTAATCGGGGGCATGCCCTCGGGTTGTTCGAGATCCGCTACGGTATCACCAATTTGAAAATCATCTAAACCCACTACAGCGCACAGGTCACCGGCCTGAACACTCCCAACTTTTTGTCGGCCAAGCCCTTCGAAAACATACAGCTCTTTTACACGCCCTCGTGTTTGCCCTCCCGCATTGCGCACCAGCGTTACGGGCATACCTTCCGTAAGGGTGCCACGACTCAATTTTCCGATGGCGATACGCCCAACGTAACTGCTAAAATCGAGTGATGTAATTTGTAGTTGAGGCGTCCCTTCAGAAACAACCGGAGGCGGAACGTGCTCAAGTATGGCCTCCAATAGAGGCGTGAAATCGCCGGAGGGCTTTTTCCAATCGGTAGACATCCATGCTTGTTTCGAAGAGCCATACAGGGTTGGAAAGTTGAGTTGTTCTTCTGTGGCGTCGAGGTGGAAAAACAAATCGAAAACGGCGTCGTGGACTTCATCGGGCCGGCAGTTTTCTTTATCTACTTTGTTGATGATTACGATCGGGCGAAGCCCGAGCGCCAATGCCTTTTGGAGTACAAAACGGGTTTGGGGCATAGGGCCCTCGAAGGCATCCACCAGTAAGAGAACGCCATCGGCCATGCGCAACACGCGCTCCACTTCACCTCCGAAATCACTGTGCCCGGGGGTATCGATGATGTTGATCTTGGTGTCTTTGTAACGAACGGCTACATTCTTGGAGAATATGGTGATTCCGCGCTCACGCTCCAGGTCATGGCTATCAAGAATCAGCTCACCGAC
>SYHW01000002.1 GCA_005799065.1 Bacteroidota bacterium
CAATACTGCACCTGAGAGTCGTGCAGGCCAGTGGTGACCAGCATATGCGGGTAGTTCTTGCGCCCTACTTGGTCGTAGGGCGAATAGGAGAGCATATAGTCGTACTGTTCACTAATGTTGGGATTACCCCACTCCTGCCACTCAAAAGTCGTGAGGGGTATGCTCTCATCCATCATGGTGCTCACCACATCCACAAACGGTACATCGGCAATAATCCCCCGATACAGTTCTGGGGCCATGTTCGATATGGCTCCCATCAACAAGCCCCCCGCACTGCCCCCCTGAGCGAACAAGCGATCGGCTGCAACGTAGCCTTGTTCCTGCAGCCAACGCGAACAATCGATGAAATCGTTGAAAGTATTTTTCTTGTTCAACATTTTGCCCTCCTCATACCAGGAACCTCCCATTTCCATTCCACCCCGAACGTGTGCAATCGCAAAAACAAAACCCCGGTCGAGCAAACTGAGGCGATTCGATGAAAAGCGGGCATCCGTTGAACTGCCGTAGGATCCATAGGCATAAAGCCACCCCGCTTGTCCACCACCCTTTTTAAAGCGGTCGACCCGATACACTATCGAAACCGGAATCCGTCGGCCATCGCGCGCGGGTACCATAACCCGTTCGCTTTGATAACGAGAAGGTTCAAAGCCACCCGGCACCTGCTGCTGTTTCATGAGCGTTCGAACGCGCGACTTCATGTTGTAGTCATATACGGTTCCGGGCGTAATGAGCGATGTGTAGGTGTAGCGCACCACATCGGTCTCAAACTCGGGGTTGTAGCTGAGTGCAGCGGTATAAGCGGGCTCATCGAAAGGCAACTCATAGGGCGATGCGCCTGAGGCCGGGAGTATTCGGATGCGACTCAGGCCTTCGTGCTTCTCCTGCAGCACCATGAAATCACGGAAATAATCGACGTCTTCCAACAAAACATCCGCACGGTGTGCCACCACGTCGACCCAATGCTCGGGTTGCGTGCGGTTCAGCGGCGCCTTCACCAAACGGAAATTGACGGCATTAAGATTTGTATAGATCATCCAATGATCGCCACCTGCGTGGTCGACCCGATAATCGACCCCATCGCGAAGCGGGGCGATTGCACGAGGTTTCGCGCCAAATCCGGCCCGACCCGCATCCAAAACGTGAACAAGGGATGCATCGGTGCGGTCGGAGGTGATGATTATGTACTGACGCG
Source organism: Bacteroidota bacterium (assembly GCA_005799065.1). GTDB lineage: Bacteria > Bacteroidota > Bacteroidia > UBA7662 > UBA7662 > F1-60-MAGs140. Next base: position 1,193 of record SYHW01000002.1, read on the forward strand.
ATTTGCTTCGTCCCACCGAACAGTTGAGGGTCGATTCCTTCTCTTCATAAACCAATACATCGGCCGATGCGGCAGAACCCAGGGTATGGCGCAACACTTGGTGGGTGCGCAGAGAAATGGGCTCAGGCAGGGTGTAATAAAAGGCCGTGGCGTCGGTCGACCATTCCACAGAACCACGGGTATTCGGCACACGATCGGGCAACCAGGTTTTGGTCGATAAATCTCGAACCCTGATTTCATAAAAATTGCGGCCCACCGTGTCCACCACCACCGCTGCAAAACGGTGGTCGTCGCTCACCGACAGGTAGAAACTCAGGTATGATTGTCCCTTCCCCAGTTCATTTCCATCAACCAAAACCTCCTCAGGTCCCTCCATACTGCCTTTGCGGCGCACATAAATTGGGTATTCCCCCCCTTTAACGTAACGGACGTAGTAGAAATAGTCGCCCCTACGCACAGGCACACTTTGGTCGTCCTCCACCATCCGCCCCTTCATTTCCTGAAACAGCTTCTCTTGAAGGGGACGCGTATGCGCCGTCATGCTGTCGTAGTAGGCATTCTCAGCCTCCAAATAGGCAATGACCTCGGGGTTTTCCCGCTCCCGCAACCAGAAATAAGGATCAGATCGCTTGTGGCCATAGGCCGAAACCAACTCATAGGGCTTCTCAGCAGCCTTTGGCGGTACCAAATCGGGATATTGGGTAGGTTTATTCATCTTCGATTGACAAGATCCAGCCATCAGCGCCATAAAGAGCCAGTACAAAGCGGGATGAAGGCGCATAATTATATGTTTAAAATTGAATTACAATACATGATAAAATATCCTATTTTTATATTTTAAACCTGAGTAAAAGAATATTATTATGTTTTAATATATTAAACATCAAATCGAATGCCCTGCGCCAAGGGGAGGCGGGTTGAATAGTTAATGGTATTGGTTTGCCGGCGCATATAGGCCTTCCAGCTATCGGAACCCGACTCACGTCCACCGCCAGTCTCCTTTTCGCCACCAAAAGCACCTCCAATTTCGGCACCCGAAGTACCGATGTTCACATTGGCAATGCCGCAATCGCTGCCTGCAGTCGAAAGAAATAACTCCGCCTCACGCATATTGAGGGTAAATAAGGCCGATGACAAGCCCTGCGGAACGCTGTTTTGTATGGCAATAGCCTCCTCTAACGTATCATAGGGCATGATGTAGAGTATGGGCGCAAAAGTTTCATGCTGAACAATGGCGTAATGAGGTTTCACCTCAGCAATACATGGTTTCACATAGCAACCTGATTCGTATTCCCCGTCCGAGAAAACGCCGCCTTCCACCAGAAATGTTCCCCCCTCCTGGCGTACCGCTTCGACGGCTTTGTTGTAGGCCTGCACCGCCAACGAATCAATGAGTGGACCCACGTGGTTGTGCTCATCGAGCGGGTTGCCAATCCGCAATTGACCGTAGGCCTTCACCAACCTTTGCTTCATTTCTTCGTAGCGTGATCGGTGGATGATCAGACGGCGGGTCGTCGTACAACGCTGTCCGGCCGTGCCCACAGCACCAAAAACCGACCCCACAATGGCCAAATCCAAGTCGGCTTGCTCGCTGATGATGATGGCGTTGTTGCCCCCCAACTCCAGCAGACTGCGACCGAGTCTGCGCGCCACAGCTTCGCCTACCAACTTACCCATTCGGGTGCTGCCCGTGGCCGAAACCAATGGAATGCGCTCATCGGATGAAATCCACTCACCTACTTTGTAGTCGCCCACCACCAAACACGACAGGCCCTCCGGAGCACCGAACGAACGAAACACATCAGACAATAAATTCTGACAGGCAACAGCCGTGAGGGGCGTTTTCTCCGATGGCTTCCAAATGCAGACATCGCCACACACCCAAGCCAGCATGCTGTTCCAGCTCCAAACCGCTACAGGGAAATTGAAGGCCGAGATGATGCCCACCACACCCAGCGGATGCCATTGCTCATACATACGGTGACCCGGACGCTCAGAATGCATACTCAATCCGTAGAGCTGGCGCGACAATCCCACCGCGAAATCGCAGATATCGATCATTTCCTGCACCTCCCCCAATCCTTCCTGCAAGCTTTTGCCCATCTCATAACTCACCAAGCGGCCCAAAGGATCCTTGAAATCCCGTAATTTTTGACCAACCAGGCGCACCAGCTCTCCCCGACGCGGTGCCGGCACCAATCGCCACTCCTGAAAGGCTTGTACGGCCATCTTCATCGCCTTTTCGTAGTCGCTCCGGTCTGCCTGATAGACGCTGCCAATCAGTTCACCATCGACCGGTGAATGCGATTCCAACAAGGCACCCCCAGATTTCCATCCCCCAATTCCGGTGTGAACGCCGTGGCTGATTGGTGAAATTCCCAACACATCCAGGACGTTTTGCATTTCTTTTCTCAATGTTAATTTAGGCATTTGGTTATTTTTTTATTACATTCTGAATTTGCGCACAAGATCGTGCGGATTGAGCCTTCTTAGGTCGATCGACCAGCTGAAATACTCATACCATTTTAAACTGCGGCCATGACTCAAAAAGCCTGGCCTCAGTTCTTCGGTGGCGGCCAGCTGACCATTGAGCCGAATCAGACCATTGAACACCGATAAAGAAAGACCCAGCTCACCCATATAACCACGGTAGTTTACGAGTATTGGCCGCCATGCATCATCAGTTCCTACTTGAACACTGTCTAACGAGCCCGTATGGGCCAGCCCGGCATAGATCTCTAAGGGAAATCGGGGGATCGTGACCACCCAATTGGTGGCCAGCAGCTGCGTTGCGCTTCTTGTATTCTGAAGGGCATCAACAAAAACGGGATTCATGACCGAGCGCAATCCGGCATCGCGCGATGAAACCTGCCGCAGGTTCAACGGCATGGGGCCACTTTGGTGGTCTATGGTATGTCGACCATAGAAAATTTCCCGACAACCATAATCTAACCAGCCGGTAATTCCACTGCCGTGACCCAAAAAGCCAATGGGGTTAAACGGATCAGAAACCTGGGCGAGACCGGCAAACCAGCGATGCGCCAAATACGCCCTATTGCCTCGGGTTTTGTAGTACCATTTATGCGAAACAGAGGCGCTCAGGCGAGCATTGACCCCGCCTTTTTCCGTGAAGCCACGAGCCGAATATAGGCCATTTAATGCACCCCACTCCACATCAGCCTGCCAACGAACGCTGTGTACCAGTCCAGGATGTTCTGCTTTATATCCAAGAAATCCCATGATTAGGCGCGGATTATGGGCTTGGGGCAGGAGGTCCATGGTGTGGACAGGAAATGGAGTGCGCCAAGGACTACCCAAAACGCCTACCGACAGCTGACGAATGCGACGAACCGACAAACGCTCCTCCCGCAATTTTAGGTGCGCCGATATTTCCCACCGTATATCTGGAGATAAGCCCATTCCAAACTGGTAATTGGTGTAGCGCGAAAGATCTCCCCGCAATTGATATTCTGAAAAAATCCCTGTGCTCGGCCGCAGCATCTGACGTACCGAAACTTGTCCCACCACACTACGCGATTTCACTCCAAGAGCCGGCATGAAGGTGTATTCAAAATTTCGTGGAAATACAGGTGGCGTCATCATCGATAAGCCAATAATTGCCCCATCTGCCTGGTTGGAACCCAACACGGGCAACAGCCAGAGACGGTTGCGCGCCGCATCGAGTCCGGGCATCAACCGAAGCCCGGGCAAGGCGGGGAAAAGCACGCCCACTTCTGCATGAGAACGCTCGCGAAAGGCTAGGGGCATACGAAGATTGGGGTCCAACGTAAATGAGCTGGCCCGCTCGTTGAGACTGATGTCGAAGGTTTGACGGCCAGAGATGGGTTCATACCATTCCTGCCGCATCACTTCACCACGCTCGTCCAAAGCAGCCAACAGGAAGGGTGTCTTACTGCCCATGCCCTTCACCCGAACGCGGTAGCGAAACGTGGCTGGCCCGTTTTCGGGAGACTCATTGCCATTTTGTTCTTTGCGCGCAACCACACGCCCAAGGCGGTAATCGACTCCTCGTTGCCCCTGCAAACGCTCCGTAAACCACCATTCCGTTGCTCGTCCACCCCCAGCCCTTTGCAGCGCCGACTGCAATGCGGTTTTCATATCGGATGGTGAAGGGTGACGAAATTTCCATTCTTCATAATAGGCCTGCATCATTTGATCAAAACGTTCGCGACCCACATAAGCATCGAGATAATTGAGTTCCAAGGCCGTCTTTTTGTAGACCAGGGTGCCGTACGTCTCCGAATCATAGTCGGTCGAGGCCGACGACCACAAGGGGGCTTCTCGTCCACGTCGGCAGGATAAAAGCCATGTCAATTGATCTCCATCAACTTTGGACAGCCCCAATCGCTCCACCAATTTCCCCGACCCCAGACCGAGTGGATTCGCATCGTATGCAAAGCGTTGACGCATATAGCGACTCTCATAATAAGAATTGAAACCCTCATCCATAAAGGGGTGATCGCGCTCATTGGAGGCTAGAATTCCATAAAACCAATTGTGGCCCACTTCATGGGCAATCACCAGTTCCAGTATGCGCGCACTATTAACCCCAGCGATCACGGTGATCGTGGGATACTCCATGCCCCCACCGGCCGATAAAGCGCCGTCTACTGCCGTGCAGGTCGACCATGGATAGTCCCCCACCCAAAGTGAGTAGTAATAGACCGAACTATCGACATAGGCTGCGGCATCTTTCCACAGATTACTGCTTGTTGTAAAGAAAACGGCTGTTTTGACCGTTCGGCCGCTGTGGGGTAGGCGCACTTTGCTTTGTCGAACGTAATAATCGGGACCGCAGAACCAGGCAAAATCATGGGCGTTTTCGAGCCGGTATTGCACGGTCTTACGCCGCTGGGCACCCGCCTGATCCGTGTTGTTCTGAATTCTCGGAAAACTATCAAGCGCCCAGCAGGCAGTGGATAATGAGTCGAGCCATGCCTGCTCTGAGGCGGTTTGAAGCTCACCAGAACCCGCTACCCGAAAGTGCGCTGGCACGGTGATTTGAACATCAAAATTCCCAAACTCGGAGTAAAATTCGCCCAAATCGAGGTACGGCATGGGGTGCCAGCCGTCGCGGTCATATACGGCTGGTTTGGGGTACCATTGACAGAGTTGATACTGACCACGGTCGCGGCCCAATCGAGAAAAATTACCCGGAATCTGCACCCGGAAGGGGGTGGTGATCGACACCCTTGCCCCTGGCAAAAGCGGCTTATCCAGCCAGACAATAGCCACATCTATGGTGTCGGGCAATAGCGACCAGCGCAAGGCCTTGCCCGCCGTACGAAAATCAAGGCTATCGATTCCGCCCCTCAGGCTATCCGGCGCAGCATAAAAATCCCATGAGCCCGATGCCGCTTTTTGCCGGGCAAAGGCAGTGCGGTTGTTGCGGTATGCATTGGGCCAAAGGTGCATATAAATATAAAAAAGGGTATCGGGCGATCGATTTTCATAGAACATCTCCATCCGAGCGCGCAGAAGGTGGTTCTGCGGGTCCAATTCGACCTCGATTTCGTAATCGACCCGCTGCTGAAAATAGGGGTTGATGCCAAGGTTCTCCATACTTCGTCCGGGAATTGTTGGCTTGTGCCCGTCGTGCACAGCCATAACCAATCCTGGCGTCAATCCAACCAAAAGTCCCAAGATTCCAAAGAACAATTTTCGTTTCATCATATTTCTCTTTATAAAGCTCAAATTGAAGTCCGCGCAAATATAACTCGATAGAGTGGTATTATGCATTACAAGGTACTAAAATAATTACTTAACCAATACCCAAACTTACGCATCCGCGTACGCCAATTACTCTTCGTCGCGCGTTGAAAATACAGCTGCCGTATTGGGAGGATACCAGGTAAGCTCAGGATGTTCCGTAAGAAAGGCCTCTCTTTCCGCTTGTTGCTTAGCCAAAAAGTGTTGATGTGCGGGTGTATCAGGAAATCGCGCTTTATGCCGGGCCGCTTGGGTGAATCTAAGGGCCTGTTCGGCAAGTTCTTGCGCTTGAGGCCCCAGGCAATGCGCCACAAATAGGTCAATCACCTCCCGGGTCGCTGCATGGTTGGGATGAATGAGGTCTACATCATACCAGCGGTGGTCGCGCAATACATCAATCACCCATTCATAAGCAGGGAAGTAATGAACATCCTTCAAATTTTCACCCAGTCGATGAGCCAGTTCAATTAAGCGCGCCTTGCTCCGGTTGTTGTCGATCAGGCCATCACGCGCATGACGAACCGGACTCACAGTGAGCAGCACTTGAAGACCCGGATTCACGCAACGAACCGCCTGTATGGCAGACTCAAGCTCATCATAAAGCTCTGATACCCTTGGCAATTGCCGTTCAAATTCCACAGCTGCAGCCCGATGGTTGTTGGCCACCGGCGCACCCGTTTCGCATCGCACATACCTAAATGCCGAGCCCAGAGTAAGAATAAGCGTTCCCGCATACTGAAGTGCTGATTGACCCACCTGAACTGCTTCCGACTGCAATACGTACGCCTCCTCGGCATGAGGATGCGAAAAACGACTGTGAAATTCCCAAGAATGCCACACGTCATTCAAGAAAACGAGTTGATCCGCCGGAGGGGGACTTCCCTTCACCAACATCTGTAGATGACGCGCAATCGCCGTTGGGTCGAACAATATACCCGTAGGGTTATGCCAAACCCGAAACATTCTATCCTGCAGTGCCTCCCCCACATGCCTTGTGAAACAGGAGCCCATCAACAAAACAGGATCGGAATGCGCCAACAAACGTCCAGGATAATGGTACCGCAGATCCAAAAGGTGTTTCACGCTGCAAAAATACGTCAAGGAGACAGACCCACAAAAAGAAGGCCCGTGAAGCAGGTCGCCGGACCTGAAAGAAGCAGCTCCGTTGGACCTTACTTAATCAGGTTAATCACTCCTTTCGTCGATACCTTCTGACCGACACAATTGTTTTGTCGAATCTCGTAGGGATAAACTCCAGGTTCGTAATTTTTCCCATCCCAGGATACCCTTAAGCCTGAATCTTGGTGAATTAGACGGCCCCAACGATCAAAAATCCGCAGTTCCATGGTGAAATCCGATTCCACAAACCACACATCATTTACGCCGTTTTTATTTGGGCTAAACGCATTGGGCATGGGTGGGAAAACATCGTATACCTCATTTCGAACGCGAATTCGGGTGGGGGGCGATAAGCACCCGCCGGATGACGAAGCAGAAACTTCCAGATCCAAAACATCAAAATTATCATTGAGTACAAGCAACGAACCCCTACCCAAAATATTGAGGGGATTCCCAGGCTCGTACCAAATCAGGTCCGGTCGATTGCGGTCGACATACCATAACTCATAGCCAGGAAGCCAACAGATTACCGAATCAAACCCCCCAACAGATGCCGGCGTACGATCCACCAAGACGTTTAATCGATAAACTGAATCGCAGCGACTAGCGAATCCCCTACGAACTACATACGTCCCAGATTGCTTGATCCAAGTACCGGAAACAGGCCAATAAACCGAATCACACACGAATGTTTGTTCAATCATGCTGTCGGTTCTGCCCATACTGAGTGTGAGCCTAACGGTACTGTCACAACCCGTTGAACTCTGAAAAACAGCCGAATACTGCCCGCTTTGGCGCAGAACTTGCCCATTCCAAACCAAACTATCGCATGCCCTCAACGAAAATGAAGTATCACCCGTGTATCCTACCGTCAAGCTGAGCGTTGCCAAACTATCGCAACCTACAGCATTGGTCGACTGAAAACTGTAAACCCCCGATGTGCGATAAACCTGACCGTTCCACAATAGGCTATCGCACACAACACGGCTTTGTGTCGATTGGCTCGGTTGATTGACCGTCAGGTTTAGCGTTACAGTACTATCACAACCCACAAAATTGGGAGTCACATACGTATATGTCCCCGAATTTGATAAAGTTTGGCCATTGAAAGAGTAGCTACCCGGAAAGCAAATTACAGCGCTGATCACTGTATTGCTCACTGGAAGTACTGTAACAGACCGACTTACCGTATCCGATAAACAACCGAAGGCATCCTGAACGACATATTTGACCACCACTGAACCCGATGAAAGGGCGTTCAATATTCCACTCGCCTGACCAATAGAAGCTACGGAAGGGCTACTACTAAACCATCGTCCACCGGTAATACTCGAGGAAAATACAGTTTGTGACCCAACACAAATGCTCTGGTTTCCTGAAAGTACACCCGCTAAAGGTCTAGCATTTACGGTAATGATCCGGGATGTAGAGGTAGGTGGACAAACGCCGTTTCCATTGATCGTATACGTAATGGTAGTTGTTCCGACTCCGACTCCATTGACCAATCCTGTCATTGAATTAATTCGCGCAACTGTTGTATCACTACTGGTCCAAATACCCCCACCTATCGCTGCAGAATAAAGGGACGTCGATCCCACGCAAATACCCTGGCTTCCGATAATTTGACCAATCAATGGTCGGTTCGTGATTTGGAGGTTCAGAAAAATAATGCTGTCGCATCCCACAGAGTTGGTCAGCGTGTAAGGATACATTCCACTGGATGTATAGCGCTGTCCATTTAATCCCCAAACAAAGGAATCACATGCAGAAACCGCCACTGTATCGAATGACGACCGATTAATCAGAAGTGAGAGTCTGTTGTTTCTACAGCCAACTTGGGCCTGATAATTCCCCGATTGCGTGTACGATTGCCCATTCAATGACCAAGTATAGACATTGCATGCTGAAGCACTAGATTGGACCGTGTCGCGAGGCGAAACCAATACATATCCATCTATAAATACGCTCGTTAAAGTATTTCCTGATGAATCAGCAATTTCACAATTGCCTCCATTGTCCGAATCAAAATTCAATACACTGCTTGAATTGGCTAAAAACTTAAATTCTATTAAGTTACCACTCCCAATGTTTGAAGCTACCAGACTATACCACGCCAGATAGATTTTTCCTGGCTGAGGGGAGTTAATAATTAAATTTCCTCCGCTTAACTGACTATTCTGATAACCACGATACAACAATGCGGATGAGTCGTAGTCGATAACAAGCGAAACAGCCCCAATTCCGGTAAAATTCTGGACACGAACTGGAACTACCACCAATGTATCAGCGGGTCCGCCCTGGCAGGCGATGGCCGTGTCGATAAATAATCCGGGACCATTTAGCCCAGTAACTTGAAGGGTGCATACCGATGAAGTATCCGCGCCACAGGCATTACTTACCCTACAACGAAACAAATATCCGGACATACCCGGATTAACGTTGGATATTCCCAATGCGGCTGTATTGATGTTGGTATATACCGAGCCGGCAATTACAGGAATCCAGCCCGTGCCAGCATTTAAAAACCACTGATAACCCGTAGCAGAAGGAGCCGTTAAAGAAATCGATGTGTTTTGACTGGCGAGTACAGCTGTAGACGAGGGGGGCTGAGCACTAATAGAAGGCGTTGTCTGAACAATAACGTCCCTAAATGTGCGCTGACAAGCAGCTGCACCAGCCTGCGCAACATTGTATGTAATAACGGCTTGCCCGGCTGAAATACCCGTCACCAATCCTGTAGCATTTACGGTAGCTATTGCTGGGCTGGCACTGCTCCAAGTTCCACCTGCTATGCTGGCTGTCAACTGAGTTGTAGCACCCACACAAACGGTTGCGGTTCCATTGATGACCGGATTATCGGGCGTAAATCGGTGCAGTTCAGGCGCCGTATTCAGCACACTCCACGATGTGTTATTGCGACCTGGAACCACATGAGCCACCGAACCAGCCAGATTTTGCATACCCAAAACAGCGCGGTTCCCATTGGTGGCCGTGCAAGCCGGCTTTTGATAAATATAGATCTCAATGATGTTGGTGCATTCATTCAGCACAATTTGAAAGGTGCCGTTGGTGGTCAGGCATCCATTCATGGGCCAAGCGCTGTAGGTCACCACAAACCGCCGGTTTGGAGAAGCACCATCAGTACGATAGCGCACAATTCCTGCTCCTCCCGTATTGTTCCAATCTTGCCAAGGCCCCATGATGCAGTTTTTCGGAATGGTCGTTCCAGCATTCGGCAAAGCTGCAGGACTCGCATTGGTGTTGGCCGTACTGACCACTTGCGCTGTAAATGCCACCCAACCATTGGTATTAATAAATAATGTATTATAATTATTTCCGTAGAATCGAAAATAGAATGGGATGGTAATTACAGTGGCAACAGCATCATTTTGTGAAGTGAAGGTGACGTTCGTACCACCTGTGGTAACCGGTGCATTGGCCCACGCAGGCTGAGAAATGGTGTAACCCGCCTGAGCAACCGTGGGGTTCGGACATAAAAGCATCAGCAAAAAGCCAACCAATACCCCATAGAATGAAAAGACACCCATCTTCCCCCAATCGAATCCTACCGGCATCTGAACGTCATTTTTGAACATGAAAATACGATTAAGGCCTAAAAATAGAAAAAAAGGGGCAAAAATCCCACCCCTATTGAACCTCGGGGGTATACATTCTCCGGTGCAATTCGTGCTCTTGCCCGCTGTGCGACACCAAAACAAGACCGTCCTCTGCCTCCGTGATGTAGCCCACCATACTTATATCCGGGTGCCCTTCCAGCTTTTCGCTCACGGAAGCCGGGAGTGTAAAAAGCAACTCATAATCCTCTCCACCACTCAAAGCGCAAAGGGTTGGGTCGATATGAAAATGGGTCGCCAATTCGTGTACCAGCGGATCAATCGGAATTCGGTCTTCGTAGAGTCGACACCCCACACCCGATGCGCGGCACAGTGCCGCAATATCGCGTCCCAAACCTGAGCTCAGGTCAATCAGCGCAGTAGGCAAACACCCTAGCCGATCAAAAACAGCAGCCATATCGATGCGTGCAGCAGGCCGTATTTGCCGCTGCAGCAGGTATTCATAGGCCCCAAAATCGGGCTGAATACCCGGATCTTCCCGATAGATGCGCTTCTCACGCTCCAATAAATTCAGTCCCATAAAGGCCGCACCCAGGTCACCACTCACACAAATAAGCTCCCCCTTGCGTGCGCCACTACGACCGACCATCCGCTCAGCAGGGGCACTTCCTATGGCCGTAATCGATAAGGTGAGCCCACCCGTCGATGAAGTCACATCGCCCCCAACCAAATCGACCCCATACTCCGCACAAGCCGCATGCACACCCTTATACAATTCCTCGATTGCTTCCACCGTATACTTAGCAGAAATAGCCAAAGCCAGTAGAATTTGCCTTGGCACCGCATTCATGGCCACCACATCACTAATTCCAGCCACCACCACTTTATACCCAAGGTGCATCAAAGGGAAATAGGTCGTATCGAAGTGCACCCCCTCCACCATCAAATCTGTCGTTACCACACACTCCTCATTGGTCAACGAAAGGATGCGCGCTGCATCATCTCCCACCCCCAATCGGGTGGACGCTTGACGGTGAACACCCTGGGAAGTAATCCGTTCAATCAATGCAGGAACTCCAATTTGACCAATTGGGGTGAGGCCCTCGCCGCCCACTTTCTTCAATAAATTGCTCATCGGACAAATATACCCATTGTTTATTCATGCCCCCTATCTTTGCGACCTCTTAAAATTCTTTGCTGCCTCCAAAAATCTGACTGTTTATGAGCATGATTCCCATGGTGGATTTGAAATCCCAATACGCAGAAATTAAAGAAGAAATCGACAGAGGAATACGCGAGGTTATCGACAATACAGCCTTCATCAACGGGCCCGCCGTTAAGGCGTTTGCATCAGAGCTGGGCCATTACCTGGGCGGCGCTCACGTGATCCCCTGCGCCAATGGTACTGATGCCTTGCAAATTGCTATGATGGCGCTTAATCTGCAGCCAGGCGACGAAGTCATTACGGCAAATTTCACCTATGTGGCCACCGCAGAAGTCATCGCACTGCTGCAACTCAAACCTGTTTTGGTGGATGTACATCCCGAATATTTCACCCTCGATCTGGAGGCTGTTGAGGCGGCCATAACATCCCGAACCCGCGCGATCGTGCCGGTTCACCTATTCGGACAGTGTGCGGAGATGGGTCCACTCTTGAAATTAGCCGAGCGACACGGACTCGCTGTAATTGAGGACACGGCCCAAGCCATCGGTGCCGACTATCTAGACGCCGAAGGGAAGGCGCGCAAAGCGGGTACCCTGGGCACCATCGGATGCACCTCCTTTTTTCCGAGCAAAAACTTGGGCTGCTACGGCGACGGGGGAGCCTTGTTTACCCACAGCTCCGAGCTGGCCCATACCCTGCAGATGGTCTGCAATCACGGACAACGCATTCAATACTATCACGATGAGGTAGGGGTAAACTCCCGACTAGACTCCATTCAAGCAGCCATTTTGAGGGCTAAATTACCACACCTCGACCGCTACAATCATTCACGAAATGAAGCTGCAATGTATTACAACAATGCTTTTTCTCAGGTGGGTTGGCTTAAATGCCCCTCTACAGCTCCGTGGTCGACTCATGTTTTTCACCAATATACCCTGCAATTGGCTTCCGGCGTATCGCGCGAGCAGCTCCGCGACCACCTTTCCCATTTAGGCATCCCCCTTATGATTTATTATCCTGTTCCGCTCAACGAGCAAAAGGCCTATAAACAAGCCGGTGAATATCCAGTCACACGCCGCTTATGCGACACAGTATTTTCACTTCCCATGCACAGCGAGCTAAGGCCTGACATTCAAGACCGAATTATTGAAGGAGTTTGCTCGTTCAA
>SYHW01000013.1 GCA_005799065.1 Bacteroidota bacterium
GGAAATCAAGGTCGAAAGGAAATCAAGGTCGAAAGGAAATCAAGGTCGAAAGGAAATCAAGGTCGAAAGGAAATCAAGGTCGAAAGGAAATCAAGGTCGAAGGGAAAGGCATTAGGGTAAGGAAAATTGATTCCATCGAAACAAGCCCTAAAAATACAAATTAACGACATTAGCAGGGGGCTAAATTGAATGCAAACCCGATATTTAGGCAAAATTTACGTTGAACATGACACATCCTCGGTTTTTCGTGTTTCTGATCTTCTTTTTCTTCTGGCATTTGGTAGGTGCCAATGCCCAAATCAACCGAAAAACAGACTGGAACGACCTGGATGCCTATCTCAGGCAAACCCAACAAAATTGGGGCACACCCGGCATGGTGGTGGGAATTGTGAAGAACGGAGATCTGGTTTTTTGTCGCGGATACGGCGAAAAAACCATGGGTAAAAATACCCAACAGCAGATGTCGTTTGATCTACCCGATCAAAATACCTTATTCGCAATAGCCTCGAATACCAAAGCCTTTACGGCTACCGCGTTGGCCCTTTTGGTTCAGGAAGGTAAAATTCGTTGGGATGATCCCGTTCGGAAGTATCTGCCCTACTTTACCCTCTATGATCCTTGGGTCAGTGAAGCCTTCACTATCCGTGACTTGCTTTGTCACCGCAGTGGATTGGGCACCTTCAGTGGTGATGTATTGTGGTATCGGTCAACCCTATCCGCACCTGAGCTTATCAAACGATACCATGCCATTGAGCCAGAATTCCCCTTCCGCTCCGGATACGGATATTCTAACCTGATGTACATCGCTGCAGGTGAATTGATTGCAGTGACTTCTGGCCAAACCTATGTACAGTTTGTTGAGAATCGCATTTTGAAACCTTTGGGTATGAGCAGAAGTACTTTTCAACTGGCGCGGCTTACAGCCTTGGGAAATTTTGCACAACCGCATGCCTTCAAGGACGGCGATCACTACCCCATACCGTGGGTGAGTTGGGAAACCGTGGCAGCCACAGGAGGACTGTTGTCTTCGGTTGCTGACCTTGCCAAATGGGTCGAATTTAATATTGATCATGGGGTATGGAAGGGCGATACTCTAATATCAACAAGACTACATAATCAATTATGGACCCCCCACAATGGATTTCAGGTCGACCACAGCAAATCAGACAAAAGCAGTAGTTTTAATACGTATGGTCTTGGATGGCAATTGAGTGACTACAAAGGGCATTTTCGTGCGCATCACACAGGTGGATATGATGGCATGATCTCTTCGATTCAGGTTTTCCCGGATCTTGAATTGGGCATCATCGTGCTCACCAATGGCATGCGTGCACCTATAACAGCTATTCCAAACTATATATTGGACAAGATCCTATTGGGCAGGAATGAACGTGATTGGTGTGAAGAACAGCTTAGAAAACAGGAAAAACGAGAAACGGAAGACACCAGAATTCCAAAACGCGTGGCTGCACGGGTTCTCGGCACCCAGCCCGGTCTATCGCCCCAACAGGCTGTGGGGGTTTATCGTTGTCCGATGTATGGCGATATCAACCTAACTTCGAAAAACGATACGATGTATCTGGAGTTTTCACATTCCCCATCTTTTTCGTGCAGGTTAGTTCATTGGCACTACAATACTTGGAAAATGGAATGGAACGAGCCCCAGGCATGGTTTGGGCATGCCACGGTACAGGTAGTAACTGACCCCAATAATCAACCCATCGGACTGGAATTTGACATACCCAACGATGATATTTTTTTCAATGAAATCAAAGCCAAAAGAGTCGAAAACAATCAATAATCTTAAAATGTGTCAGATCTCAAATCGAATATGGCTTTTCATATTGTTGAGCCTTACTTCCCTTCCAGGACTTGCTCAACCAGCAAAAATAGGACCATCGCTAAACAAAAAGTTGAATGAAAATCCGGGAGCCAATACTTGGCTGAGGATCACCATTACTTTCAAGGAGCAAGTACCGATGTTGGATTTACTCAGACGCTATGAAAAGGATGACACTCCGCTCGGCATACGGGCACTGGAGGTGAATCGTGCATGTAACACGCTGGCAGATCGCATTCAAATTCCGTTTTTGGATGCTTTGAATATCTCTGGTGGGCAATTTGTTGAAAATCACCCCCGCTTGATCAGACGATTTTGGCTGGTGAATATGGTTGAGCTCGAAGCGAAACCGGATCATATCCCGCCCATTATAGCCCACCCCAGTGTGGAAGAAATTGAACTCAGCAGCGCGTTTCAGGTATCTTTGGTTGAACCTACAGCGCAAAGCGCATCCCCTGAAATACCCAACGGGAGAGAAGTTGGACTTCATGTGATTGGTGCACCTGCCCTTTGGCAAATGGGATATACCGGCAAAGGGAGAAAAGCGATGTTGATGGATACGGGTGTTTGGCCCAATCACCCAGCACTGAAAGGCAAATTTTTGGGCAGCCGATTCCCCTTATCGCAGACCTGGTTGCCTTATGATTTCACCACCCCGAGAGATAAAAACGGCAACCATGGAACGCATGTGATCGGAACCGTTTTGGGATTGGATACAGCCACCCGCGATACCATCGGCGTGGCCTTCGACGCCTATTTTTTGGCGACAGATCCGATTGTAACCAATATTGCTTTTGTTCGCGATTGGACACAACTCATGGCAGCATTCGAATGGGCACTTAACCCAGACGGCGATGCCAATACCACCCACGATATACCAGATGTGATCAACAATTCCTGGGGACGAAACAATACGGGGTTTGACTCCCTTTGTGGACATCCACTCATCACCAATGCCATGCTGGCGGTTGAGGCCTCAGGCATCGCAAATGTGTTTTCCACGGGCAACGACGGACCCGGTCTAGCTACCACCATTGTGCCTGCTCAAGTGATCATTGATTCCCTCAATTTGTTTGCTGTAGGGGCCATCCAAGGAGCTGCACCGGGATACCCGCTCGCAGGATTTTCGAGCTGGGGGCCTTCGAGATGTACACCCGACAGCTTTTTAATGATAAAACCCGAAGTTTCAGCGCCGGGGGTCGATGTTCGTTCGGCCGATGGACCCACGGGCTATGGATTAAAATCAGGCACCAGTATGGCATCTCCTCATGTGAGCGGAGCCGTTTTACTTTTGAAAGAGGCTTTCCCACAACGCTCCGGCCGTCAAATTCTCAATGCATTGTATCAAACCGCATCGGATCTTGGTGTGCCCGGAGAAGATTATCAGTATGGGCGGGGGCTCATCAACCTTCCCGCTGCTTTTCAGTTTTTATCGCAAAGTACCACGCCTCAGCCTCCAGCCCGTGCCTACGATTTGGCCATCGCAGGCGTGGATTCTCCAGAAACCGCGTTTTTTGGTAGTGGGGGATGCCTGCAAACAGGGCCAATTATGCCACCCGGTCCCATCCTTCGTCAGCGTTGGCGAATCGAAGTCATGAACCGTGGCGACAGCGTGGTCAGTGGATTCCAACTTTTCATCAGTTTAAATGGCCAAAGGGATACCATCAACCACAGTAGATTACTTTTACCTGGCCAACGCGCATGGCTCACCACACCTTATTTTGTTTTACAACCCCCATCGTTTCCGAATGGACCCATCGCACAACCCAATCGTCTTCTTATTCAAGCCTATGCGCTGCCTGCTGTTGTAGAACGCGACACCATCAACAACCGATGGTATTCGGAATTCCCTACACTGAATGTGGTACCCACTCGTTTTTATGAGGCATTCGATAGCTTGCGAACCAATGGGCTCTATGAGCACCGTCTCGATGATTGGGTGATCCGTGACTTGGACGCCGATGCCAGAACATGGCAGTTTGTGACCACCGCAGGCCGCGCAACAAGGGCTGCCTGCATGAAAATGAAAGACCATGGACCGGCCAACGGACAAATTGATGAATTGATTTCGCCTTTGTTGTGGTTGAGCCGTCCCGCTTCTGGGGCAAGTGGAACTGGGCTTTTATCGTTCGATATTGCCTACAACAACCGCAGCACTACTTTTAGTGACACCCTGTTCCTTGATTGGTCGACAGACTGCGGACATAGCTACACAAGGCTTTGGCTCAATGGAGGAGATAGTATGAAGACCTACAATGGTTTAATCCCTTCAGATTCAAGCCATTGGCGCAGCTATCAAGTGCCCTTGTCTGACAGTTTGCTTCAACCCTATCCTTTGTCTGCTCGTTTGCGATTCACCACCAAGAATGATTGGGGTGGTAATTTATACCTCAGCAACATTCGGGTTTTTTACCAGGTTGCAGATTTAGAAGAGCGCTTTATCCATAAGACAATGAGAATTTTCCCCAATCCCACCTATTCCTTCTTGAATATAAAACTCCCCGATGCACAATGGGGAATACCCATATTGTACGACGCACTGGGTAGGGAGCAATGGGTTGACTGGATCCATTCGGATGAACCTGGCCAATACAGACTGAATACTGTGGGACTACCCGGCGGCCTTTATTATATACGATCTTATTCCAAAAACAATACCTTGCAGGGCAAGGCGCTGATTCTAAAGTGATATGCGTTTGTTGGTTATGAACATTGGATCATTCTTCGAACATCCTTTTTCAACTAAACTGAAAAATATGAAAACAACCCCTGGTTTTTTCTTGATATTCTTCAGCCTTTTTCTTCCTCTATCAGTTTACGCGGGTCGCCCGGATCCGTTACTGGCCAAAAGGTTATCGGCCGGTGGATATGATGCGGGAAGTATGGTGGAGTGGGGACTGGTTTTGAAGCAGCAAATAGACACAGATGCATTGCGCAAAGAGATGCGGTTGAATCGCTATTCGGCCCAGGAGCGCGCCCAAAGAATCATGAGGGAGGCTCTTTCACTTCAGGCCTCTATACAACCGATTTTGATCGCACGCCTGGCTGAGCAAATCCCCAGCCTTCAAATCACGCATAGCTTTTGGGTCAGCAACATAATCATGATCCGGGCAGAGGCCGATGCACTCAATATTTTACTGAATGAGCCTGAAATCGATCTGATATTCGATCCTGCTGATTATCCAACACGGGCCGTTGAACCGGTGCATGCGAAGGCTGAAACAAGCTCAGGACAAGAAACGCCTGAGATACCAGGTGGGCGAGAACCGGGACTTGACGTGATCGGTGCCCCTGCGCTTTGGGCCATGGGTTATACAGGCAAGGGCAGGAAAGCCTTTACCGTAGACACGGGTACGTGGACGGAACACCCTGCGTTGGCCCATCGATTTGTAGGGAATTTTAAACCCATATCGGAGGGATGGTATTCCTTGGAAAGTCGTTACCCTATTGACCGTCCATCGCACCATGGCACCCACGTAAATGGGACCATATTAGGCTTGGATACTGCCACCCATGACACGCTGGGGGTGGCCTTTGGGGGCTATTTCATGGCTTCTAATCCACTCACCCACAGCAACCTCACCCCCCTCCACATTAATCTACTCAGCTTTCAGTGGGCCATGAACCCAGATGGCGACACCAGTACATTCGACGATATTCCGGATGTCATCAATAACTCCTGGGGTCAAGCAGGTGCAGCAGACACCAGTTTTTGTTTGAATTGGAGTACGCAAATTTTCAATATGGTTGAAGCGGCAGGCATAGCCATAACGTTCTCTGCTGGCAATGATGGACCAGGCGCTGCGACCCTCAAACATCCACAATTTGTGAACACCAACCCGGTCAATATTTTCTCGATCGGCGCGGTGAATGGCAACGCCAACGGCTTCCCCATCGCCGATTTTTCGAGTCGAGGCGTCAGCTTATGTGGCGGAAGTGGGCCATTACTCATCAAACCAGAAGTGGTGGCTCCTGGCGTGAATGTACGATCGGCTTATGGCAAAACAGGCTACGGACTGTTATCAGGAACTTCTATGAGTTGCCCGCATGTCTCAGGGGCCGTTCTTCTGCTCAAAGAGGCATTTCCCCAATTGGGGGGCGACAGCATCCTTTGGGCACTCTATCAGTCAGCCACCGACATGGGCTTACCGGGCGAAGACAACACTTTTGGTAACGGCCTCATATCCCTGCCCGCCGCCTTTAACTATTTATCAACGCATCATACACCTGCTCCCCCAGGCGGTGGCCCGATTGATTTATCGCTCATGCCATTGTCTATTCCTGCCGCCAATGGCCCCATGTACTGTGCTGAACAATTTGCCAATGGAATGGATGTGGGTGTTGGGCTTCTCAATGCGGGCGACAGTGTCCTCACCCATATTACTTTAACTGCCCGCAACAGGAACTTGTACACGCAGAGCATCCCTTTGAACCTCCAATTATCGCCTGGTCAAGTCCATCACCTCACTGTGCCTCATATTCCTGTTGGGGAAGGCTGGAACGAACTCTGGTTTACGGGTGAGATTTCCGGAGCAGGAACAGACGCAGACCCTCTTGATAACCACAGAAGTACCCGTTTTCTTGTGCAAGGCCTTGATACGCTTAACCCTTATCCACCCACCAACGAAGCACAAATCGCCGCAGATGGTTGGACGGCCGATAGCTTGGTGTATATTCAAAACCTTTCTGACGATGACTTCACCTGGGATACCGCCGCTGTTGGGGGTTTATCGCGCGATGCTTACGCTTTTCGTTTGAAGCATCTGCAGTATGGAGGGCGCAACCGTCAGCGCGACCGTTTAATCTCCCGAAGTTATTTTACCGGCAGTGGAGCACTCAGCAACCTGACTTTCAAGCGGGCATACCTGAACCGCAACTCAGCATTTCGAGATAGTTTACGGATCAGCTTGGTATGCGACTGCGGTGCTGTAGAACGGGTCTTGTATTATAGCGGTGGCGACAGCATGCGCAGCGGGATGAATACAATGATTCCCGATGATTCGTCGGATTGGCAAGAACACATCTATGAGTTGCCCGAATTACGGTTGTATCCCTGCCATATTCGGATGGAAACCATCAATGACTTTGGTGGGAATCTTTATATCGGAGACATGAGCATTCAGTCGCGTGTGGCGGTTGGTTGCAAAGAACCTCAAAGGCGATTTTCATATCGACTCTACCCCAATCCGAGTAGGGACGGCTTCTTTCTCGAGGGTTCGGACCTGCCCCAAACAGTCAAACACATTCGGTTGCGCGATGCCATTGGTCGGCAGCATCCCCTACCCGTCGTTCGTGAAGATTCTTCAAACTTATGGTATTTTGATGCTCGGTCACTTCGCGAGGGCCTTTATTTCCTTGAAATTGAAAATCCCATGCATACCCATGAGGTGATGCGCTTCATTCGCCTAAAACCATAACGCTCTACATGCTTTTATCAAAAATTCGGTGCTTATTGCTTTGTACATCCGTTTCTGTGCACCTACAGGCCCAGCAAGCGCCTGATCCCTCCTTAATTTTGGGAAATGATCCCCCAAAATCAAACATGGAGCTTTTGGCGCAATTGGATAGCCTGTTGACTATTGCAGTTGGTCCGGATAGTGTTCCCATCAGAAATCAAGCCAACTATATGGCCATCCGAACACTGATTGAGATCCTCAGTGAACCTGCCAATTATTCGGTGAAGTTCGACTCGATTGGTGTCCTTTCGGTATTGGATGCACCCGACCAGACTTTTCGGTTGATTACCTGGGTCGTGCCTCAGGAACCGGGTAGCTGGCGTCATTTCGGCTGCGTACTGACTCATGAAAAGAAGCCGAGAATTATTGGGCTCATCGATCAAAGCGACAAGTACCTTGATCGAAATGACACCTCTTTTGGTTCCAAAGCATGGTATGGACAGATCTACTATGCCATTATCCCCAAAACCCAGAAACACAGTGGCAACACATGCTATACCCTCTTGGGATATGATCACCATGAGCCCTTTTCTCGCCGAAAAATGATTGACTTTTTATGGTTTGATGATGTAGGCGAGGTGCATTTTGGGGCCCCTTTATTGGAGACCGAAGAGAAAGACTATTATCGTTATTGGATCGAATTTTCATCGGAGGCCTCGGCCGCTATGCGCTACGACGAGGAACTACAGGCCATCGTTTTCGATTATTTGGCGCCGCGAAATCCCCGAAACAAAGGCTTGTATTTTGACTATGTCCCGGATGGCACTTTCGATGCCTTCTTATTCAGAAAAAAAGCCTGGGAATTCAGAGCCGATGTGGACGCTCGCTTGAAAAGCATTAAAGGCAAGGCCAGGAGATCAAAATAATGCAGGCGTATTGAATTATTTTCTCATCCAGGATAATATAATTCCTCCCGCAATAGCCGCGTTGAGCGATTCTGCTTTTCCATATCCGGGGATGCTGATTTCCGTTGAGCAATAGGCCAGGCATTCCTGACTCAGTCCTTCTGACTCATTACCCAGAAGCAGTAGCCCACCCCCTTTAAAATCGACTTTGGAGACATCGGTTCCTTTCAGCGTGGCCGCATAAACCGGAACATCCTTCAAATATTCCATGCAGAACCCTGGTTCGCATTCTTCGACAGGTACCCTGAATATGGAGCCCATGGATGCCTGTATGCTCTTGGCATTCCAAGGATCGGCTGTTCCCGGCGCCGTCCAAACCCCTTCAACACCAAACCAATCAGCAATGCGCAAAAGAGTTCCGAGGTTACCCGCATCCTTGATTCTGTCGAGGTATAGCCATATGCCCTTACGTTCCGGATTGAAGGCTGGTATGGGAACTTTTTTCCATTCAAAAACCCCCACTACAGGTGGGGGCGAACTCAATTGAGATATTCG
The DNA here is from genome assembly GCA_005799065.1 of Bacteroidota bacterium. Taxonomy (GTDB): domain Bacteria; phylum Bacteroidota; class Bacteroidia; order UBA7662; family UBA7662; genus F1-60-MAGs140. Next base: position 8,697 of record SYHW01000013.1, read on the forward strand.
ATCCATATCGGAATCGCCCAACCATATACAATCGGAATGTGCCAGACTCAGTAGAAATTCCGGGTTGTTTTGCCGTTCATACCAATTGCGCCGAAGAAAAAATGTGCGGCATTTGAAACCCGCACGAATAGCCTCATTCACCAACTTCTCCCCTTCCACCAGAAATTGCCCTGTCTGCAGACGATTTTTTTTATGGTGCAATGAAGAAGCTATCTTTAAGGCCGACTTTGACATGTTTACAAAATTCAAAAATTCTAGTTGGCTTGTTTTGGTGCTGGGGTTGTTTTCGGGTATTACTGGATGCAAAGTAACGAACTATCTCGAGCCCGATGAAGTGTGGGTTACCCGAAATCGGGTACTTGGCCTTTCCTCTTCTCAACGCGAAGATGTTGCCCCGCTTTTAAGGCACAAGCCCAACCGACGTTTTTTGGGCCTTGTTGCCGCGCGAACCTGGTGGGATGTGCGCGCTCGAACAGCAGATCGCAGCGATCTTTCTCTATTTCTGGCGCGCCGTTTTGGCGAATCACCCAATGTTTTTCAACAAGATTACTTGGATGAGGGTTTAAAGAACTTGCGCTATTATCTGGCCGATAAAGGCTATTTCAGGTCTCGTTTGGTTGTTTCTCAGCGATCAACCGGACAGAAAAAAATAGAACTGATTTACCGCATCGAACTGGGTGAGCGATCAAATTTTGGGGATTTTACCCTAGGATCGGCAGGCGACAGCATTGACCCCTATCTACGCTATGCCTTAACGCAACCAGAGCATTTTAAGCTAAAAAAAGGAGATCCTTACGATGCAGATTTATTAGACGAACAGAGAACACACCTCACAACATTTTTACGAAACTCTGGATTTTATTATGTGAATAAAGAAATGTTGTACTATAGAGCGGATACACTATCTAACCGATTGGAATTCGACTCCACCAGAAAAAACAGCCGGGTTCCGGAGGTGAACATCCTGTTGAAGGTCCGATTGCCTGCCAATCCGGAATTGCTTAGACCCTATACGGTGGATCATTTAACCGTTCGAGTGAATGCCCCAACCGGAACAGAAACAAAACCCATCCGCTGCGACAGTCTAAACATTGATCGCAACATCAATGTAATCGACTGCAACGGACAAAGCCTTAAGCCCCAGGAATGGAAACGCTATTTAACCTTATGCCCACCGAGCCGATTTTCCGAACAAGATATACGCTTGATGCAACAACGCATGTCGGATCTTCGCATCTTTTCCTATACCAATCTAAGATTAGAAGCCATTGACAGCCTGCGTCTTGTTCGCCTCTTTTGGGAAGGCAATCTGGCCACACGCAGGCAGCTTCGACAGGAAACAGAGGTTTCAAGCAGCAGCGTTTCACTTCTTGGCCTCGCGCTGAGCATCAGCCAAACGCGTCGGAATTTGTGGCGGTCAGCTGGCATCATGGAAATCAAGGGCACTGTTGGCGCCGAATCGCAACAGCTTGCCGGAAATACGCCGGCTCCCTCCGCTGGAACCGTATTCAATACATTGGAGCTCGGACTGGGATTGGCCATCAGTCTGCCGCGACTGAGCGCACCCATTCGTTCCTTGTCTTCCATTAATCTCATTGATCCACGAAGCCGCTTGCAGCTTCAGTATTCTCGTCAGGTCAGGCCTGATTTTTCGCGAGAAGTGCTTCGTTCTTCTGCGGCCTGGCTGTGGACAAACCGCGTCCGCGAGCGCTATGAGTTCGTTCCCGTTGAAATTTCACTGGCCAGAACTTCAGGTAAAAGCGCATACCTCGATTCATTACTTCAAACCCTCAACGATCCTTTCCTACGCTTTAGTTTCACCAACTACGTGAATCTGGCCAGCCACATATCGTATACCAGTGATCAGCTGTCTAAACATGGTAAATTAACCCGTGCAAACATTGAATTTGCGGGCAATCTTCTCAGTCAATTTCTGCGTGTTTTTCCTTCAAAAAACAGTCAGGACAATCTCATTTTCGGGAATACCCCTTATTTTCGGTACGTTCGGAGCGACCTTGAATACAGGCGTTATTTCAAACAAAACAATGAGAATATACTCGCCAGCAGGATTTTCTTGGGCTTGGGCTTACCCCTGGGGAATTCAAATATATTGCCTCTGGAGAAGCGCTATTTTTCAGGGGGAACCAACAGCATCCGCGCATGGTTAGCCCGTTCTGTTGGTCCAGGTTCTTTTGCAGGCTATGGTCTTAGAATCGACCAATTTGGGGAATGTAAATTAGAACTGAACGTGGAGGAACGATTTTCTATCATTGGCCATTTGGAGGGGGCTTTTTTCATAGACGCTGGAAATATTTGGACACTTCGTGATACGACTATAGGCAAAAGTGGACTGGCAAATTTTCGCCTGGATGAGTTCTATAAGGAAATAGCGATTGGTGCAGGTGGTGGCTTGCGCTACGATTTCGATTTTTTCATAATTCGACTGGATCTGGGCGTGAAATTGTATGACCCGGCTTTTGTATCAGGTAGACGATGGGTTGGTTCTAGGCTGAGCGACACGGAATGGAAACAAGCTGGGTGGATCAGAGAGCTAAACGGGGTACAAGCCAACACGAGGCAGATCCCAGGCAAGTATCCTTTTACAAGTGTTGTGGTGGGCATAAACTATCCATTTTAGTTCCCGTTTTCTGCTCGACTTGTTATCTACCTACTTTGTTTATTTTTACTTATCTTTGCAACCTTAAAAATTGTTTACGGTTATGATGGCGATTGTTGATATCAAAGGACAGCAGTTCAAGATTCGCGAGAATCAATCTTTATACGTTCACAGGGTTGAAGCCGCCGAAGGCGAACAAATCGAATTTGATACTGTACTGCTGCTGGAAAATGGATCAGGTGTACAAATTGGCAAACCTTATGTTTCAGGGGCACGCGTTCGGGCGCAAGTGGTATCACATGTTCAGGGAGACAAAGTGCTCGTCTTCAAAAAGAAGCGCAGGAAGGGCTACCAAAAAATGAATGGCCACCGCCAACAGTTTACCAAACTCAGCATTCAATCGATCGGTTAATACAAATTGATTTTTATCCATGGCACATAAAAAAGGCGTAGGTAGTTCCAAAAACGGAAGAGAGTCGGAAAGTAAGCGGCTCGGGGTGAAAATTTTTGGTGGTCAGTCGGCCCGAAGTGGCAACATCATTGTACGCCAGCGCGGCACGAGTCACCACCCTGGTGAAAATGTCGGTATTGGTAAAGACCATACTTTGTTTGCTCTGGTCGATGGCGTTGTAATGTTCCGTAAAGGAGTTAAGGACCGTTCATTTGTTTCTGTCATGCCGAGAGATCCTCACGGAACTTCGGCCCCCCAAGTTGCGAGCCGTCCAACTTCAAGCAGCCGTGCTCAGCAAGTTCCGGTTCAACGAGCACCAGCCCAAGAAGCACCGGTTCAAGAAGCACCGGTTCAAGACGCACTTGTTCAAGAAGCATCAGCCCAAGAAGCATCAGCTCAAGAAGAGGCTGTAGCGTTGGCTTCCGCTTCGGGAGTCGAATCGGAAACCGAAGAATAAAGGTTTTTAAGCGAGAATCAATAGATCTTAAATAGACCTTTTTACCAAGGTTTGGGAGAAATTCCACAATCGCTCAATTGATGTCTTACTGGCTCCGGGAGTGGCCATCAGCGAAGCTTGGGCTTCCTGTAGTAGTGCATTCATGTGATCGATAGCCAATTGATGTACGCCTAAATGATCGAATATTTTTTTAACCTCCCTGATTCTAAGCGTTCCGGGAGATGCTGCATACCATTGCAGCAAAGCCTCTCTCGTGGCTGCATCTGCCTCTTCCATCGCCCGAACCCTCAGATAAGAGTTTTTGCCTGAATCAATATCACCCCCGGCTTTTTTACCAAAGGAATCTGGATCACCATACACATCTAAAACATCATCCTGAATTTGGAAGGCTAAACCCGCAAGCACACCGAAGTCATACAGGCTTTTCTGTGCAGACGCGCTGGCCCCCGCCGTAATGGCACCCATTTGAAGAGAAGCGCCGAGTAAAACCGCAGTCTTGAGCCGGATCATCCTCATGTACTCCGCTGTATCAACCCTTTCACGGCCCTCCATATCCATATCAAATTGTTGGCCAGCGCATACTTCATCGGCTGTGCGGTTCAGTACAGAGAACAGCTGAGCCAGCCGTTCCCCTTCATATGCTTGTAATTGAGTATAGGCAGCAATCATCATCGCATCACCGGATAAAATGGCTGAATTGGCTCCATGGGCTGCAAAAACGGTGGGGCGACCCCGTCTCAGGGGTGCGTTGTCCATGATGTCATCGTGCAGCAATGTGAAATTATGAAACAATTCAACCGCCAAGGCCGCGGGCATGGCATCAGCCATCGATCCGCCCAAAACATCTGCACCCAGCAGGCACAGCATCGGCCGCAACCGCTTGCCACCATGCTCGAGGGTATACTGAATGGGACGATAGAGCGGTTCTGGCTGAGCGGGCCATTCTATGGAATTAATAGCCTGATTGATGGCATGTTGCCACACAGCGATCGAATCGGTAGAATTTGGATGTTCGGACATGTATGTGCTGTTCAGAAAAACGGCCTAAAAATGATCATCTTGGTCATCCGGAAAAAACGCCAAATCGACCTGTCGGGTGCGAATATCGGCCTTTTTCAACAGCACACGAACCTGGTCGCCTAAGCGCAATTGCAATCTACTTCGCTGGGCACGTACACTGAATGTTCTTTCGTCAAAAAAATACCGGTCATCGACCATCGCATTGAATCGAACCAAGCCCTCGCCTCGACTGAATTTTAGGGTAACAAAAAACCCGAAATCTTGAATGCCACTAACCCACCCCTCCAAAAGTTGACCCGTCATACCCTCGAGCATCTCAATTTGCTTGAGCCTGACCGAAGTGCGCTCGGCCTGTACGGCAGCCTTTTCTCGATCACTGCTGTGCACACAGTCTGCCTCGACCAATGAAACAGACATTGGTGGCTTTGCGTCGAGAATATCCTGAAGTTGCCGATGAACCATGAGATCGGGGTAGCGCCGAATGGGTGAAGTGAAATGGGAATAGTGTGTGAAGGCAAGTCCATAGTGCCCAATATTCTGTGCCGTATAGCGTGCTTTAGCCATCGATCGAATGGCCATGGATTCCACCACTCCTGCTTCTGGCTTACCCTCAAGTTGATCGGCCAAGGCATTTAATGATGCCGTAATTTGATCTCTGCTGCCGGTCCTGATCTTATAGCCAAATAGGGCCGCAAAACGCGAAAAGTTCTCTAATCGCTCAGGGTCTGGCTGATCATGAACCCGATAGACAATGCTATTCTTGTAGCGCTCATTCGCCTGATGGGCCATAAAAGCCGATACCTTACGATTGGCCAGTAACATGCATTCCTCGATCAGACTGTGGGATTGAAGGTGGGGTTTTACAAATACCTCCGTGGGTTTCCCTTTTTCATCGAAGGCAAACCGAAGCTCTTCCGATTCGAAACGGATTGACCCCGCAGCGAAGCGCTGTGCCTTCAATATCAATGCTATGCGATTCAATTCCAGCACCATTTGACCCCAATCAAAATCCGTCCCTTTGTTTTCAGTGCTATTGTTTTCAGTGCTATTCCGTATAATGACCTCCTCTGCCTGCTCATAAGTGAGCCGTTTCCGTGAGCGAATGATGGTTCGTCCATACCATTCAGCGAGAATTTTTGCCTGATCATCGATCTCAAAAACGGCACTGAAGGCCAATTTATCTTCGTCGGGTCTGAGCGAACACACTAAATTGCTCAAGTGCTCGGGCAGCATAGGCACAACCCGATCCACTAAGTAGACCGATGTCGCGCGTTCACGCGCTTCGTGGTCGAGTGCGCTTCCGCTTTGAACGTAATGCGATACATCTGCAATATGAACACCCAATTCCCAGCGGTTCGCGCCTAATTTTCGCAGAGAAAGCGCATCGTCGAAATCACGCGCGTCGACTGGATCTATGGTAATGGTGGCGATTGACCTAAAATCTCTACGGCCAACCGCTTCCTGCTCATTGGGCTCAGGAGTAAACCTGTTTGCTTCGTCGAGTGCATCGCGACTGAACCCAAGCGGAAACCCAAATTCAGCTGCTATGGCTTGCATTTCCGTGTCGTTATCACCTGGAGCACCCAATATTTCGCGCAACTCTGCCCGGGGCGTCGGCTGCCCTGTGGGCCAGTCAACAACTTCTATTACGACCTTTTTTCCTTCATCGGAAACTGTGCCTGGCGCATTGATCAATCTAAAATTGAGTAAAAAACCGGGCAGGTCTACCGACACCCGCCATACTTCTCCTTGTCGTCGAAGAATACCCACATAAAAACGTCGCGTTCTCTCGATGAGCCCAACTACCTCTACTTTCGGACGACCACGCTGCGGCGTTTTTCGGGGCAGCCGTACAAGGACTTTATCGTCGGGCAGGACCCCCTGCAATCGGTCCTCATTGACCCTAAGATCGGCTCCACCATCCGCTCTGCGCAAAAACACAGAGCCTCCATGGGTGAACTGCAACCACCCTTCTATGCCCGATTCGGATACCCGTTCGATCGGCTTAGAACGTAGTCGGTATTGACCCTGCTCCACTTCTTCAAGGACTTTCTGCCTGCATAACTTAACAATCGCCTCTTCCACAAGCAGTCGTTCCATCGCGTCGGTTACGCCCAATCGAATTGAAATTTGTTTGGGGTTCAAAGTCTGCTTACCCTTTTCATCACGCATCAAACGAGTTACGGCATCTGAAGAGGCCTGTAACCTTCGGCTGCGATCCCCACTTTTCTTGCTCATACTGATTGATTTATGCGGTTGGATGTAAACGCTTATTGGTGGAGGCCAATAGGAGCTGTGTGTAGGGATGTTCGGGATTGGTATATAAGTCAGCCGCTTTCTTCATCTCCACAATTTTTCCCTGGTGGAGGACGGCAATCTCATCGGACATATGGTAAACGACCGATAGGTCATGGGAGATAAACAAAAAAGTGAGTTTCAAGGATTGCTGAAGTGATTTCAGCAGATTCAGCACTTGCGTCTGTACCGACACATCCAAGGCGGACACCGACTCATCACACACCAACAGCATGGGTTCCGCAGCAAGCGCTCTGGCAATAACGATTCGTTGCCGCTGACCACCGCTCAATTGGGCTGGATATCGTTCGGCCATCTCATCATCTAAACCAACTGCATTCAGGAGTTCAACAACACGGGGGCGGAGGCCATTCTTTGGTCGTAAGCGGTGCACCCAAACGACTTCCGATAAGATTTCTCCTATTTTTTGAGCAGGATTGAGGCTACTGTAGGGGTCTTGAAAAATCATTTGTATCAGACGCGCGCGATTTTGGCGATCGATTGTACGGGGTTCGAAGACATTTCCGTTCAGCCGAATTTCCCCCCTGTGCGCTGGGGTTAGCCCAACCAAAACCCGCGACAGCGTACTTTTGCCTGAGCCCGACTCCCCCACCAACCCAAGCGTTTGTCCTTCAACAATCCGGAGGTTGATGGACTCCAAAGCCATGCGATATTTTTTTTCTGCAAACACGCGATGAGGCATTGGATATCGGACACTGAGTCCTTGAATGTCGAGCACAACCCCAGAATCGGTAGGATTTTGCGCCAGCCCTGCCATAGGCTCTTGGGCCGATAAATCCCCATCATCTGTGAAAACAGCCAGCTTCATGCCCTTTTTTGAAGGATCGAGCCGACAACCCAACAAGGCCTGGGTGTAGGATGACTTTGGCTGTTTCAGAACCGTACTTGTTGCCCCATACTCCATTGTCTTTCCTTTTCGGAGCACCAAAACTTCGTCGGACATTTGGTCAACTAAACCCAAGTCGTGGCTAATCAACAGCATACTGAGGCCCCTCGACCGAACAAGCCGATTCAATAATTCAAGGATAGAGGCTTGCACCCGGGCATCGAGGGCAGTTGTAGGCTCATCGGCTATGAGCAGTTGGGGTTCGCCAACCAAAGCCATGGCCAACATAAGCCGTTGTCTCTGACCACCGCTTAACTGATGCGGATAACTATGAATCATACGATCTATATCGCTGAGCTCAACCTCCTCCAGCAGTCGTCTGATTTCATAACGTTGCAATCGTTCAACTTCCTTAATATTGGTGGAGGCTTGAATAGACTTCATGACTTGAACCCGTTCCTCAATTTGCATCCCACATTTCATCGTAGGATTGAGGGCGGTCATGGGTTCTTGGAAGACCATTGATATCGAACTGGCCCGCAAAAGTCTGAGCTGTTCCGGGCTCATTTCCAGTATATTTTGTTCTTCCGGTTTATTGGAATCCGTGGATGTTGCACAATCAGCGATCCCACCGAACCACATGATTTTACCTGATTTGACTTTGGCCGCAGCGGGCAGGAGACCCATCAAAGCAAGCGATGTTAGGGATTTACCCGAACCTGATTCTCCAATAACAGACAAAATCATCCCCTGATCAAGTTGAAGGCTCAAATTATCTAAAACAATTCTACGCTCAGAATCGTGTTCAAATGCGATGGTTAGACCTTCAACATGCAATAATTTCAAAATTTTGACATTTAATTGTGTGCATAAAAATAGCAATTGCTTTAGTCTATAGGAGAAAAGAAAAGTAAACCCTAATTTTGTCACCTAATCCAAAAAAAATGCAAACTGAAACTTCATCAAATCGCGGTAAAATCAGCATACTTCTCATAATTTTATTACTTCTCGGCACTTTGGGAGTTTTATATAGTATTTGGACAAAAAATCGTGAACTTAAAGAGGAGTCTCAAAGACTTTTGCTTGAAAAAGAAGTTCAAATTCAGCAGGCAATCGGTGAGATCAACACTTTTAAAGGACAAAATGCCCAGCTCGACTCCATAATAAAAGTAGCTGAGGAAGTGATATTGGCTAAAAGCGCTTCTCTTGATAGCATGCTGGCTATAAATCGCATCAATGAAAGTCAATTGAAAAAATTTAAAGAAGAAAACAAGCAGCTAGGCTATTATAAGAAACTATACCTGAAACAGATTGATTCTCTCATTCAAGCCAATCAGGTTTTGTTAGCTGAAAACTCGGGATTAAAACAGGACCTCAGCCAAGAGCGTGTGAACACCGAGCGACTTAGAGACGATAATGCCAATCTATCAAATAAAGTTGCACTGGGATCAATTTTAAGGTTAAAAGCGGTGAGCCTTGGTGGAGTTCGGATGAGTGGAACCAATGAGAAGTCAATTTCTAAGGCCTCAAAAGTTGAGAAGTTAAAAATATGTATGACCATTATGGAAAATGGTTTAGCCAAAAAAGGAAATCGGATTGTTTACCTGAGAATCTATGATCCAAAAGGCACACTCATGATAGTTGACGGAACAGGATCGGGTACAACAACATTAAAAGGCCAAGAATTTCAGTATACTGCATTAGCTCCGATTGATTACAATCAAGAAGATACACCCCTTTGCATATACTGGAATAAGGGCAGTCGTTTTGATGTTGGAACATACCATGCTGAGGTTTTCTGTGATGGATCTTTAATCGGAAAAACAAACCTTACTCTAAAATAATTCAGTACCAGTTTGATTTTCTTGGATGGCATAATGCAACCAGCGAGCCGAATTATCGTGTGGCTTTTATCAATTGCGCCAATAGTTTGATCTCCGAAATTTTATGAAATTCTTCAGCGTCGCGATATGAAGATTCCAGGTTGGCAAACAACCTCAATAAGATTTCAGTGTTCGTGCATGCCCGGTAAAATTGATCCTTAGGCTCCACCTGAACCATCTTTAGAAACTGATCGACATCCCGCTTCCCAAACACTGAGCCCATATTGAACGCGTTGATGTAGAAAAGGGGGCGGCGGTATGACTCCTGTTGAAAATCTTCTGATTTGTTTTGACCTGAGTAGGAACCCTGTTCCAAGTAGGCCAAAACAAAGTGCTGGGGAAGATTAACCCCAAAAATGGGGAGATCCAACTTTTGGGCTATCAACATATAAACCAATCCTATCATTAACGGATTGCCTTTCCTTGTTTCCAGTACTTTGTTAATGAAGTTGTTGTTGGGGTTTAAATACTCGTCGGTATTTCCCCGGAATTTATGAACCCTGAACAGCACAAAATTGAGGTGTCTCACTTGTTCAAGCGCAGTCATTTGCTCATTTAAGCCCATCCATACCTCGATTCGTAAGGCCTGCAAAGTCTGTCGAACGGCTTGCTCATCGAGATTAGGGTATTGATAACGGGCAATGATGCAAAGGGCCGATAATAAGTCGGATCGATCACCTTCCAACCAAGCAGTCAAATGGCATTGAATATCATTCCACCGCAGCCTGTGAATGACCATTTCGAGGCTTCTCCGCTCTTTAACTTCCTCGGTCTGAATCCAAAGTTCTTCTAATTGGGCAACAGCGTGCACACCCAATGCATCCAAATCCTGTTGCACACGCCGGTAAATCTCTGGGTCAGGATCATCCAAAAGTGAAACCATGGCCCGCAGGCGCTCGTCGCTGTACGTGTTTTCTGTCACGACGATAAAAATACGAAATCAGGCCGTTTTTTTTCTTGGAATCGCTTTTTTTCGAACAGCAGAAGTCCCGGGCTTTTTGGCCCCACCTTTTAACGGCTTAGAAGTGGCTTCACCCTCTTTGATTAAAACCAAGCACTCATCAGAGGTCAACAATTTCGCGTCGGTAGACTTTGGGATTTTATAAATCCTTCCATCGTATGTTAGATATGGACCCCATTGTCCGTTCAGCACCTGAATGCCGAGCGTTTCAAAGTGATGAATGACTTTTTCGGCATCTTTTTTACGCTTGGCTAAAATAAACTCAATAGCCTGTTCTAATGAGATGGCCAATAAATCAGCATCCTTGGGCAAAGAAACATAGGACTGTCCGTGGCGAACAAAGGGACCAAACTTACCCTTGCCCACCGAAACAGACAATTCTTCAAACGTACCAAGCGCTTTGGGCAATGCGAAGAGCGGTAAGGCTTGCTCAAGGGTGATGTTATTCAAAAACAATCCATCGGGAATATTGGCAAATCGCGGCTTGGCTTCAGCATCTTGCGGATCGGTCATTTGCGCCAAAGGGCCATATTTACCCATGCGAACCGATACCGTCCAACCCGATACCGGATCAGGGCCCAAGATCCGTTCACCATTAACGGGAGAAACATCAACTCCAATGGCAACCTGTACATCATCATGAAAAGGGCCGTAAAAATTTTGGATCATGGAATCCCATTCCATCGAGCCTGAAGCGATTTGATCAAATTGCGCCTCCACATGAGCCGTGAAATCATAGCGCATGACATTGGCAAAATTATCGATTAAAAACTCAGTGACCAGCAATCCGATATCCGTAGGCATCAATTTGCCTTTATCAGCCCCTGTGGTTTCTTCGCGCGTTTCTTGGGTGATCGCATTCGATTTCAACCGAAGGATGCGGTAGCTTCGTTTGAAGCCCTCCAGTTGACTCTTCACCACATATTCGCGCGCCTGAATGGTGGTGATCGTTGGTGCATACGTAGATGGCCTACCAATACCCAACTCCTCCAGCTTCTTAACCAAACTGGCTTCTGTGTAGCGCGCCGGAGGCCTGCTGTAGCGTTCCGTGGCGGTGACCCCCTCAGCAGAGAGCCACTCAGCTTGGGTGAGTCTGGGCAACTTCCTGGCACCGGAATCCGCAGATTTTTTGTCGTCGTTGTCCTCTCGATTCCCTTCCTCCTCATCGGTCGATTCTAAATACAACTTCAGAAAACCATCAAACTGAATGACCTCTCCCTCCGCCACAAAGGCTTCTTGCATAGCTTCAGGACGCAGCCGCGCCACGGTCTTCTCCAGACGGGCATCCGCCATCTGGGAGGCCAAGGCGCGCTTCCAAATCAACTCATACAAACGTTGATGCTCAGCATCCATACCGCACTGCTCTACGGCAAAGTCGGTGGGCCGAATGGCTTCATGCGCCTCTTGGGCGGAGGCTGATTTCGTTTTGAAGCGCCTCTGTTGCACATATTGTCCACCGAAGAGTGCCTGTATTCGATCAGATGCCGCGCCAAGCGCAAAATCGGAGAGGTTCACGCTATCGGTTCGCATGTAGGTGATTTTCCCCGCTTCATAAAGATCTTGAGCGAGCCGCATGGTCCGGTTGACGGCAAAACGGAGTTTACGCGAGGCCTCTTGTTGCAGTGTACTGGTGGTGAATGGCGGAGCAGGAGATTTTGTTAATGGCTTTTGCTCAACCGAAACCACCTCATAGCGTTTGCCTTGCAGTTTACTTAAAAGTTCATGAGCGGCCTCCACCGTAGACAATCGCTGAGGCCATTCGGCATCAAAAAGACCGTTATCTGCTGCCCTCAGATTGGCCACTACCCGAAAGGCTGGCGATGATTGAAATGTCATGATTTCATGTTCCCGTTCGGCAACCAGGCGTACTGCCACAGACTGCACACGACCAGCAGAGAGCTTGGGCCTGACCTTTCTCCAAAGAACAGGAGAAAGCTCAAAGCCCACCAGGCGATCAAGAATCCGGCGTGCCTGTTGGGCATTCACAAGATCGATGTCGATTTTCCTGGGATTTTGAACGGCGTGTTGAATAGCAGACTTCGTAATTTCATGGAAAACTATCCGTCGCACTTTGTCGTCGGGCAATTCGAGCACCTGTTGCAGGTGCCAACTGATGGCCTCTCCCTCGCGGTCTTCATCGGAGGCGAGCCAGACCAAATCAGCTGCTTTGGCCGCCTTTTTCAACTCGTTTACACGTTCTTTTTTATCAGCCGGCACTTCGTAGAGGGGTAAAAAACCCCGGTCTACATCGACCGCTTTGTCGTTTTTTACCAAATCGCGGATGTGGCCATAAGACGATTTCACAACAAAACCGTCGCCCAAATAGCCTGCGATGGTCTTTGCTTTAGCGGGTGACTCAACAATCACGAGGTTATTTGACATAATCGAACGGCTTTGGTTTTCGGGATGCAAATAACGGCATAAGTAACCCTTTCAACCAAACCCTCTTCCAAAATCATAAATTTTTAGCGCAAATGAGATGGCAAGCAGGAAGGGTTTTTGGTTAGTTTTGCGGCATGCAGTTATCCCAGGCCTATTCAGGTGGACTCCTCAGCGTAGTGGTGCCGGCATACAATGAAGCCCTTACCCTGACCGCCCTGCTCGACCGTGTTTTCGCTTCTGAACCCGGGGCTGATATTCGATTGGAAGCGGTGGTGGTGAATGACGCATCCACCGATGAAACCGGATCAATTGCCGAAGAATACATTCAAAAACATCCAGAACACAATATACAGTTAATCCACCATGTCCGCAATCTGGGCAAAGGGGCGGCATTGCGTACCGGAATATCTAAGGCCACTGGTGACTGGGTGGTCATTCAGGATGCAGACTTAGAATACGATCCTAATGAATACAAATTGTTGTTGGCTCCGATCCTGAATGGAGTTGCGGATGTGGTGTACGGATCTCGCTTTATGGGGGGCAAACCCCATAGGGTCCTCTTTTTTTGGCACACCATAGGCAACAAGTTCCTGACTTTTTTGAGCAATATGCTCACCAACCTCAACCTCACCGATATGGAAACCTGCTACAAGATGTTCCGGCGGGAGGTTGTTCAATCGCTTCCCCTCAATGAAAATCGTTTTGGGTTCGAGCCTGAGGTTACGGCCCGAATTGCCCGCATCCCCAACATTCGAATTTATGAAGTGGGCATTTCCTACTACGGCAGGACGTACGCAGAAGGGAAAAAAATCAATTGGCGCGACGGATTTCGGGCGATCTACTGCATCCTCAAATACCGGTGGGCCTCCTAGATCCGACTCGGATACGTTTATTGTCTGGTCCAAAGGGATGGGTCATCTTTCTCGGAGCTGCACTTATACCCATTCTCTGGTCTGGACTTCATCAAGAAATCATGGAGGTCGACAGTGCGCAATACGCCTCGATGGCGCGGGAAATGCTGGACGGTGCCTCCCTTACCCAACTCACCGAACACGGGCAACGTTATCAATCGCGGGGCTATCCCGATAAACCTCCACTCATTTTCTGGACAGCGGCTTTGGGCATGAAGTTGATCGGGCCGACTGAAGCCGGTTTTCGATTCTTTTCATGGCTGGCTGCCGTTTTAGGATTATGGGCTGTGGGCAATTGGGCGCGCCTTTTGTGGGGACAAGCATCCGTTGGACCGACCCGATGGGTCTATGCATTTAACTTGGGGATGCTGTTGATGAACGTAGACCTTCGCACGGATAGTCTATTATTAAGCCTAACAAGCCTGGCTCTTTGGCTTGGGCATTCGTTTATGCTTCATCGTGGAATGCCATCGCTTATTGGTTTCACACTCGCTCTGGCCTTGGCTTTGATGGCCAAAGGTCCAATCGCAGCCGTTGCGGTGGTTGTGGGCCTCGTACCGGCATGGCCTGGTGTTGAGCGAAGAAGGCGGTTGAACATTGACACACAGGCGCATGCTGCCATCCGACCCGTACGCATTATTCCCGCCCTTCTGTTGGTGATTATTGGGGTATTCTTGCTGCTCACGCCCATGCTTTGGGGTTTATATAAGCAGTGGGGATGGCACGACGGGGTTCGCTATTATCTGTGGACACAGAGCTTTGGTCGGATTACGGGGGAGAATCCATGGGCCAACCAGCCGGGACCTTTCTTTCTTACGGGTAGTCTGGCATGGTCATTTTTACCCTGGACACCGATTTTGCTGGCTTCTATCGGTTTGGCCGTCCGATCCTGGCACGCAGACCGAAGGAATTACCCGGGAATAGGGGCATTATTGGGACTAATCTTGTTGACGGCAGCCCTGTCGAGTAGCGCCTATCAACTCCCCCATTATATCTATATTTTGTGGCCATTCGCTGCTGTTTTGTGTGGCCGGATGCTCAGCGATCGGCCCATCAAGCGGTTCCTCTGGATCGGACATCATGTCATATTGATAGTATTGCTTCTGGCCAGTGCTGGACTGCTGGCCTTACTGGCGGCACCTGCGGTTTTGGCCTTTGGCATCGGCTTGATGGGGTTGATTGCCGCTCATTTCATCATCCGGCATCATTTTAAAGAGATCAATGTTCTATTAGCCCGATCGGTTGCCGTTTTCACCGCGGTTGCCGCCACATTAATTCTGGTTTTTTACCCTACAGTTCTTCCCTATCAGGCCGGTGCTCGAGCCGCCCAGTACCATCGGTCTCTACCAACGAATGATCCCCTGTTGATTTTAGGATGTGGCGATGAGAGCCTCCATTCTATGCACTTTTATTCGAGAAGCATCGTGCCAGCAGTCGAGAATCCAACTGTCCTGCCCCCTTCGGAAGTGTGGGTTTACACCGATTTGAAAGGCAAGATGCTCCTAGAGCAATCGGATCGTTCATCCGATTCAACCATTGTTTTTCCCTTCACCCGGGTAACTACACTGAAGCCTGATTTTTTTCTTCCAGAGAAGCGTGAAAAAGTAGTAGAGAACCGCTATCTGATCCACATTAAGCCTATTTTTGCACCCGCTCTTCCATGATCCCCCATCATCTACCTGAACACCTCTACCACGCGCTCTATGAGCTGGCCCGGGAGCGGCAACAGGCGTGCTACTTGGTTGGCGGGTATGTCCGCGATTTATTCTTGCAAAGACCCATCAAAGATGTGGATATCTTGGTGGTTGGGGGGGGCATTGAATTCGCGCAAAGATTGGCCGATCGACTGGAAGGCGGTCCTCAGGTTCATTTTTACGGGCAATACGGTACGGCCATGATGCATACACACGGCCTGGACGTTGAATTTGTTGGGGCGAGAAAGGAGTCGTACCGCTCCGATTCCCGTAAGCCAGTGGTGGAAGACGGCAGCCTTGAAGATGATCTCGATCGCCGCGATTTTACCATTAATGCTTTGGCGCTGCAAATTTGGCCTGAGTCTGGAACCTTAGTTGATCGGCATGGGGGAATCAAGCACCTCAATGAAGGGGTGATCTGCACGCCTGCAGAGCCTGAGCTCACCTTCAGCGACGACCCGTTGCGCATGCTCAGGGCCATCCGGTTTGCTTGTCAACTCGGCTTCAACATCGAAGAAAATACACTTCATGGTATTCGATCCAGTGCCCACCGCATCGACATCATCTCCGCCGAACGGATCTCCGATGAACTCAATAAGATCATTCGATCGTCGCGTCCGGATGTTGGATTCGAACTGTTGCTCGACACGGGGCTATTGGAACGCTTTTTTCCTGAAATGGCTGCCCTACGTGGTGTGGAAGTGGTGCAGGGCATGGGTCATAAAGACAACTTTTATCACACGCTACAGGTGCTCATGAATATGCTGCCCCATAATCCGCCGCTTTGGTTGCGCTGGGCTGCACTCCTGCACGACATCGCCAAGCCGCCAACGCGAAGGTTTGACCCCAATACTGGGTGGACCTTTCATGGACATGAGGATCTGGGTGCACGTATGGTTCCGCAAATATTCCGCAGGCTTAAGCTACCGCTCAACGATGACATGAGGCGTGTGCAAAAATTGGTCAGACTGCATTTAAGACCCATAGCCCTCACAAAAAACAGTGTCACCGACTCTGCAGTGCGCCGCTTAATCTTTGAGGCAGGAGAGGAGGTTGATGCCCTGATGATTCTGTGCAGGGCAGATATCACGTCCAAGAATGAGCGCAAGGTCAAAAGATACCTCGACAACTTTGCCGTATTGGAAGAAAAACTGCGCATGGTGGAGCAAGGCGATCGCATGCGATTGTGGCAACCACCCGTAAGTGGTCATGAAATCATGACCCGCTATCAACTGGCAGAAGGACCTCAGGTGGGCCGATTAAAAAATGCCTTGCGGGAGGCCATCCTCGAAGGTGAAATAGAAAACACCTCCAATGAAGCCCTCGAATTTTTAGATAAAAAAGCCTTCAGCATGGGGTTGACCGCATGCATCTAGTTCGTTTATTTGACACAAAAATACTCTCTTCATGGCTGTATATCGTTTTCGCATAGAGATTGAAGATCACGACAATCTCTTCAGAGAAATCGAAATTAAATCTTCGCAAACCTTCCAGGATTTGCACTTCTCTATTTTACAAGCATATGGCTTCGATTTGAAGCACGCCGCTTCATTTTTTTACAGCGACGACCTTTGGCATATGGAAGATGAGATTGCGTTTGAGCTATTGCCCTACAGCCAAATTTCGGGTGCATCCCCTATGTCGAAAGTCAGAATCAGCGACTTTATCGACGATCCGCACCAAAGATTTTTGTATATCTATCAATCCGACGAAGGTTGGGTTTTCCTCACCGAATTGGTGAACATCAGTACGGATGCCCCAAAAGCCGGTGAAAATTATCCCCGGATGGTAAAAAGCGTGGGTGAAGCCCCCAAACAATATCCGGTAAAACCTGTTTTTCGTCCACTCCCCGATGATGTTCCATTGAGTGTGGTTGATGATTTAGCGGACGCGGCGGCAGAGCCGGCAGCAGACGATTTGGTGGTATTTGAAACCCTCGAAGCGGGCGCGCAACGCGCACCCAGAGAGGCCGACGATGATCCGCTTAGTTTGGGGACGGAAGTGGAATTGGGTGTAGATGCCGACGACCTACATGGCCTGGGTGATGATCAAGGTGATAATGATGGGATCACCGACGATGACGATCAACATGACGACGGTGGCGAAGATGGGTTTGATGATGATGACGATTATTCTGGGGGAGGTGGTAAGGGACGTCGGGGAATGGCCTACGACAGCGACGATTACTAAATTCCCATCCCCCACTGTCTCATTCTCCTCAACCACCCCAAAGTCTGTCAGCTGACCATAAATTATTGGTTGTGGTGGTGGGACCCACGGCTTCC
This sequence comes from Bacteroidota bacterium, assembly GCA_005799065.1. GTDB lineage: Bacteria > Bacteroidota > Bacteroidia > UBA7662 > UBA7662 > F1-60-MAGs140. The sequence goes on from SYHW01000013.1 coordinate 26,500, forward strand.
GGAAAAACCGAGTTGGCCATCAACCTGGCTGAGCGGTTTAAAACGGAGATCATCTCTTTCGATTCGCGTCAATTCTACCGGGAAATGCCCATCGGCTCTGCCACACCGACTGGGGAGCAACTCAATCGCGTGCGCCACCATTTCATCGCCGACCGCAGTTGCCTGCATCCCTTAAACGCCGGGGCTTTTGAACGGGAAGCCTCGCCTCTACTCGATAAGCTATTGTTACAGTTCTCAATAGTTGTTGCCGTAGGGGGAAGTGGTCTGTTTCTTCGAGCACTCCTGGAGGGTTTCGACGATATGGGCACGGTCGACCAAGGCCAGGCCCGACAATTTTGGACCGATTTTTATCTGCAAAAGGGAATTGCTGCCTTGCAAGCCGAGGTAATGAAACGCGATCCAAAATACGCCGAAACGGCCGATATGAACAACCACCAGCGATTAATTCGGGCATTGGAGGTTGAACAACTGACCGGAATCCCCTATTCACAGCACCGGAAAGGGTCGCAGAAAGCACTACCGTTTCGTGTATGCATCGTCGGATTAAATCCAAGGCGGGAAGTGCTTCACCAACGTATTCTAGAAAGAACACAGGGCATGATCGAGGCGGATCTGGAAGGAGAAGCGCGCGAACTGTACCCTCTGAGGCATCTCAAGAGTTTACAAACGGTAGGCTATACTGAATGGTTCCAGCATTTCGATGGTGTGCTTCCGCGCCAGGATGTTGCCCAGCAAATCTTATTTCATACACGCAGCTATGCCCGTCGACAAATCACCTGGTTCCGAAAAACCGAAGGCATTCGCTGGTTTGAGGATGCCTCAGATCCCCAAATTGCACACCATGTCGATGCTGCCTTTCATGCTAACGGCTCTTCGGCTGAATGACTACCGTCCGATTTTATTTTCGACCCTCAATTGTTGCGACCTCAGATGGAACAGTATTACCAGCCCGAACTGCCCGACGAAGGCAGCATCCGACTGCGGGATGACGAAGAACGGCATTTGTTCAAAGTACGTCGGGCACGTGTTGGGGATCATTTTCAATGCACGGATGGTTTGGGTAAGATTGCCTTCGTTCGGATCGATGGCATCGGCACGCAAGGCTGCTCGTACACCCTAGTTAAAACGGAAAACATCGCGTCTCCCGTACCACAGATCCATCTAGCCGTTGCGCTTCCACGGCAAGAATCGCGGTTGGAGTGGCTGTTGGAAAAATCGGTGGAATTGGGCGTGCATGAGATCACACCGCTCATGACTGAACGAGGGATTCGCGAACGAATCCGGAAGGAACGATGGGAGAAGATTATGATTTCGGCCCTCAAGCAGTCATTATCGGCCCATCTTCCTGTCCTCAACCAGGCCTGTGGTCTGAAGGAATTTCTTCGACAGGAACATCCGCAAATACTCTTGGCTCATTGCCATCCTACGCCAAAAAAGCTCATCGGACAGGTGCAGCTCTTGCCTAAGCTCAGCCTTTTTATTGGTCCGGAGGGTGATTTTACGGAACAAGAAGTGAAACTCATATCCCAAAAAAATTCAATCAACGTATCTTTGGGAGACCTTCGACTGCGAACAGAAACAGCGGTTTTGGTGGCATTATCACACATTAGGCAGAATCAACAGTTATCCAAAACGCATTAGATCCACTATCAAATACCCATGAGATTTTACCTCTTTATCACCCTATGCCTTTTGGGGCACCTTTTTGAAACAACATCGGTGTTGGCCCAGAGCGCGGGAACACGCTTGGCGCGATTGAAGTACCGTGGTGGAGGCGATTGGTACGCCAATGCTACATCGCTTAAAAATCTGACCCGATACGCCAATGAGCACATCGGGACCAACCTTCAACTGCCGGAAGCTACTGTTGAAGCTGGGAGCAACGATCTATTTCGGCACCCTTTTGTTCACATGACCGGACACGGCAACGTTGTTTTCGCGCCTGAAGAAGTGCGGAATCTGCGGGCCTATCTCAGCGGTGGTGGATTCCTTCATATCGACGACAACTACGGCATGGATCCATTCGTTCGCACGGAAGTCAAAAAGATTTTTCCGGAAGCTGAATGGGTGGAACTTCCCTTCCAGCATCCCATATACCGGCAACGCTTTTCATTTCCGGGGGGCTTACCCAAAATTCACGAACACGACGGAAAACCGGCTCAAGGTTTTGGGATTTTCCATAAGGGTCGGCTGGTCATCTTCTATACCTATGAGTGCGATTTGGGCAATGGCTGGGAAGACCCCGAAGTGCACAACGATCCTGAGGAAATAAGAAAAAAAGCCCTTCAAATGGGTGCCAACATCATTCAATTTGCATTCAGTCAGTGAAAAAGTTTGGGGTTTCACCTAACCGTTGAGGGATCACCCGACCGCTAATGGCCGAATAGAATCAGTAGGAAGATCGGGAAATAACTGAACCGCCCCATCAAGGCCCAGGGTTTGGCATTCAAAAACGCTGGCGAACGCTGAGAGAAAGACCTGGGCCACTTCGATTATGGAAGGCGTATGCTGGAGCTCTCCCTGCATGCTGCAGACTCCATGGCTTCGTATTCCACAGGGCACAATTCCCGAAAAATAACTGAGGTCAGTGTTCACATTGAGTGCCAGTCCGTGCAGGGTCAGCCAGCGGCTGGTACGCACACCCATGGCGCAGATTTTTCGGGCTCTGTGCGGGTGGTTCACATCCAACCAAACCCCAGTATATCCGGGGTATCGTTCACCCTGAATGTTCCAATGGGCCAATGTGCGGATCACGGCTTCTTCGAGGGATCGCATATACCAGTGGATATCCGGACGAATGGCCTCGAGGTCGAGCAAGGGGTACACCACGAGCTGCCCGGGTCCGTGGTAGGTAATGTCACCTCCTCGATTGGTGCGCACCCACTCCACACCGGCCTCCGCCCTTTGCGCTTCATCGAGCAATAAATGATCTTCCTTCCCACTTTTCCCGAGTGTGAATACGGGGGGATGTTCCACCAGCAAAAGATGCTGCACAATGGGCGGGTTAAGCGATTGTGTGTTCAGCCGGGCTTCCTGCTTGCGCTGGGTGGCCCTACTGAGCCAATCTTCCTGAAGATCCCATGCCGTTTGGTAGGACATTCGCCCCAACCAATGAACAAAAACTGAAGTGGGTTTTACATCAGTCATGTTGCCGTGCCATCGGGTGCTGGAAGTCCGGTTTCCAACAATGAAATGCCCTCGTTGTCGGGAAAAATCGCCACTTCTGCTGCCTCGGCCGAAACCAATAGGGTGTCACCCATGCTTAACCCGACCTCTTCCTGACTGGACTTGAAACGACCCGAACCGCCAACCACCATAAATACCCTAAAACCCATGTGATGAACAGAAGTCCGAACCATGGGCTGCTTGAGTTGCAGCAAAAAAGTCCGGAAATACGGACAATTGACCAATTCGACGGCCTCATTATCGACCCGTGCATAGGAAGTACGGTAGCTTGTATAGGGTGTAAAATCAAGCGCGGCGAGTGCTTCATCCGTATGAAGGTCCCGAAGACGTCCTTGCTCATCGACCCGATCAAAATCATACAAGCGGTAGGTGATATCGCTGCTCTGCTGTATTTCTGCCAGCACGATGCCCTTTCCAATGGTATGAATCCTGCCAGCAGGAATAAAAAAGACATCCCCGGCTGCGACCGGCTCTCGATTCAACACCTCCATGATTCGTCCGTCGTTCAGCATACGCGTATAGCGCTCGGCATCCATCTCCCCCTTAAAGCCTGTAATCAGGGTGGCGCCGGGTTCGGCCTCCAATACATACCACATTTCCGTCTTGCCCGGACATCCGTGCCGCAGGAAAGCCAACTCATCGTTGGGATGAACCTGAACCGACAAATCCTCCCGTGCATCCAAAAACTTAATGAGCAACGGAAACCGGGGCGTGGAAGCCCCCTCAACTGCCCAGCCTTTACCCATAATTTGATGGCCAAAACGACTCAGCACTTCAGAGAGGGTCATGCCTTCGAATTGGCCGTCCATGACCTTCGACGGGCTCGAAGGCACATCCGATAGCTCCCAACTTTCACCGCAGGGTACGGTTTCGCCCAGGTTCTTCTTCAGAAAGGTATGTAAGCGATCCCCTCCCCAAATTTTGTGGAAAAATTGGGGGTGAAACCGCCAAAAATGGGGCAACTGTTGGTTGTCGGCTTGGGTTTGGCTGGGTGAAGAATAAGTGTTCATCTATTGAGAAGAATTGGATTGAAACTGGCCATAAAGTCGCATCAGTTCGGCGGTTGATGGGTCTTGTTGATCTGAAACCACCTCATTGGTTAGGTCATTTAAAATAGTTCCTGCCAGCTGCTTGCCCAGTTCCACCCCCCATTGATCGAAGCTAAAAATATTCCAGATAACCCCTTGCGCAAAAATCTTATGTTCATAGAGTGCCACAAGCGCACCCAGGTGAAAAGGATCGAGTACGGGAACGAGGAATGTATTGGACGGACGATTCCCTGGGAAGGTTCGGAACGGCGCCAAGGAATGTGCCCGCTCCGCACTCATCCCGGCGTCGAGCAATTCCTGCAAAGCCATTTCTATCGACTTACCCCGCATCAGGGCCTGCGATTGTGCGAAGGCATGCGATGCCAATTTGATGTGGTGGTCGCCGAGAGGATACTGGCTGCGTGCGGGAATAATGAAGTCGCACGGCACGACCTGGGTACCCTGGTGGATGAGTTGATAAAAGGCATGCTGACCATTGGTTCCGGGCTCCCCCCAAACCACCGGACTCGTGGAATAGTTCAGTGGAAGACCCGATCGATTGAGGTATTTACCGTTGCTCTCCATCACCGCTTGCTGCAAATAGGCTGGGAAACGACTTAAACATTGATCATAGGGCAAAACCGCTTCTGTGGGGTATCCCAAGAAATTGGTGTTCCAAATTCCCACCAAGGCCATAAGAATGGGCACATTTGCTGAGGCCGTTGTTTGGTAGAAATGCTGATCGACAGCATAGGCACCGTGCAGCATTTGGGTGAAGCGATCAAAGCCAACCGCGACGCATATACTTAACCCGATCGCTGACCACAAACTAAAGCGCCCTCCGACCCAATCCCAAAATGCGAACATTTGAGACACCGGTATGCCAAAGGACTCTACCAAGTCGGTTTGCGTAGACAAGGCGGCAAAATGACGGGCCACATGGGCTGGATCGTGGGCTGCATCCAACAACCAGTTCCGGGCACTGTAGGCATTGGTCATGGTTTCCTGGGTGGTGA
>SYHW01000014.1 GCA_005799065.1 Bacteroidota bacterium
CCCGCGAAGGTGTGCGCGCAGGTATTGTATTGGGTACCCCCGAATCTGCCATCAATTATCCGTGCACACGATGTGGTGCTTGCAGCCGTGTGTGCCCCGTCGGTATACCTATACATCGTATCATGGCATGGAAGCAAGTACAGCGTGCTCAACATGGAGCGCAGGAAACAGAATCAAAGGCATGGCAAACCTGGCGAAGAGCCATGTTGGGTGAGGGTTGGCTCGGGATGTTTGGGTTCGACCAGAAGGCCCCTTCGATGATTCGCTGCCAAATGCCGGGGGCGCCCGAGTTGTGGCATCCGGCCGAAAAATCCTTCTCTAGGCGGCGCGCCATGGGACAGAAAAAATCATAACCTATGATATTCGATAAAATAGATTTCAGTAACGAAGAGTTGTTGCGCCAGTATTCTGCAATCCTGCTGCCCCGTATGATTGAAGAGAAAATGCTTGTGTTGTTGCGCCAAGGTAAAGTGAGTAAATGGTTTTCGGGAATAGGGCAAGAAGCTATAGCCGTTGGGGCAACATTGGCACTGCAGCCCGACGAGTATATTATGCCATTGCACCGGAATTTGGGCGTTTTTACGTCGCGACAGATGCCGCTGAATACCTTATTTGCCCAACTTCAAGGCAAAGAATCGGGGTTCAGCAAGGGCAGGGAGCGGTCTTTTCATTTCGGCAGTCGAGCGCATCATATTGTTGGTATGATCTCTCATTTGGGTCCCCAACTTGCGCTGGCGAATGGTACCGCCTTGGCCGCGCGATTGGATCAGCAACCTAAAGTTTCACTTGCGTTTACAGGGGATGGCGGAACTTCTGAGGGTGATTTCCACGAGGCCTTAAACGTTGCAGCCGTTTGGGAATTGCCGGTTATTTTTCTGATTGAAAACAATGGTTATGGGCTTTCGACCCCATCATCCGACCAATTCCGTTGTAAGCATTTTGTCGACAAAGGCATCGGCTACGGTATGGAAGCGGTTCAGGTTGATGGAAATAACCTGCTCGAAGTTCATCGGACGGTAAAAAACTTGGCTGAATCGATGCGCCAAAAACCGCGCCCAGTACTGCTGGAATGCATGACTTTTCGCATGCGTGGGCATGAGGAGGCCTCTGGTGTTAAGTATGTCCCTAAGGAACTGATTGAAACCTGGGCCCAGCGCGATCCCGTTCAACGATACGAGGAGTTTTTGATGGAGGAAGGTATATTAAATGCGGGATTACGCGATGAATTCCGAAGTCTGCATCAGTCGGATATCGATAAAGCCCTAAAGGTGGTGTTTGCCGAGCCCGAGGTCCAACCGAATTGGGAAAAGGAGATCTCGGCCGTTTACGCCCCTTTTCATGGGGCTTCAACAGAAGAAAATTCTGCAGTTGCACCTGTACGCGAGATGAGGTTCGTGGATGCCATTCAGGAGGGGCTGAACGAAGCCATGAAGCGGCACAGTGGATTGGTGTTGATGGGACAAGACATAGCGGGCTACGGGGGGGTTTTTAAGGTCACGGAAGGCCTAATGGACCGCTACGGGGCGGATCGCGTACGCAATACACCACTGTGTGAATCTGCCATTATTGGTACTGCTTTGGGCCTGTCTATCGCCGGAAAGAAGGCCATGGTGGAAATGCAATTCGCAGATTTTGTGACTGCAGGTTTTAACCAGATCGTAAACAATTTGGCCAAAATTCACTACCGATGGGGGCAAAACGCGGATGTAGTGGTGCGGATGCCAACGGGCGCCGGCGTGGGTGCTGGCCCGTTTCATTCTCAGTCGAACGAGGCCTGGTTTTTTCACACGCCCGGTCTCAAAATCGTGTACCCATCTACGCCCGCGGAGGCCAAAGGATTGCTGCTGACTGCTTTTGAGGATCCCAATCCCTATTTGTTTTTTGAGCATAAAGCGCTTTATCGGTCCATTTCTGGACCGGTGCCCGAGGGCTATTATACCCTGCCTGTTGGTCAGGCTCGGGTGGTGCGCGCGGGAAATGATGCCACAATTGTTACCTATGGTATGGGCGTTCATTGGGCCCTGGAAGCCATAGAAGAGCAGGTATGCGATGTGGAGTTGATTGATTTGCGCACGCTTTTACCCTGGGATCAGGACACTGTATTAGAATCGGTCCGCAAGACAGGGCGTGTTTTGGTATTGCACGAAGATTGCTTAACGGGCGGGATCGGTGGTGAGATCGCCGCTGTCATCGCTGATCAAGCATTTCGCTTTCTGGATGCCCCGGTAATGCGCCATGGTGCTATGGACACACCGGTACCATTTGCGTTAACCTTGGAGCAACAGTTTCTCGGGGTTGATCGCTTTAAATTGAAATTAAAAGCCTTGCTCGAATACTGATTTTTGCCTGAAAAAAGTTATTTTGTGCCCTCGATTTATAGAAACGAATGAAACAACTCCTACGATTCGCCATAATTGCCTTGTTGGTATCCGTTGCAGCCCTAAAGGCTATAGCCCAGCCCATTAATTTGCCCCCCGGTGTCACCCTTCGTTATTTCACCTCATTTGAGGACCCTAATCCGTTTAATTTCTCAACTTCGGTCGGAAATCCGGGTTTTACTGTCGAAACCACTTTGCGGTTTCCTACCAATGCAGGGCAGTCTGTGCGTGGCCGTATGGGCGTTGGACAGAGTAGTACACTCACAACCAGTACTTTTTCTACCCTCGGCCAATTCAAGGTTTGGCTTGACTTTGCGCATATTGCAAAAATAGAGCAGATTGACTCTGCGGTGATTCAATATTCCATCAACAATGGGGCGACATGGATAAACCTGACCGGTCAGACTTGTCGTTATTTTGGAGCATCATCATATTTCCGAACAGCGAACAAATTCACTCAGCAGGCTTACCCAGTTGAGTGGCAATTAGCCAATACTGGAGCCATTCCCCAAAACAATGCAACGTGGTGGAAAAATGAGCGATTTGACATCTCGTTGGCTGTAGGGAATCAGCCGAACGTTATGCTACGCTTCTTCATGGCCGACCGTAATAATAATGCCATGGGTTCGCCCAGCGCCGCTTATGGATGGCTTCTGGACAGCATTTTGGTTACCTCTGCTTTTTCTGAATTGATTCCACCGCTCATTACTCATACACCAATAACGGGATTGCAGTTCAATATTGGGCAGACCATCACAGCCACAGTGCGCGATAGTTTTGGTTGCGATTCTACCGGGATTGCCGATGTGTGGTTGTTCTACAAGAAGAATACGGGTTCGCTCGATTCTTTGATCATGAACCGAACAGGTACTACCCTCAATTGGACACGAACGTTAGATACCGGCCGCGTGGCAGATGGGGATACGGTGCGCTATTACATCAGAGCCAAAGATTCTTCGCCCTCAGGTAATATCAAATATTTCCCCAATCAAGTAAATCCAGGCGACAGCTTCATCACCTATTTAGCTTCCTTCTTCCCGACCATTGGCGGACATACCGCCATTCAGGGACAGCAATTTTCGCCTGGCCCCTTTGCCATTACGGCTAATTTCACGGATGCCTCGGGCATAGATTCGGCCATTTTGAACTACCGAATCAATCAAGGGCCTTGGATCAAAACAAAAATGTTGCCAGTGAGCAGCAATAATTTCAGAGATACCATACGCACCATAGACGGTGATACGGTTCGCTATTACTTAGAGGCTGTAGATAATTCGCCTCGTCGTTTTCGGGCGTACTTACCTAATCGGAACCTTTCACCCGATACCTCCTGGTTGTTCATTGCATCTGGACCCCCTGATGTTTCATGGCCCCAATCGTCCAATCAGTGTGATGTTTTTTTAGGCTCAATATTCTCATATGGGCCTTTTACTATCGGTCTTCGGGCACTCGATGGATCCGGAATTGATACGGCTATTTTGTTTTATCGGGTAAACCAAGGTCCTTGGTTGCAGTCTGGTATGACACGCAACACGGTAGCCAATGCCTTTTGTAACTGGCAAGCAACCATTACGCCAACGGTGACCAATCTCGATACTGTGTTTTACTACGCTCGGGTTCAAGACGCATCAATCCGCAATAACTTCACGATTTCACCTTCAGCTTCAGCCCCGCGTTTCTTCATTACATTGGGTCCAACTACGCTACCCTATACCGACAATTTTGATGTGAGTGATTTGTGGACGGGATACATTGCTAGTGGAACAGTGACCAACCCGGCGCTTACTTTGGGTGGTTGGAACAGAGGTACGCCGGCTAAAAGCATCATCAATTCCGCACGTTCTGCACCCAATGCTTGGGTAACGGGCGCATTAAATGCGGACTACCCTGCTAATTCTTGGTACATTCTCGAGTCGCCTGTGTATACTTTTGCCCAAGCTCAAAATGCAATTTTGTCTTTTTGGCAGCGTCGGGAGATCGGAGCGGGTGATGGTTTTTGGATTGAGTATACGGTAAATCCGAATAGCGTTCCGCCCACATGGACTAAACTAGGTAATGCTTCGGCAACTGATACCAATCAAACGGCCTGGTATAGCGTAAATGATGTTGCTGGGCTCACAGGTGCCACTGGTGGGGCCTGGGCTGGTAGTTCGAATGGCTGGGTTCGGTCTGAACGCCGATTGAGCGAAGCAAACCTCCAAGGTGCAAACCGTCCGATCCCGAACGATAAGGTCAAATTCCGCTTTGTTTTTCGTTCCAATGCCACGGCACAGGCTAATGGGGTGGCCATTGACGATATCAGCATAACCTTCCCGCCGGTGGTAGATTTGGCTTTGACTACCATTGCTTCTAATGCGGCTAATTTGCCTGTTTCAATTGCCAACAACAACTACCAAAGAATTGCAGGGGACAACCTAGTGCTTTTTTCACGCTTCCGAAATTTTGGACGTTCTATCATTGATACCATTATACCAATCGTTGTGGAGTTGGGCACCTACCGCGATACCACATTCATCAACACACGAATTAATCCTAATGCATTTGGTCCGTCGTTTACCACCGCTTTCAGGCTTGATACCATTCCTTCTGTTCCTGAAGGTTGGTTTACGGTGCGCATCTATTCATTGTTCCCCAATGACGAGAACCGAACCAATGATACTTTGTCGGTGCAGATGTATGGCGTTCCCCTCCGTACGGTGGGTTACCTTGATAATTTCGATGGATCGATTGATGAGTGGATGAATGTTCCGGTGGGTACAAGTCCCCTCGTTTGGCAGCGAGGCATACCTACTGGCACAATCCTGAATTCAGCATTCTCCGCCCCCAATGTTTGGGCGACGAATTTATCTGGGGTGCCTGCAGCCAATGCTGTTGCCTATTTGTACTCGCCTATTATTCGTTTCAACAACGTTGTAAACGCTACTGTTCGCTTTAGAATGAACAAGCGCTTAGCAGGAAGTGGGGCTATTCGATTGAGTTGGGCCGATACCTTAAGCAATACATGGCAGATATTAGGTGGTATTGCGGATGGTGCGAGCCCCAACCAAACTTGGTACAGTAGTTCGGTGGCAATTGGTACCGTTAGTGGCGCGGCGTGGACACAAACTGCGGCAGATACGGGATACATCACCCATATGCTTCGGCTACCGACCTCATTCAATTATCGGGCGGGCAGAGGTGTTCGATTCCGTTTTGAGTTCAAGAGCGGCACCGGTGAAGGAGTAGTAATCGATAATTTCGAGATTTTACCTCCGCCTCCCTTTGAATTGGAACTGATCGGATTGACTGCACCCGGCATTGGAAATTGCTTACCAGTGATCAGTGGTGATAGCCTGCGTGCGATTGATACCGTTTCCGTATTGGTTCGCAACAACGGAGGAGATACATTGCGTACGATTCCATTTAATATCAGTTTATCAACCGGTACCGCAGTTGTAACTCCGTTGTGGCCGACCGATTACATTCACTTAGACACCATAGCCCCAAATCAAACCAAATTGATTCGTTTTTTGCGTGGTTTTAACTCGCCCGCTCCCGGTTGTTATACTTTGAGGGCGTTCCATCGTTTGCCCACAGATACTGTGCGGAGAAACGATACAGCCAGCCGATCCGTTCGGGCGATACCGGCATTGGATTTGATGGTGGTGAATATCCTCGAACCGGCGGCTTCGATATGTCACCCCGCAGGGCCAACTAGGGTACGGGTTGTGGTGCGCAACATTGGTCATACAGCATCTGGTAGTTTCGTTCTGGGATACAGGCTGGCATCGGGCGCCACACAGACCCAATCATTGACCCGAACCATTCAGCCCAAAGGATATGATACCATTACGTTGTCAACGCCAATCAATGTATTACTGGGACCAGATACCTTACGTGTCTTTGTGCGAAATGTTACTGACCCAGTCACCAATAATGACACGCTTATCCGATTGCTCGTAGGCTCACCCCCCATAAGGTTAATCCATACAAATACCTTTGATGGTTTTAATCCTTTGGGCCTGTATTGTCTTGCCCCATCGTCGATTGGCCTGGCAACGCCCATACCCGCTGTTACCGGCGGTAGTGGTAAGGCGCTGATTTTGGAGGGCTCAGGTGGCACATGGGATGCGGCTGTGCCTCTGCCTACTTTGGGTGGTGTATGGAATGCGAACTTTAACCCAGATCGATTGCGGCAGATCGCGATGCCGGTTTCGAGTACGGTGAATGACACCAACTTGCACATTCGATTTCGCTTACAACAGATACTCCGTGCATCCGGTACATCAGGAGCGGGAAATGTTTATCTAAGGGTTTTGGTGAATGGACAGCAAGTGTACAACGCACCCGCCCGCACCACGGCCGGTACATTCCAATCGCTTGAGAATGTTTCGCTTAAGGGTTTTTACACGCCGGGTGAGCCATTTTTATTGGAAATTCAAGGTAAATCAAACTTCTCCTACAGTACCAATACTTCATTAAGGGCGAATGCCAACATTATCGATGAGTTGTTTATTCATCACAGACATGCACAAGGGGCTGAAGTGATGGAAGTCATCTACAATAAGCCATTCCCTTCGGCTACCGATACAGTACTTGCCTCTGCCCGGATTAGGAACAATGGCGATAATACATTGAATTCAGTTAATGCGCGATTGATTCTGAATGGGTTAGCGGTTCCAGGAGGAACGCTTACCATTAATAACTTGAATCTTGGCTTTATGGCGGATACCCTTTACCAGTTTCAGTCGCCTTTCTTCCTAAATGAGGGGACCAATACCATTTGTGTGGATGTTTCTCAGCCGAATGGCACAGCCGACCAATACCCCTACAACGACACGGCCTGTACGGAAGCGATCGGATTCCCTGTCATCAGTTCATTTCCCTATTGCAATAATTTCGATGGCGCCCTGCCTGAATGGCTCACACGAAATTGGTCGACTTTGCGCAGTGGTGGAAACAGTTGGACCAAGGGTACACCGGCAAAGGGATTCATGAATGGTGCGGCAAGTGGTTCTAATTGTTGGTATATCGATGCAGACAGTACGTATAGTCCGTATGATTCCTCTGCTTTGTTCACACCGATTTTTAGTGTTCAGCAAGGCTCTTGTTATCGCGTTAGTTTCAAAACTAAATTCTTAACCGATTTTTGGGCGAATAACATCACCAACGCACCTTTGCATGGAGATGGAGGAACCATTGAGTACTCTACGAATGGTGGTATCCGATTCTTGAATTGGGGCGAAATTGATACGGTTACCTTCAATTGGTATAACAATGTAGTTCATTCATTAAAGGACTATACGGTGTCACCCAGCAATGCTGGTTTTGGTTGGTCTGGACAAAGCGACAGTGCATGGATGGATATGTCCCATATTTTCAATACCATCAGCACCGGTCGTGTTATCTTCCGTTTCAAGTTTGCATCGGATGATGCCTTCCAAGGTGAAGGCTTCGCGATTGATGATTTTTGCTTCGAGGAGGTTTCTGCACCCTGTGATTTGGTTAGCGTTGAGGAATTGACTCAAGGTGGATTTATTTTGCACCCGAATTATCCGAATCCGTTTACCGGTTCTACCCGTATACGCTATGAATTGTCGGAGGGAGCCAAGACACAGCTGTTGATCCAAGATCTATCGGGTCGGGTTTTGTGGCAAGGGCAAACAGAGCGTAGAGAAGCGGGCTTGCATGAGGAGGATGTTCAACTTGGACATCTACAGTCTGGAATCTATCTCTACACGCTGCGTGTCGATGGTTTATCAAAGACCCGTAAGATGATTTTAACCCGATAAGCCATCCATATCATGGATTTTTTCGTATCTTTGCGCCTCTTTAAAGAAATTACTCGGTTATGAAAAAGAATATTCACCCATCCAACTATCGTCTTGTGGTCTTCAGGGATATGTCTAACGACTATATGTTTTTGGGAAAATCTACCGCAGAAACACGCGATACGGTGAAATGGGAGGATGGCAATGAATATCCAGTTATTAAATTGGATATATCGCACACATCACACCCGTTCTTCACAGGAAAACAGGTATTGGTTGATACAGCAGGACGAGTCGATAAATTCAATCAGCGCTACCGCCGCAAGTAATTCAATGATATTTGTGCCTTTTAAAGACCCTCTTCGGAGGGTTTTTTTATCGAAATGGGGGGGCGGATTAACGATGGTCTTATTCTGCCTTAGTATGCATGGGCCTGTTTTTGCGGCAGATACGCTACGGGTCATGACTTATAATTTGATGTATTTTGGTTCATCGACTACCGATTGTACGCCAACGGTTAACGTGCAATCCGTAAAGGAAGGGCATCTACGTACCATCATTCCTCATGTTCGTCCACACATCATTGGATTTCAAGAAGTAGGCCCCAGCAGTGCGGTAACGCTGTCTATTCTAAATAATGTGCTCAACACCGCGGGTGAGAGTCGTTGGGCACGGGCCAACCTCATGAATCCCTCCGGCTCTACTATTGTGAGTATATTGTATTATGACAACCAGAAACTTGGCATTTCTCGTCAATTTCCCATTTCGTCTGCCGTGCGTGATCTGATGTATTATCGCATGTTTTACCGTCAGATACCTCCTTCTGGTGATACGCTATGGCTTAATGTGGTTGTACTCCACTTGAAGGCGGGTTCCACACCATCGGATGCATCTACAAGGGCCCAAGAAACTGCTGCGCTTATGTCATACCTCGATCAACTAAATTTGAATGAGAATATTTTGGTGATGGGTGATCTCAATATGGGTTCTAGCAGTGAGTTGGCGTACAGTCAGATGGTGAACCATACGCAACCCGACAACCGTTTGTACGATCCCATCAACAGGCCTGGAACCTGGAACAACAACAGTTCTTTTGCGCAGTGGCATACGCAGTCGACCAGAACCAGCGGCACTGTCTGTTTTTCTGGGGGCGGTCTTGATGATCGTTTTGACCAAATATTAGTGAATCGACGCATTTTGGGGGACTCTGCCGGCATTCGGTACATCACGGGGAGTTACCGAAGCATCGGAAATGACGGTCAACGTTTTCAGGGAAATGTGCAATCGCCTTTCAACGGTTCTGTTCCTGTGTCGGTGTCGAATGCCTTATACAATGTTTCGGATCATCTTCCTGTTGTGCTTGATCTTCACATAAATGTACAGCAGGGGACATCCGTTCACGAAGTTACCCCTGGAGGGGTATTGCCTTGCACATGCAGCTCGAATGTAGGCGGGTCGGTCATTTGCGATTGGTCCGAACTCTTGGAAGTTGGGTCTGCTGGACTTTTGAAAGCTGAGTCTGTTGGACTTTATCAGTGGAGTTTATTAGAACCTGGTGGGCGGGTTTTTCAAGAGGGTGAATGGTTTGTTGATGCGAATCACAACCGGCATCAAGTGGACACCCGTGATCTGCCTGCTGGTTTGTATATTTTGAAGCTCGTGCACACGCAAAGTGGTCGAACCAAATTGGTGCGCCACATACAAATGTTCAATCGCTAATCCACAGGCAATTCTGCCGATGGAAAGGAGTGGGCATGTTCCGCAATAAATTTTAGAATTTCCTCTCGCCCACGTCCAGTTTGGGCCGATGAAAAGAAATGGCATTGAGGTGGGCTTGGGAGGGCAGACAGAAATACATCTGTTTGTTTTTTGAGGGCAGTTGACTTTAGTTTATCGGTTTTTGTAAAAATTATGGCAAAAGAACGTTGATTTTGAGCCAGTAAACGTGCAAACTCAAGGTCGTTGGGTCGTGGCTCTACCCGACAATCAATGAGCAAGAGCACAAAACACAGGTTACTTCTTTTGGAAAGGTAAGTTTTGAGGTGCTTGGACCATTCGCTGCGCATATTCTGAGATACTCGGGCATAGCCATAGCCGGGTAGGTCGGCCAAATAGGATTGATTTCCAACTTTATAATGATTGATGGTTTGTGTTTTTCCGGGTTGTCCGGACGTTCGAGCCAATCCTTTATGTCCGGCCAGCATATTGATGAGCGAGGATTTACCCACATTCGAACGGCCCGCTACAGCGAATTCGGCGCGGTCTGGGGTAGGCATCTTCTGTACATCGAGTTGACTCGACACATACACAAATGGGGGTGGGGTTGACTTCATCCGTACAAAGGTAGGGTATGGCTAATTTATCTAGTATCTTTGCAACTTTTTAATGTGCAGTGCGTTTAGTTTATTTATGAAGCAAGCATCTACAGCAGAAAGTTTTACGCGCACTAAGTTTTACGAGCGGAAAGACTAAATAATACGAGCGGAAAGACTAACTAATACGTGCAAAAAAACCATCATACGAGCAAAAAGACCACTCAACTCACCATAGTTTGCCCAGTATAACGCCATATCCCGGACAGGCCGGAACCAAAAAAGAGCAGGTTGCCGATATGTTCGACTCCATTTCGGAGCGTTACGACCTGCTCAACCGCGTATTGTCGCTGGGAATTGATATACAATGGCGCAAACGTGTACTGAAAAGATTAAGGCCATATGCACCCCAGAGAATATTGGATGTAGCTACCGGCACGGGTGATTTAGCTATTGGTCTTCTTCAATTGAAACCAAAGGAGGTTGTTGGTCTCGATCTTTCTCCGGGCATGTTGTCGCAGGCCGATCAGAAAATAAGAAAAAAGGGTTTAGCGGATCGCATTCAGCTCGTAGAAGGCGACAGCGAACAATTGCCCTTTGCTCAAGATTATTTTGATGCGGTGACTGTTGCCTTCGGCGTGCGCAATTTTGAGCAACTGGAACAGGGATTATCGGAGATGGCTAGGGTGCTGAAAGGTGGCGGTGTGGTGGCCATTCTTGAATTTTCGCGTTCGCGTGTGCCGCTCGTTGCGCCCTTATTTAAATTGTATTTTCACCATATATTGCCCGCATTGGGTCGATGGGTGTCGCGTGATGCCTCGGCTTACACATATTTACCCGCCTCTGTGGCGGCATTCCCGGAAGGAGACGAATTTCTGCGTATTTTACAAAAGTCCGGCTTTTGTGAAGTACAACAAGAACGGCTGACATTTGGGATTTGTACCTTATACACCGCACAAAAGAAATGAGCGCATCAATCAAAATTCAGTATTGGCCATTTTTTGCCGCCCTATTTTTTGGATTGTCTACTGCCAACGTGCATGCCCAAATGAATTTTAGTCATTACGACGAAAAGGCGGTTCATTACGGGTTCTTGGTTGGCCTCAACAGCAGTGGATTCGCCATTAGTCTAGATGATGCCGTATTGGAGCGCGACGATAGTCTACGGTACGTGCGCTCCGGCCACGGTCCAGGTTTTCACCTCGGTGTGGTCAGCGACTTCCGCTTGGCAAAACATGCCGCCCTGCGTTTTACGCCAACTTTGATGTTTTTGCAGCGCGATATGTATTATAGCTATACCCGGCCAAGCAGTGATTTACGTAAGTCGGTGCAAATGGCGAACCTCGATTTTCCATTATTGTTTAAATGGCGCTCAGACCGAATCCGAAGTTATCGAATGTATGTCGTTGGTGGTTTCAAATACAGCATTGATATGGCCTCTCAGGAACGTGTAGTTGATGATGTAGAGCGGGTAAAACTCAGGCGACACGACTATTCATTTGATTTTGGCGTGGGTATGGATCTTTATTTCCCCTTCTTTAAAATGTCGCCTGAACTCCGCTTTTCGCAGGGTATCAGAAATACTTTGGTCTCGGAGCGACACATTTACAGCGCGCCACTCGATGCTCTATTGGGACGCACCATCACCTTATCGTTTCATTTCGAATGATGAATACGCGCGATTTGGCCCGCAAGTTGGCGTTGGTGACGGGTGCCACGGCAGGTATTGGCGCGGCTGTGGCCCGAAAATTGGCAGCAGAAAACTGGGATTTGGTGCTTACTGGCCGCAGGGCGGAACGTCTTAACGCACTGGTACAGGAACTCGAAGATCGTTTTCCGCAGGTTAAAGCGTTATCCTTAACCTTTGACGTTTGCGACGAGGCGGCCACTTTCACCGCTCTGGAAGGGCTCAATGAAGATTGGCAGGCGATTGACTTGCTGGTGAACAATGCCGGATTGTCTCAGAGTCTCGAGCCGGTGCATCGTCAGGATCCGGCAGATTGGGACCGGATGATCGATACCAATATC